>NZ_CP024866.1:6123448-6276760 GCF_004136015.1 Pseudomonas sp. ACM7 | reverse complement strand
CGACTATTGGCTCACCTCTGAAAAGTGCCATCCCGACTACCAGCCAAAGGACTACGTCCGAAGGCAAGCGCCGACGTCGGATCGTGGCTTTATCCGCCAGAGCGGCCGCCGCGGTAATCCAATCATGAGGAATATGATCGGTGAACACCTCAAGGCGAGAGAGCGGTTGCTCAGCAAAATCCAAAACCGCGCTTAAATCCTGAGCAACAGACATAAAAAATCCGGAATCCTTATCAGATTCCGGATTTTCCTGCTGCCTGAGGATTAGTCAACAATCCTTAAGTGAACAGCATTGCGCTCACTGAGCGGCGTTTCTGTTATCAGTGAGTAAATAAATTTGTCCCCTTTTTTCCGCGAAGTAGGAAAATCAAAGCTGGCGCGTCGGCTGCTATACCTTTTTCACCTCAGGCGCCAGAACAACGCCGAACAATCGGCCAATCGAAAAGAATCGAAGTCATGCAAGCACATACCTACCAACTGCTGGAAGTCGCCAACGGCAAACCGATCAAGCTGTGGACCGAAGGCGTTCCGGTAGAAAACGAAGCCAGACAGCAATTGATGAACACCGCCAAGATGCCGTTCATTTTCAAGCATCTGGCCGTGATGCCTGATGTTCACCTGGGCAAGGGTTCGACCATCGGCAGCGTGATTCCCACGGTCGGCGCGATCATTCCGGCCGCCGTCGGAGTGGATATTGGTTGCGGCATGATCGCCGCGTGCACGTCGCTGACCGCCAGTGATTTGCCAGACAACCTGCATGGCTTGCGTTGCGCGATCGAGAAAGCGGTGCCCCATGGTCGCACCAGTGGGCGCGGCGGTCGGGACAAGGGCGCCTGGGACAGCGTTCCGCATCAGGCGGACCGGGCTTGGGCGGCACTGGACCCACGGTTCAAGGCGATCACCGACAAGTACCCGAAACTCGCCAACACCAATAACCGTGGGCACTTGGGCACGCTGGGCAGCGGGAATCACTTCATCGAGGTGTGCCTGGATGAAACCAACCGGGTCTGGTTCATGCTGCA
The DNA here is from genome assembly GCF_004136015.1 of Pseudomonas sp. ACM7. NCBI lineage: Bacteria > Pseudomonadati > Pseudomonadota > Gammaproteobacteria > Pseudomonadales > Pseudomonadaceae > Pseudomonas > Pseudomonas sp. ACM7. Next base: position 6,275,738 of record NZ_CP024866.1, on the reverse strand, counting down.
CAGCGGTTCCCGTGGCGTCGGCAACGCTATCGGCAACCTGTTCATTCAAATGGCCCAGGCGGATATGCGTCAGCACCTCGCCAATCTGCCGGACCGTGACCTGGCTTACTTTAAAGAGGGCAGCCGGCACTTCGCTGACTACGTCGAAGCGGTCGGCTGGGCTCAGGACTTCGCCAGGCAGAACCGTGCATTGATGATGCAAGCGGTGATTCAGGCGACACGAAAAGTAATCAACAAGCCCTTTGAGGTGGCGCTGGAAGCGGTGAACTGCCACCACAACTACGTGCAGAAAGAGCGACATTTTGGTCAGGATATTCTGGTCACCCGCAAAGGCGCGGTGTCGGCCAAGAAGGGCGAGTTGGGGATTATCCCGGGCTCGATGGGCGCCAAAAGCTTCATCGTCCGTGGGCTGGGTAACGAGGATTCATTCTGCTCCTGCAGCCACGGCGCCGGCCGCACCATGAGTCGTACCAAGGCGAAAAGCCTGTTCACCGTCGAAGATCAGATCCGAGCCACCGCCCACGTGGAGTGCCGCAAGGATGCTGCCGTCATCGATGAAATTCCGATGGCCTACAAGGACATCGACCAGGTCATGCACGCCCAGCGCGAGCTGGTGGAGGTGCTGCACACCTTGCGTCAGGTGGTGTGCGTAAAAGGATAGGAAAAATGGGCACGGGTATGCCTTGCACTACTTCACCGCATAGAACTTGCGCACATACCGCGTACTTTTCCACGCGCACGGTGCACCGAGCGGCACAAACACACTGTCGCCGGTGTTGACCTCCACGCTCGTTCCATCAGGCGCCAGCAAGGTGACACTGCCTTCGATCAGGTTCATCAGCTCATGGAGTTTGTGGGGCCGGCCGTGACGCTCATACGGTGTCGAATCCCAAACGCCGACGCGCAGGTGGATGGCGTCGTCTTCGAAGGCATTGTGTGACCGACACTGCGGCGTCGGCCCTATCAAAATCTGCGGTTCCGGTGCGACCGAAGGCGAGAGCATGTCCAGCGGGTCGAGCGCGGTCAGGCCGGGTGTCGGGTTTGCGGCGGGGCTGGTGACGGCACAAAAGGCCCAGCACGTATCAGCATGAGCCTGAAGTCGCAGCGATGTCCCGCGACCTATCACGGCGCTGGCCCCGACACCCAATTCCAGCGTCTGCGTTTCGGATTGCAGCACGACGTGGCCGGCGTGGACCACGATCACTTCGGTGTGCGGAAAGTCATTGCTATCGAGCGTTCCGCTGATGTGCACGATGCCCGCTGATACGCCATCCGGGCCGTTATAGGCCAGCTGGCGACCGCCCTTGAACGGATCGAAAGCACCCAAAGACGCTGCTGTAAAAGACGTGGTAACGCGGCTGCCGTCGGCGCGAGCCAACAGCAGAACGGTAAGTTCAGACATACGGGTGACGCTCCTAAAAAAAAGGACTGTGGGGGATAGCGGTCAGCCAATGGCTTGAGTCACCACAGCGAACTGTTGGACGCCATTGGCTGTTTGCGGTGGCGTGCCCTTGGCCATTTGCGCCACGGTATCGACCTGCCTCAAACCCGCCGACTCCAGCCATTCGGCCAGGCCGCTGTCTGCCGGAATGTCGATGCGTACGAAGGCGTCCGGTACGTGCGCCAGCAACACGGCGATCAGGTGTTTAGTCTGTTCGAGGTTTTCGGCGACGACCGGGCCGATGCAACGACCACGGCCGAAGGGGCGCAGCAAGGCGAAGGCGCGTAACTGGCCGTCGCGCTCGATCCCCACCGAATGCTCGACCACTTCAAACAGATCCGCGAGCACCGCTTCGCGATCCAGCCCGCTGCCGGCGTTGGCCAAAGCCAGCACGCGAGCCTGATCCGCCGCGTTCAGTGCACGGCAATGTTCGCCGTCGGCCAGTGCGGCGGGTGCAGGTGCATTGACGTTGCCCTGATGCTGCTGAATTCGGCCGAATTCGACAAAGCCCTGGCTGGCATAAAGCGGTGCGCCTGCCAGTGTGGCGTTGAGCATCGGGGTGCGTGACTGGCAGGCATCCAGAGCCTGTTCCATGAGCTTGCGGCCGATGCCTTTGCCTTGATAGTCATCACTGACAATCACCAGGCCAATGGTGGTGAAGCCACCCTGGGGGCAGGCGAATGCCGTGCCGATCAGACGCGCGCCATCCAGCACCACAAAGCCGTCGCTGACCCGTTGCAGCATCGCCCAGTCGTCCAGGCGATGGGGCCACTTCAACTGCACGGACAAGGCGTGGGCCGAGGGCAGGTCGGCGGCCGTCATTGGCCGATAGACATAAGCAGGTTGTTGCAAGGCGGACATGGCGAGTCTCCGTTGGACAGTGTGCGCGAGCGGCCGGATTTCCAGCGCGATGGTGCCTGTATCCCATCTGTGCGAAGGCCTGACAAGGGGGGCTGGAGCATTCGGCAGATTCCGCAAGCCCGAGGCCGGCAGACCACACTTACTACTTAAATGCACCGCAAGGTCGGCAGCAAATGCCAGGGCTTTTTTTCTACGATGGAGACCTGAGTTCACGACGCGTCGTCCCTTATTTGGAGTGCTCCATGGATAGCTTCGATCCCCGCCTTATCGCTGTGCGCAGCGCTCACTTCATTGCTGGAAAGTACCGCGATGCGCAACCCGGGCTTGAGGTGGTGCGCCCCTCTGACGGCCAGGTCTATGCTCAGTTGCCAATCGCCGATGCCGACCTGGTGGATGAGGCGGTCACTGATGCCTGGCAGGCGTTCAACCGCAGTGACTGGGCCAGCCGTCCACCCCGGGAGCGAGCGCGGGTGATGCGCCGCTGGGCCGATCTGATCGAGGCGGACGCCGCCATTCTGGCACCGCTGGAAGCCGTGGGCTCGACGCGTCCTCATAAAGATGTGATCGCCTGGGACATTCCTTATGTCGCCGAAGGCATTCGCTTCTTCGCCGAACTGGCGGACAAGCATGGCGGTCACGTGGCAGCGACCCAGACCGATCGACTGGGTATGCAGATCGCCGAACCCTACGGCGTCATTGCCGCCATCGCACCGTGGAATTTCCCCTTGAGCATGGCCTCCTGGAAGGTGGCCCCGGCGTTGGCAGCCGGTAATGCCGTGGTGCTCAAACCTTCGGAGCTGACGCCATTCTCCAGCCTGCGCTTTGCCGAACTGGCACTGCAGGCGGGCATTCCGGCGGGGATTTTCAACGTTATCCAGGGCGATGGCCGCATCACGGGCGATGCCTTGTGCCGCCATCCGCGAGTGGCCAAAGTGACGTTCACCGGGTCCACGGCGACCGGGTCGAGCATCATGTCGACCTGTGCGCTGGTGGGGCCGAAACCGGTGACCCTGGAACTCGGCGGCAAGAGCCCGCAACTGGTGTTCGCCGACGTACCGGACATCGCCAAAACCGCGCGCACCGTGGCGCTGGCCATCACCGGCAACGCCGGGCAGGTGTGCGTGTCTGGTTCGCGGTTGTTGATCCAGCGCTCGATCATGGAACCCTTTGTTGCGCATTTGCAGGCGTATTTCGAGGAACTACACCCGGGGCCGACCTGGTCATCCGAGAGCACGTTGTCGCCGATCATTTCCCGACTGCAAGCCAGTCGCATCGACGGTATCGTCCAACGCTCGCGTCAGGCTGGTGCTGAAGTGCTGACCGGCGGCGGAGTGTTTGAAGGTCTGGGCGGCGCTTATTACCAACCGACGTTGCTGATGGGGCTGGACAATGACAACCCGGCCGTCTGCGAAGAAATCTTCGGCCCGGTGCTCACGGTGCAGGCATTCGATGATGAAGAACAGGCGCTGAGCCTGGCCGCGCACGCCACCTACGGCTTGGCGGCGGGTGTACACACCGCCGATATCAATCGCGCCCTGCGTCTGGTCCGGCGGCTGGAGGCGGGGACCGTTTGGGTTAACCGTTACGGGCGCAGTAACGACTACATCCTGCCGACCGGCGGCTACAAACGCTCCGGCATCGGCAAGGACCTGGGGCGCGAAGCGTTCGAAGCCAATTTACGCTTCAAGAGTGTGCTGATCGATATCGTGCAATAACACAAATCCCCCTGTGGGAGCGGGCTTGCTCGCGAAGAGGGAGTGTCAGTCGACATCAATGCTGCCTGACACACCGCCTTCGTCGGATCGCCGCCAGGAGCAAGCCCGCTCCCACAGGTTCTCAGCAACCTCCAGATATTCGCCACGTTTGAATCAGCACCCAAACGGGCGCTTCCGCAAGGAAGCGCCCGTTTTCGTTCAGCCCGGCGCAGGTTCTGCGGTAGATCGGTGCGTGATCGGGCCTTGCAGGGCTATAAAGGCCCATAAGAGCGCACAAATACGGGGTTTGCCCAAGGCTTGTGCGCGCCGCAAAGTCTGCTGAGGGCAGGCGCCAAAACGGTGGTTTGTATCGAGCGAAGGTCGCTTTTAACGCCATCTGCTGATTTCACAGTGTTGTAATGACGGTGTGCTGCAGCGTTGCATCACAGCTTCGGTAACGGAGCGAATGCTTGTCACGCCATGACCTCAACGAACTTCAGGACCGCACTCAATGAGCTTTCTTCGCCCCAAATTCATTACGTTCGACTGCTACGGTACGCTGACCAACTTCCACATGGGCACGATGACTCGCGAGCTGTTCGCCGATCGCGTGAAGCCCGAGCAGATGGATCAGTTCGTCAAGGACTTCTCGGCCTACCGCCTGGACCAGGTCATGGGTGACTGGATGCCATATGACGAAATCCTCAAGACCGCACTGGCGCGGACCTGCAAGCGCTGGGGCATCGAGTACCGTGACGAAGGTCAACTGTATTACGACGCCGTACCGACCTGGGGCCCGCACCCCGATGTGCCGGCCGGCCTGTCGAAAATCGCCGACAAGATCCCGCTGGTGATTTTCTCCAACGCCAGCGACAGCCAGATCATGTCCAACGTCGACAAACTCGGCGCGCCGTTCCACAAGGTTTTTACCGCCGAACAGGCCCAGGCCTACAAGCCGCGTCTGGCCGCGTTCGAGTACATGCTCGACAACCTCAACTGCGGACCGGAAGACATCTTGCATGTGTCCTCCAGCTTCCGTTATGACCTGATGCCGGCCCACGACATGAAGATCAAGAACAAGGCCTTCGTCGCCCGTGGTCACGAAGTCCCGGCCAATGCCTTCTACGGCTACCAGCAGATCACCGATATTGGCGGGCTGGCCGCACTGGTTGGTCTCTGAGTCGAACGGTAACGGCGCTCTTCAACGCATTCTTTTTTTGGCATAGGCGGGTTAGACATGGGCAGTGAATCCTACTGGCTCGACACCGCACCGGCGTTCAGCGGTGCACAGTTCGGCGCATTGCCCGGGCAGGTCGACGTGGCCATCGTCGGTGGTGGTTTCACCGGCCTGGCGGCGGCCCGGGCGTTGGCCTTGAAGGGCGCCAGTGTGGTGGTGCTGGAGGCCGGAAGGGTCATCGGTGAAGCGTCGGGGCGCAATGGCGGCCAGTGCAACACCGGCGTTGCCCAGGACTACGCCGGGCTCAGCGCCAGCCTCGGTGCCGACAAGGCACGGGCTTATTACCAAGCCTACGAAAGCGCGGTGCAGAGCGTGGTGTCGTTGGTGGAGCAGGAGCAAATCGCCTGCGACCTGATTCGCAACGGCAAGCTCAAACTGGCCGCCAAGCCCATGCACTACGAAGGGCTGGCACGGACCTGCGAACTGATTCGCAAGGAAGTCGATGCCGACGTCGAATTGCTGACCGCCGAGCAGACCCGCGCGGAAGTCAATTCCGCGCAGTTCCACGGTGGCTTGCTGCAGCGCAACGGCGTGCAGATGCATGTCGGGCGCTTCGGTGTCGGGTTGGCCGAGGCAGCGGCACGTCACGGCGCGCTGATCCATCAAGGCACTTCGGTCACTGACTGGAAAGCCCAGGCCGGCGGTTATCAGGTCAACACCAGCAAAGGATCGCTGCACGCCGGTCAGGTGTTATTGGCCACGGGCGCCTGTCAGCACGGTGGTTTGGGCTGGTATCGGCGGCGGATCGTGCCGGTGGGCAGTTTTGTCATCGCCACCGAAGTCCTTCCACCGTCGCTGATCGAGCAGTTGTTGCCGGGCCGCCGCGCCTATGTCACCAGCCGCATGATCGGTAACTACTTCCGCCTCACCCCGGACAATCGCCTGCTGTTTGGCGGCCGTGCGCGGTTCGCCATGTCGGACAGCGTCAACGACGCCAAAAGCGGCAAGGTGCTGCACGCGGCGATGGTGCAGATGTTCCCGCAGTTGGCCAACGTGAAGATCGACTACTGCTGGGGCGGGCTGGTGGACATGACCTCAGACCGACTGCCTCGGGCGGGTCAGCACGGCGGTGTTTATCACTCCATGGGCTACAGCGGCCATGGCGTGCAGATGTCGGTGCACATGGGCCAGGTCATGGCCGATGTCATGGCCGGCAACGTCGAAGCCAACCCTTGGCGTGAACTCGAATGGCCGGCGATTCCAGGCCATTTCGGCAAACCGTGGTTCCTGCCGTTCGTAGGTGCCTATTACCGCTTCCAGGATTATTTGCATTGAGTTGATGTTGTGGCGTCACCGTCGTTTGCGTTTCCAGGACGTTCCGGTCAACCGGGACACTCGAGCCTTCTCATTTTCGACAGGTACAACTGATATGACTGACAACAAGATCGACTCCCAACTGATCTCCGGCCAGGAAAGCCTACGGGTATTCGAAGGCCTAAATCGCGGCATGTCGCGCCGCAACGCCTTGCAGATGCTCGGCGTGGCCGGTGTGGCTGCGGCGGGCGCCGGCAGCCTGTTCGGCGCCGCCGGTAAACTGTTTGCCGAAGAAGCCGCCACCCCCGGCAAAGGCAAACCGGGCGGGCGGATTCGCGTCGCCGGCATGTCCAGTTCCACCGCCGATACGCTGGACCCGGCCAAAGGCGCGTTGTCGACCGACTACGTGCGCCACTTCATGTTCTACAACGGCCTGACCCGTTTCGACGCCCACTTGGTGCCGCAACTGGAACTGGCCGAGCGCATCGACAACACCGACGCCACGCTGTGGACCATCACCCTGCGCAAGGACGTGACCTTCCACAACGGCAAGACCCTGAGCGCTGCCGACGTGGTGTACTCGCTGTCGCGCCACAAGGATCCGCTGACCGGCTCCAAGGTCATGCCGCTGATGGCGCAGTTCGAAGAAATCAAAGCCAGCGGCCCCAACGAAGTTCAAATCCGCCTGAGCGCGCCGAACGCCGAATTGCCGTCGATCCTCGCCGTGTCGCACCTGATGATCGTTCCGGAAGGCACCACCGATTTCAACCAGGGCATCGGCACCGGGCCGTTCAAGGTCAAGGAATTCAAACCGGGCGTGCGCTCGATTGCCGCGCGCAATACCGGCTACTGGAAACCGGGCCTGCCGTACCTGGACGAAATCGAGTTCATCGCCATTGCCGACGAACCGTCGCGGGTCAACGCGCTGTTGTCGGGCGACGTACACATGATCAACGAGGTCAACCCGCGCTCGACCACGCGCATCAAGGCCAGCGCCAAACACCGGGTCGTGGATGCGCCATCGGGTAACTACACCGACCTGATCATCCGCCAGGATCAGATGCCGGGTAAAAGCGCCGAATTCACTCAGGCCATGAAGCACCTGCTGGACCGTGAACAGGTTAAATCCGCAGTGTTCCGGGGCTTTGCCGTGGTCGGTAACGACCATCCGATTTCCCCCGGTTCGCGCTACTACAACGCCGACCTGCCGCGACGGGTCTACGACCCGGAAAAAGCCAAGTTCCTGCTCAAGAAGGCCGGCATGGAAAGCATCACCATGCCGCTGGTCGCATCGCCGGCCGCCACCGGTTCGGTGGACATCGCGGTGCTTTTGCAACAGTCGGCGAAACAGGCCGGGCTCAAGCTCGACGTCAATCGCCTGCCGAGCGATGGCTACTGGTCCAATCACTGGATGAAGCACCCGCTGAGCTTCGGCAACATCAACCCGCGGCCGAACGCCGACGTGATGTTCTCGCAGTTCTTCCAGTCGAAAGCGCCGTGGAACGAATCGGGCTGGCAGAACGATCAGTTCGATCAGTTGCTGATGCTCGCCCGGGGTGAAACCGACGACGCCAAGCGCACCAAGATGTACGCCGACATGCAGACCCTGGTGCATGACCACAGTGGTATCGGCGTGCCGGTGTTCATCAGCAACATCGACGGTGTCGACCAGCGCATCAAAGGTTACGGCAGCAACCCGCTGGGTGGTTTCATGGGCTACATGTTCGCCGAGCAGGTCTGGCTGGACGCTTGATGAGCAGTGGTTGAAGCGACGGGGACATTGCATGAGGGTAGGGCGATGAATAGCAACACACTGTGGTTGATCGGCCGGCGCCTGGGCGCCGCGATCGTGACTTTGTTGATCGTGTCCATGGTCGTGTTTGCGATCACGGCGGTACTGCCGGGGGACGCGGCGCAACAATCGCTCGGGCAGTTCGCCACGCCGGAACAGGTGGCGGCCTTGCGCCTGAAACTGGGGCTGGATCAGCCCGGTGTGTTGCGTTACCTGCACTGGTTGATGAACCTGCTGAGCGGCGACATGGGCCAGTCGGTCTCCAACGCCATGTCGGTCAGCGAGTTGATGGCCGGGCGGGTGCCCAACACCTTGATGCTGGCGGCCGCGACGGCGCTGGTGTCAGTGCCGGTGGCGTTGATTCTGGGCATCGGCTCGGCGATGGGCCGCGGGGGGCGCATCGACAGCTTCCTGAGCTTTTTCACCCTGGCCATGGTGGCCGTGCCGGAGTTTCTGGTGGCGACCCTGGCGGTGCTGATTTTTGCGGTGAACCTGGGCTGGTTGTCGGCGCTGTCCTATGCCAGCGACATCACCTCACCTTGGCAATTCATGCGTACTTACGCCTTGCCGGTGATGACGCTGTGCTGCGTCATCGTCGCGCAAATGGCCCGCATGACCCGGGCAGCGGTGATCGATCAACTGGACAGCCCCTACGTGGAAATGGCCCGGCTCAAAGGCGTGAGCCCGATGCGCATTGTGCTGCGCCATGCCTTGCCCAATGCCATCGGACCCATCGCCAATGCTATCGCCCTGAGTCTTTCTTACCTGTTGGGCGGGGTGGTAATCGTCGAGACGATCTTCAACTACCCCGGCATCGCCAGCCTGATGGTTGATGCGGTGACCAACCGCGACATGGCGCTGGTCCAGGCCTGCACCATGCTGTTTTGCACGGCGTACCTGGGGTTGGTGCTGATTGCCGACCTGTGCGCGATTCTGTCCAATCCGAGGCTGAGAAACCAATGAACAATCTCATTGTGAAATCGACGCCTGCGACCCCGGACCTGTCGGTTGGCAAGGTGTCTCATGGTCCGGCCTGGCTGGGTCTGATCGGGGCTGCGATGTGCGTTATCTGGTTGCTGGTGGCGATCTTCGGCCCCTGGCTGGCGCCGCACCCGGTGGGTGAAGTGGTCTCTGACAATGTCTTTGACAGCATCAGCGCCGTTTACCCGTTCGGTACCGATTACCTGGGCCGCGACATGCTCAGTCGCATCCTCGTCGGCGCACGTTTCACCGTCGGCCTGGCGTTGGTGGCGGCGGTGTTGGCCAGCGGTCTTGGCACCAGTTGCGCGCTGCTGTCGGTGGTGTCGCCGAAGTGGCTGGACGAGGTGATCAGCCGCTTGATGGACGCCTTTATCTCGATCCCGAGCAAGATGCTGGCGCTGATCATGGTCTCGGCCTTCGGCTCGTCGGTTACCTTGCTGATCTGCACCGCGGTGCTGAGCTTCACCCCCGGCGCGTTCCGCATCGCCCGCAGCATGGCGGTGAACATCGAAGCCCTGGAATACGTGCAAGTGGCCCGTACTCGCGGCGAACGTCGGCTGTACATCGCGTGCGTGGAGATCCTGCCGAACATGCTCAACCCGGTACTGACGGACCTGGGGCTGCGTTTCGGCTTCATCGTGCTGCTGCTCAGCGGCATGAGCTTCCTCGGTCTGGGTGTGCAACCGCCGGATGCCGACCTCGGCTCACTGGTGCGCGAAAACATCGGCGGCCTCAACCAGGGCGCGCCGGCCATTGTGATTCCGGCCCTGGCCATCGGCACCCTGACCATCGGTGTGAATCTGTTTATCGACCGCCTGTCTTCGCGACGTAGTCGACGTTCGGGAGGCCATTGAAATGAGTGAATTGATTCGAGTCGAAAACCTGCGCGTGGTCGCCTGTGGCGAGCGCGGCGAAGTAGAAATCGTCAAGGGTGTGAGTTTCTCCCTGGCCAAAGGTGAAGTGCTGGCGTTGATTGGCGAGTCCGGTTCGGGCAAGACCACCATCGCTCTGGCGCTGCTCGGTTACGCCCGGCGCGGTTGTCGCCTGGCGTCTGGCGTGGTGCAGATCGGCGAGCACGACATGCTCGCGTTGAGCGAAAGCGAGCTGCAAGGCCTGCGGGGCAACCGGGTGTCCTATATCGCCCAGAGTGCGGCGGCGGCGTTCAACCCGGCGAAGAAACTGATCGATCAAGTAGTGGAGGGCGCGTTGATTCATGGCCTGGGCAGCCGGGCCGTGCTCGAAGCCAAGGCCGTCGAGTTGTTTCGCGACCTGGCGCTGCCGGACCCCGATCGCATCGGCCAGCGCTATCCCCATCAGGTCTCCGGCGGGCAACTGCAGCGGGTGATGGCGGCCATGGCACTGATCAGCGATCCGCTGCTGGTGGTGCTCGATGAACCGACCACGGCACTCGACGTGACGACCCAGATCGACGTGCTGCGCGCCTTCAAACGGGTGGTGCGCGAACGTGGGGCGACGGCGGTTTACGTGTCCCACGACCTTGCCGTGGTCGCGCAAATGGCCGATCAGATTGTGGTACTCAACGGCGGTGAGATTTTCGAACAAAGTGCCACCGCGCCATTACTCAAAGGCCCGGCCCACGAATACACCCGCAGCCTGCTGGCGGCGGCGCGGCCGGACACGACGATTCGTCCGCCCTGCGATGTGGCGCAAGACACGCCCTTGCTGACCATCCAGGGCCTGACTGCCGGTTACGGCAACAAGAACATGCACGGCATGCCGTCGATTCGGGTGCTGGAAGACATCGACCTGACCGTGCGCCGGGGCCAGGCCATCGGCGTGATCGGTGAGTCGGGCTCGGGCAAATCGACCCTGGCACGGGTGGTGGCGGGGCTGCTGACCCCGGCGCTGGGCGGGCTGACCTTCGATGGTCAACCGCTGGGCGGCAGCCTGTCCGAGCGCACCGCCGAACAGTTCCGCCGCATTCAAATGGTGTTCCAGAATGCCGACACCGCGCTCAACCCGATGCACAGTGTCAGCACCATTCTGAGCCGGCCGCTGAAGATGTATTTCGGTCTCAAGGGCGCCGCATTGCGCGAGCGCATCGGCGAGTTGCTGGACCTGGTGCGCCTACCGCGAGACATGGCGGAACGGCGTCCGAATGAACTGTCCGGCGGGCAAAAACAGCGGGTCAATCTGGCCCGGGCGCTGGCGGCCAAACCGGACCTGATTCTGTGCGATGAGGTGACCTCGGCGCTCGACACCGTGGTCGGCGCGGCGATTCTCGAACTGCTGCGCGACCTGCGTCAGGAAGTGGGAGTTTCGTACCTGTTCATCAGTCACGACATCTCCACCGTCCGCGCGCTGTGTGATGACATTGTGGTGATGTACAGCGGCCACAAGGTTCAGGCCGGCACTCGGCAAGCGTTCGCCCAAGCCCCGTTCCATCCTTACACCGACCTGTTGATCCATTCGGTGCCGGAACTGCGTCAGGGCTGGCTGGAGAACTGTGGCACCACTTGCGGCGAACTGCCGCCAATCGGCGCCAGGGCCAACGTGCCAGAGCTGTGCACCTTTCTCAATCGGTGCCCGGTGCGGGTCGACAGCCTGTGTAATCGCACCGCGCCGAACCGCCGGATCATCGCCGGTGGCAGCGAAATCCTTTGCCACCACGACACCGCCGAGCTGCTGAAAACCCAGCAGGATTTGAACATCATGACCCAGGGAGCCTATGCATGAAGGGGCGTTTTGTGAGGCTGGCCGAGCAGGGCCGACCGACCGTCAATCTGAAGGTGGACGGCGCACCCATCGAGGCGTTGCTGGGCGATACCCTGATGGTCGCGCTGCTGACCCAGGGCTCGGCGTTGCGCCAGTCGGAATTCGATTCGGGCCGCCGCGCCGGTTTTTGTTTGATGGGCGCTTGCCAGGATTGCTGGGTCTGGACCCGCAGCGGCGAACGCTTGCGTGCCTGTTCCAATGAAGTCCGTGATGGGCTGGACATCGTCACCACACAACCGGAGGCGACATGGCCACTGCACGGCTGAGCTCTAATAAAGTCGTTATTGTCGGCGCTGGGCCGGCCGGTATTCGTTGTGCCGAAACCCTGCTGGACGCGGGTTTCAAACCGATCCTGATCGATGAAAATCGCCGGGATGGCGGGCAGATCTACCGTCGCCAACCGGAAGGCTTCACCCGCGATTACGCCACGCTGTACGGCACCGAAGCCGCCAAAGCCCGGGACCTGCACCAAAGCTTCGATCGCTTGCGCGGATCGATCGACTACCGACCGGACACGCTGGTGTGGAACCTCACAGCGGGGCAATTGTGCTGCGTGAAACAGGGCAAGTATACGATGGTGGATTACGACGCGTTGATCCTCTGCACTGGCGCTACCGATCGCTTGATGCCGATCGAAGGCTGGCAACTGGCGGGCACCTACAGCCTCGGCGGAGCACAGATCGCACTCAAATCCCAAGCTGTTTCCATTGGCCACAGCGTGGTGTTCATGGGCAGCGGGCCGTTGCTGTATCTGGTGGCCAGCCAATATGTCAAAGCCGGCGCCAACGTGGCGGCAGTGCTCGACACCTCGCCGCTGAGCAAACGCATCCTTGCCATGCCCAAACTGTTGGCGCGTCCCGGATTACTGTTCACCGGGATGAAACTGTTGGCGCAGCTGTATCAGGCGAAAATCCCGGTACACCTGGGGATCAAACCCCTGCAAGTGCTGGGCGACGCGGCGAGCGGCGTCAGTGGCGTGCGGGTCAGCACGGCGAGCGGGGAAACCCTGACGGTCAATTGCGACGCCGTGGCCCTGGGTTATCACCTGCGCCCGGAAACGCAATTGGCGGACCTTGCCGGTTGTCGCCTGCGTTTCGATGAGGCGTCCAGCCAATGGTTGCTGGCGGTTGATGAGGATGGCCGAACCTCGGTCAGTGGTGTGTACGCGGCCGGGGACGGCTCGAAGATTCGCGGCGCGGATGCCGCTGAACACGCCGGAAGGCTGGTCGCCATGGCGCTGTTGGAGGACCTGCAGCAACCGCTGAATGTCGGGTTGCGCGACGAACAACGCCACGCGCTGGCGGTGATGGACCAGTTTCGCCTGGGGCTGGCCCAGGCGTTTCCCTGGCCGTCGGCGCAAGCCAAAGCTTTACCGGATGCCGCCATCGTCTGTCGCTGCGAAATGATCAGCGCCGGCGAATTGCGCCGCACCGTCAGCGAAAATGGTGCCTGCGAAGTCAATCGGGCCAAGGCGTTCAGCCGCGTCGGCATGGGCCGTTGCCAGGGACGTTATTGTTCCCAGGCCGGGGCCGAGGTGATTGCTGCCGCTGCTGGTGTCAGCGTGCAACAGGTCGGTCGGCAGCGCGGTCAGGCGCCGGTCAAACCCCTATCGATGCTCACCGAGGAGGTGTCGCCATGACGGTTCATAAAGCCGATGTCGTGATCGTCGGCGGCGGCCTGATGGGCTCGGCGGCGGCGTTTTTTCTGCGTCAGCGCGGTCAGTCGGTGATCCTGCTGGAGCGCGACCAGATTGGTCAGTACGCCAGCGGCGTGAACTTCGGCAACGTACGGCGCCAGGGCCGATTCCTCGGGCAGCTGGCGTTGGCTAACCGTTCGTGGGCGCTGTGGAAACGCTTGCCGGAGTTGATCGACGACGACCTCGAATTCATCGCCAGCGGGCACATGCGTGTGTGTTACCGCGAAGACGAAATCCCTGAACTGGAAGCCTACGCGGCAGCGCCCGAAGCGGCGCAACTGGATCTGAAAATCTTTCGCGGCGCTGAACTGCACGCGCGGTTCCCGTTCCTCGGCCCGGACGTGAAGGGCGGCTCCTACGCGCCCCACGACGGCCACGCCAACCCACGTTTGGCCGCCCCGGCGTTTGCCCGTGCCGCACGGCGACTTGGCGCGCGGATCGAAGAACAGACGGAAGTCGCCGAAGTGCAGAAGGTCGGTGGCGAGTTCAACGTCACCACCACCGATGGCCGCCAGTTCAGCGCCGCCCAGCTGTTGATCACCGCCGGCGCCTGGGGCCAGAAGCTGTCGGCGCAGTTCGGCGAACCGGTGCCACTGGACACCCACGGCCCGCAAATGGCCGTGACCGAACCGGTGCCTTACGCCTTGCCGACCGTGATCGGCGTGTACACCAAAATTCCCGAGGAAGTGATCTATTTTCGCCAGATCCCGCGCGGCAACATCGTCATCGGCGGCGGCTACCGCAGCAAACCGGACATGCTCAATCGCCGGGCCTATGTCGAGCCGCGCAGCATCCTCAATCAGATGGAGCAGATGCGCCGTCTGCTGCCGGGTGTCGGCAACCTGAACATCATTCGGGTCTGGAGCGGCATCGAAGGTTATCTGCCCGACTCCCTGCCGGTGATGGGCCCCAGCGGCACCGTCGATGGTTTGTTCTACGCCTTCGGCTTCTGCGGCCACGGCTTCCAGCTCGGTCCTGGCGTCGGCGACGTGATGGCCGAACTGATCAGCACCGGCAGCACCAGCACGTCGATTGAGCCGTTCTCCATCAACCGGTTCGCCCTCTCAGCCGAGCAACGGAGCAAGGCCTCATGAAACCCCGTGTACTGGATATTCTCAAACGCCTGATGGCCTTCGACACCGTGTCGTCGGAGTCGAACATGGCCCTCATCGAGTACGTGCGTGACTTGCTGCTGACCAAGGGCATCGAGTCGCTGATCGTCAAGGATGAAACCGGCAAAAAGGCCAACCTGTTCGCCAGCACCGGCCCACGCGAGTTGCCGGGGATTCTGCTGTCCGGGCATACCGACGTGGTGCCGGCGGCGGGGCAGGCCTGGACCTTCCCGGCGTTTCAGGCGACGGTGCAGGACGGGCGGATTTACGGCCGTGGCAGTTGCGACATGAAGGGCTTCATTGCATTGGCCATCGACGCCATGCTCGACGCGGCGGACAGCCCGTTGAGCCGGCCGCTGCAACTGGCGCTGTCCCATGACGAAGAAACAGGTTGTGTCGGCGTGCGCCGCTTGCTGGACGTGTTACACCTTGCGCCGGTACGACCGTTTTTGTGCCTGATCGGTGAACCGACCAACATGCAGTTTGTGTTGGGGCACAAGGGCAAGGGTTCTTACCGCACCTACTGTCGGGGCCTGGAAGCGCATTCCTCGCTGGCACCGCGCTCGGTCAATGCGATTCATGTGGCCTGCGATTTCATCGCCGCGCTGCGTCAAAGCCAGCAGCAGTTGCAAGAGCAGGGCACCCAGGATGCGGACTACGACGTGCCCTACAGCACCGTGCATGTCGGACAGATTGTTGGCGGCAAGGCGCTGAACATTGTGCCGAATCTGTGCACCCTGGACTTCGAAGTGCGCAACTTGCCGGCGGACGATCTGGATCAGTTTCTGGAACAGATGCGCGAGCGTGCCGAAGTCATCGTGCGTGAGGCCAAAAAACTGTCCAGTGTCGCCGCGATCGACATTGAAACCGTCAACGTCTATCCCGGCCTCGATACGCACCCGAGCGTCGAAGCGGTGCGCTTCCTGAAGAACTTCGCCGCGCCGGATACCGGCACCGCCAAAGTATCGTTCGGCACCGAAGGCGGGCTGTTCAAGCAGCGTCTGGATGTGCCGGTGGTGGTCTGCGGCCCGGGCTCGATCGAACAGGCGCACAAGCCGGACGAGTTCATCGAGATCAGCCAGATGGAGGCCGGTGAGCGGTTTCTTGATGGCCTGCTGGGTTCCCTGAAGCAGTAATCAAGTCCTACGGCAAAACAGAGATCAAATGTGGGAGCGGGCTTGCTCGCGAAGGCGTCGTGTCAGTCAGCATTTATGACAACTGACACACCGCTTTCGCGAGCAAGCCCGCTCCCACATGGTTTTGTGTTGATCTGACAGATCATGAATCTGCCGTTTCACCGCTAATTTCAGCATCCGACACTGTCCTGAAATCGCTTTCAGCATCCTCACCCGCCACACCTCCCTAGACTGGAGCGTGTCTCGGATCAGGACTCGACCATGCTCAATAATCGTTTGAAAGACCCCAGCCTTTTGGCAGAACTTGCCTATGTCGACGGGCAGTGGATCGGCGCCGACAACGCCGCGACCCTGGACGTCATTGACCCGGCCAGCGGTCAGTTGATTGGCCGCGTACCGGCGATGCAAGGCGCGGAAACCCGTCGCGCCATCGAAGCGGCCGAAAAAGCCTGGCCGGCCTGGCGCGCTCGCCCGGCAGCGGAACGTGCGGCGCTGCTGGAGCGATGGTATCAGGCCATGATCGACAACCTCGACGACCTGGCGCTGATCATGACCTGCGAACAGGGCAAACCGTTGAACGAAGCCAAAGGCGAAATTCGCTACGGCGCCGGTTTCGTCAAATGGTTCGCCGAGGAGGCCCGGCGGGTCTACGGCGAAACCATGCCGGCCCCCAGCGGTGACCGCCGACTGCTGACGCTCAAGCAACCGGTGGGAGTTTGCGCCGCGATCACCCCGTGGAATTTCCCCAACGCGATGATC
Source organism: Pseudomonas sp. ACM7 (assembly GCF_004136015.1). NCBI lineage: Bacteria > Pseudomonadati > Pseudomonadota > Gammaproteobacteria > Pseudomonadales > Pseudomonadaceae > Pseudomonas > Pseudomonas sp. ACM7. The sequence continues at coordinate 6,259,039 of NZ_CP024866.1, read as the reverse complement.
ACCCGTAAATGCGCACCAGCCCTGGCGGCCGGGTGCCCGATCATCGTCAAACCCTCGGACCTGACGCCGTTGTCAGCCCTCGCCCTGGCGGTGTTGGCCGAACGGGTCGGCATCCCGGCCGGGGTGTTCAACGTGTTGACCGGCATGCCCGCCGGGATCGGCGAAGAGCTGACCGGCAACCCGAGCGTGCGCAAGATTTCCTTCACCGGCTCCACCGCCGTCGGCCGCTTGCTGATGCGCCAAAGCGCCGAACACATCAAGCGCTTGAGCCTGGAACTGGGCGGCAACGCGCCGTTCATTGTGTTCGATGACGCTGACCTTGAGCAGGCGGTGGCCGGCATCATGCTCAGCAAGTTTCGCAACGCCGGGCAAACCTGCGTCTGCGCCAATCGCATTCTGGTGCAGGATGGCATCTACGAACGCTTCGCCCAGCGCCTGGTGGAGGAGGTGGGCAAGCTCAAGGTCGGCAACGGCCTGGACGCCGACGTCACCATCGGCCCGCTGATCAACCCGGCGGCGGTGAGCAAAGTCGCGCGGCACATCGACGATGCCCTGAGCCAGGGCGCACGTTTGCTCTGCGGCGGGATTCCCGAGGGCGACAGCCAGTTTGTTCAACCCACGGTACTCGGCGAGGCCCACGCAGGCATGCTGCTGGCCAACGAAGAAACCTTTGGCCCGGTGGCGCCGTTGATGCGCTTTACCGATGAAGCCGAAGCCCTCGCGCTGGCCAATGCCACGCCTTACGGTTTGGGTGCCTACTATTTCACCCAGGACTTGCGTCGTTCATGGCGTTTCGGCGAGGCGCTGGAATTCGGCATGGTCGGCCTCAACACCGGGATCATTTCCATGGAAGTCGCCCCGTTCGGCGGCATCAAACAGTCAGGCCTAGGCCGCGAAGGCAGCAAGTACGGCCTGGACGAATACCTTGAAGTCAAAGCCTTCCACATCGGTGGGCTGTAATTCACAGACACAGGGAGGCAGATTGATGAGCAAGACATTCAAAATCGCCGCGATTGCCGGCGATGGCATCGGCAAGGAAGTCCTGCCGGAAGGGCTGCGAGTACTGAAGCAAGCAGCGAAGAAGTGGCAGCTGGATCTGAGCATTGAAGTGCTCGATTGGGCGCATTGCGATTACTACCTGGAACACGGGCAAATGATGCCCGACGACTGGTTCGAACAGCTCAAAGGCTTCGACGCGATCTACTTCGGCGCCGTGGGCTGGCCGGACAAAGTGCCAGACCACATTTCCCTGTGGGGTTCGCTGCTCAAGTTCCGTCGGGACTTCGATCAGTACGTGAACATTCGCCCTGTGCGGCTGTTCCCCGGCGTGCCGTGCCCCTTGGCCGGACGCAAACCGGGGGACATCGATTTCGTGGTGATCCGCGAGAACACCGAGGGCGAGTATTCGTCGGTGGGCGGCAAGATGTTCGAAGGCACCGAGCATGAGTTCGTGCTGCAAGAGTCGGTGTTTACCCGACGCGGCGTGGACCGGATTCTCAAGTTCGCCTTCGAGCTGGCCCAGACCCGGCCGCGCAAGCGCCTGACGGCAGCGACCAAGTCCAACGGGATTTCCATCAGCATGCCGTACTGGGACGAGCGCACCGCATTGATGGCGGCGCAGTACCCGGACATCACTTGGGACAAGCAGCACATCGACATTCTGTGCGCGCGTTTCGTGCTGCAACCGGACCGGTTTGATGTGGTGGTGGCGTCGAACCTGTTCGGCGACATTCTGTCCGACCTGGGGCCGGCGTGTGCAGGGACCATTGGTATTGCGCCGTCGGCCAACCTCGATCCCGAACGCCGCTTTCCGTCGCTGTTCGAGCCGGTGCATGGCTCGGCGCCGGACATCTATGGGCAGAACATCGCCAACCCCATTGCGATGATCTGGTCGGGGGCGTTGATGCTGGATTTCCTGGGGAATGGAGATGAGCGCTATCGCGCGGCGCATGACGGGATTTTGCAGGCGATCGAGGATGTGATTGCCAATGGGCCGATTACGCCGGATTTGGGAGGGAAGGGGTCGACTCAGGAGGTTGGCAAAGCCATCGCCGACATTCTTTAAACCCACCGCCCAACCAATGTGGGAGCGGGCTTGCTCGCGAAAGCGGTGTATCAGTCAACGATGATGTTGGATGTTACGCCGCCTTCGCGAGCAAGCCCGCTCCACATTGGATCTGCGTGTGTTCAGTAACCTTGGGTGCGATCGATTTGGCCCACCATCGGCTCGCCTCTTTGATGCCGCCGAATATTCTCCAACAACACCCCAAACGCACTCTCCGGCTGCGTCATCGCGGCAATATGCGGTGTCAGCAGAATCTGCGGATGGTCCCAAAACGGATGATCCGCCGGCGCCGGTTCTTCCAGTAGTACATCGAGCACCGCGCCACTGAGCTGCCCGCTGTCCAGCGCCTCCAGCAGATCACTTTCCACCAGATGCCCGCCACGGCCCATGTTGATCAACGCCGCGCCATGGGGCAATTGCCGGAACAACTCACGATCAAGAATGCCCTGGGTCTGCTCAGTCAGCGGCAGCACGCACAGCAGAATGTCGCACTGGCTGAGGAACGCCGGCAGTTGCTCGCGCCCGGCATAGCATTCCACGCCAGCGACCTGATGCGCACTGCGCGCCCAACCCGACAAGGCAAAGCCCAACGGCTGCAATGTCGCCAGAATCTGCTGAGCCTGGGTGCCAAGGCCCATGACCCCGATCCGGCGCGTGGTCGCCGGTTGCAGCAAGTGCGCTTGCCAGCACCGCGCCATTTGCTGCTGGCGATAGCGAAGCATGTCCCGGTGCAGGCTCAGCACCGCGAAACTGGCGTACTCGCACATGCCGCGGGTGATGCCGGGGTCCAGCAGGCGCACCACCGGCAAGCTCACGGGCAAGCGACTGAGGTCCAGTTGATCGACCCCGGCGGACAACGCGAACAACACTTTCAGATTTGGCAGCAGCGTTTCCAGATCATCCGGTGCCTGCCATGCGCCCAAGTATTCAATCTCAGACGGATCACCGATGTCCGGCCAGGCGCGCCATTCGATATCCGGGGCGTGTTCGGCGAACAGCGCTTGCCACTGTTCGCCGCGCACAGGGTCAGCTTTATAAAGCAGGGCCATGGGCATGTCCTGAAGGATGAAGGTGCTGAACATCATCGCGCAATGCCAGCGCAGGATCTGTCGAAAGCGCCGGGTTAAACGGGTTTCGTGATGTTCGATCGGCGACGGCCCGGCAGATTCGGCGGGCGAAAGGAATCTGCCGTTTGGCAGGGTGAAAACAGTCGATCCGAATTTCTCAGGGGCCAAGTTCGGCGTAGATCGTTTCGCGCAAGGCTTAACCTGAACACCATCGCAACCACCTCCCGGTTGCCGGACTCACGATGGGAAATGCCATGAATAGCAAAGTCGACGAAACCCCTCATTTGCTTCGTCAGCGCGATCAATTCGTGCCGCGTGGCTTGGTTACCGCTCACCCGTTGGTGATCGATCGCGCCCAAGGTGCCGAGTTGTGGGACGTGGACGGCAAGCGCTACCTGGATTTTGTCGGCGGCATCGGTGTGCTGAACATCGGTCACAACCACCCGAAGGTGGTCGCTGCGGTGCAGGCGCAATTGCAAAAGGTCTCTCACGCCTGTTTCCAGGTGGTGGCCTATAAGCCTTATCTCGATCTGGCCCAGCGCCTGTGTGAAATGATCGGTGGCAAAGAAGCGTATAAAGCGGCGTTCTTTACCTCCGGTGCCGAGGCGGTGGAAAACGCGGTGAAGATCGCCCGCGCTCACACCAACCGCTCGGCCGTGATCGCCTTTCGCGGCGGCTTCCACGGCCGTACCTTGCTCGGCACCACGCTGACCGGCATGAGCCAGCCGTACAAGCAGAACTTCGGGCCGTTCGCGCCGGAGGTCTTCCACACTCCGTATCCGAATGCCTATCGCGGCGTCACCAGCGAGATGGCGCTCAAGGCCCTCGACGAGTTGCTGGCCACCCAGGTTGCCCCTGAGCGTGTCGCCGCGATCATCATCGAACCGGTGCAGGGCGACGGTGGTTTCCTGTCGGCGCCGGCGGAGTTTCTCCAGGCCCTGCGCGCGCTGACGGAAAAGCACGGCATCGTGCTGATTCTTGATGAAATCCAGACCGGTTTCGGCCGTACCGGGAAGTGGTTCGGTTTCCAGCACGCCGGCATTCAGCCGGACTTGGTGACCGTCGCCAAGAGCCTGGCCGGTGGCTTGCCGTTGTCCGGGGTGGTCGGCAAGGCCGAGATCATGGACGCGCCGCTACCCGGTGGCCTGGGCGGCACGTACGGTGGCAATGCCTTGTCTTGCGCCGCCGCGCTGGCGGTGATCGAGGCTTTCGAGCAGGAACAATTGCTGGCCCGCAGCGAAGCACTGGGCGAGCGTTTGCGTCAGGGGCTGCTGCGTTTGCAGGCCCGTCACGGGCAAATCGGCGACGTGCGCGGCGCCGGGTTCATGCTGGCGATCGAATTGATCAAAAATGATGAGGCCCGCTCGCCGGACGCCGACCTGAATCAGCGACTGATCGATGAAGCCCGGGCCGGTGGTTTGCTGGTGATCAAATGCGGTGTGTACCGCAACGTGTTGCGCTTCCTCGCACCGCTGGTGACCACCGAAGAACAGGTCGATGAAGCGCTGCAGATTCTTGAAGCAGCATTGGCACGGGTCTTGAACTGAGCTCATGGCCGCTCGGGGCGGTGCCACAAGGCATCGTCCGTGAGCGTTTATGGAGCATGGATTGATGGAATACATCATCGGAGGCTTTGCGCACCATGGGGCTGACTGAATATCGAGCACTGCTCATCGATTGCGATGAGGTCCTGGTCGATCGGGACTCGGGTGTCTGGACGGCACTGCAACCGCTGCTGGACAGCCGAGGCGGTCATCTGGACAAGGAACAGGTGCTGGCCGAATACAGCGAGGTGGTGCGTGCGCTCTATCCGCGTTTCGCTGAACTCGGCTTTAGTGGCGTGCTGTGCTTCGCCCATCGCCAGCTGGCCGAGCGCTGGGGCCTGAAAGCCAGCTGGGAGGAGGGCATGAGCTTTGCCCGTTCGGCGGCCGGCTGGTCGCTGTTCGAGGACGCGCCCGGGGCGATGTTGTACCTGCGCAAGTTCTACCGCTTGCTGGTGCACGGCGACCGGGATGCCGAGGATCGAGGGTTGCTGTGTGAGCGACTGGGGATCATGCCCGACGATTTCATCTCACTGGCCAGCGACCCGTTGCTCGATCCAGAGTGGTTGAAGGCCAACGAACTTGAACCCGGCAGCATCCTGCACGTGACCCGTCCTTCGGCCGGTCGACAGGCGGCCAAAGACGTGTGCCTGATCTGTCGCGGCCGCTCAAAACACCCCACGCCCTGCGCGGCGGATTACTGTATTAACAGCATGGCGGATCTGGTGGCTCAGCATCAGCTGTCTTTACGGCGCTGATTTTGCTAGAAGATTGTCTTACAAACGGCAGTCAAGAGGTACGCAATGGAAGGGTTAGTCAAACTGGACCGAATCGACATCAGCATCCTGGTGGAGCTGCAAAAGGACGGGCGCATGACCAACGTCAGCCTGGCCGATGCGGTTGGGTTGTCGGCCAGTCCCTGCCTGCAACGGGTCAAACGGCTTGAGTCGGCCGGGTATATTTCCAGCTACAAGGCGCACCTGAACCTGGCCAAGATCACCGATTCGGTGACGGTGTTTACCGAAATCACCTTGAGCGACCACAAGCGCGAAGACTTCGCCAAGTTCGAATCCAACATCCGTCTGGTGGACGAAGTGCTCGAATGCCATTTGATCAGCGGTGGCTACGATTATCTGGTGCGCTTCATGACCCGCAGCATCCAGCATTATCAGGAAGTGATCGAAAGCCTGCTGGACAAGAACATCGGCATCTCCAAGTACTTCAGCTACATCGTCATCAAGTCTCCGGTACTCAAGGACGGCGTGCCGCTGCGCAAGCTCCTGCGCCACTGACAGACTCCAATCTCAACACCAACACGAATGCCCTGTGGGAGCGGGCTTGCTCGCGATAGCGGTTGATCAGTCGACATCTTTACCGACTGACTCGCCGCCATCGCGAGCAAGCTCGCTCCCACAGTTGTTTTGCAGTTCCGCGACGCACTGTGTTTGGACATTGGGCCTCTGGAACTGCCTAAGGCGCTTCATGCTGGCGCAGTCCGCATAAACAGCTGTTTGCTGCCTGCAAAACAGTCTTCAGATGCGCCGCGACCGATGAATACAGAACAACGCGCAAAAGTCTCTGCGGTGTAATGCGTTCAGAGAGAGGGGAGCGGTTTGTTGTCTTGCTGGTTTCGATAAAACGATGCGGCTGCAATGACCCGCTGAATAACACCAATCGGAGCGTAAAAAAATGCGAATGAGCAACGCAAAAGCACTATTGGGTTACGGCGTCTTCCTGCTGGCGAGCAGCAGCGAGGCGCATCAAATCTGGTATGAACAACCACCCGGGCAACCCCTGGCGTTGTACTACGGGGAATATGACAAGAACATGCTGGAAGTCACGCCGGGCGGGATGGACCGGTTCCAGCAACTCAAGGGCTGGTCGATCAGTAACCGGTCCCAGCCGTTGACACTGACCTTGCAGCGTCAGGCCTTTACGGTGGCGCATCAAACCCGGGCAGATGACTCGCTGCTGGCCCAGGACCCGCACTATCCGATTTTCGATATTCATGAGGCGGACAAGGCGCTGAAGACTCACTGGACGCCAGCGACCCGTTGGGTCGGTGACTTGCGCGCACGCACCCCGGAACTGACCCTGGACATCGTGCCCACCGGTTTCGCCGATGCTGGCAAGGCGCAGTTCCAGGTGTTCTATGCGTCCAAACCGTTGGCCGACCAGGACGTGGTGCTGGAAACCGGTTCCGGTGAAGTGTTCACCCAGCGCACCGACGCCGCGGGCAAAGTCAGCTTCGATCTGCCGTGGCAGGGCACCTATGTGGTGGCTGTGGAATACAAGGACCGCACGCCCGGCGAGCGAATCAGTCCTCAAGGCAAGGCCGAACCGTTCGATATAAAGAGCTTCAGTTCGACATTGTCGTTCTATCGATCACAGGGCCAGACGCCGTTGCCGCGCGCGCCGTCGCAGCTGCCGGCATCGGAAGTCGCCAGGCTGAAGAAACAGGCCTGACCCCTGGACCACTACATGAGTGACTGATATGACCCCATCTTCAGGATTGGCAGGGCCGGCGACAACCGCTTCCCCTGCGCTTGCAACCAGTGCCGTCAAGGCCAACACCCGCATGCTGGCGATCGACGCCCTGCGCGGTTTCGTCATGCTGTTGATGCTGATCGACCATGTGCGGGAAACTTTTCTGCTGCACCGTCAGGTCACCGACCCGATCGATGCGTTGAGCGTCACGCCGGACCTGTACTTCACCCGCATGCTCAGCGAAATATGCGCCCCGGCATTCATCTTCCTCACCGGTTTGTCGGCCTGGCTCTACAGCCAGAAACACACGGCGAAAGAAACCTCGGTGTTCCTGCTCAAGCGCGGGTTGTTCCTGGTGTTTCTCGAAGTTACCTTCGTGTGCTTTGCCTGGAACGCCGAGTTCCCGCCCAAGACCCTGTGGCTGCAGGTGATCTGGTGCATCGGCATCTGCATGATCGTGCTCGCCGGTTTGCTGCACTTCAAACGCAGCTGGCTGATCGTGCTCGGCGTGGCCATTGTCGCCGGGCACAACCTGCTCGATGGCGTGACCGTTGGGCCGGAGTCGCCGTTCTTCGTGCCGTGGTCGATCCTGCATCAGCGGGTGTTCATCGACATCACCGAATTCACCCGGGCCCGCACCACGTACCCGGTATTGCCCTGGATTGGCGTGATCCTGCTGGGGTGGGGGATCGGGCCGTGGTTCGGCAAGGACATGGACCCGGCCGAGCGGATTTCCCGCCTGCTTAAACTGGGCGCCGGCCTGCTGGTGGCGTTCGTGTTCATTCGCTACCTGAACGTCTATGGCGAGAAGCCCTGGGTGCAAACCGGTGATTCGCTGCGCACCTTCATGAGTTTCATGAGCGCCAAGAAGTACCCGCCCTCGTTGATGTTCCTGATGCCGACGATTGGACTTTCGCTGATCTTGCTGGCGCTGTTCGAGAAGCTGCAGGATCGCTGGTCCACCGCGACCCTGGCGATTTACGGCGGGGCGCCGATGTTCTTCTATTTGCTGCACTTGTACGTACTCAAGGCCATGTACCTGGTGGCAGTCGCGATCTGGGGCGCCAATCAGGGTGCCTACTATGGCTTCGACAACCTGCCCACGGTGTGGCTGTGGAGTGTGATCCTCGGGGTGTTGCTGTTCTTCCCGACGCGCTGGTTCGCCAACCTCAAACAGCGCCGCCGCGATATCGCGATCCTCAAATACCTCTGAGGTGACCTACGGTGTCCCCCGTTCGGCGGGACACCTTGCAGACCCCGAATTCTGTGGAGTTGCACTGTGAAAACCCTATCGACGCACACCCTGCTATTGGCATTGGGCGGGCAATCCCTGCTCGCCCTGGCTTCAGAGCAAGACACCGCAACAGGCTTTATCGAAGACAGCCAATGGAGCCTGCTGAACCGCAGCCTCTACGACCGTCGCGACTATGAACACGGCTCACTGAGCAATGGAGCGCGCAATGCCTTCAAGCCCCGCGCCGAACGCAGCGACCTGGCCGAGGAGTGGGCCTACGGCCTGATGGCCGATTTCACCTCCGGCTACACCGCCGGCACCGTGGGGCTGGGCCTGGACGCCCATGTCTATTCCGGCTGGCAACTGGACAGCGGCGGCGGGCGGGCGGGCCGGCAAGGCGCGGGTGTTGGGCGTGGACAATGACGGGCACCCCAAGGATGAGTTCAGCCGTGGCCAAGCTGCGGTTTTCCTCGACTGAACTGCGTTACGGCGAGCAGCGGGTGAAAACCCCGGTGTTCGGTTCATCCGACAGCCGCTTGCTGCCGGAGACCGCCACCGGCTGGCTGCTGACCAGTCGCCAATTGCCTACACCCAGCCGTTGGCGGAAGGCCAGGACCTGATCTTTGATCTCAATCTGTACCGAACCCAGGACACCGGCAAGGCCTTGTCCGGCCGCATCGACAACACCACCTGGAGTTTGCTGTCGACCTACAAGCTCGGTGCCCACAGCTTCGCCTGGGTTATCAAAAGGTCGATGGCGACACGCCTTTCGATTACGTGACCCGTGGCGCGATTTACCTGAGTAACGCCGTGGCACTGTCCGATTTCAACGCGCCCCGGGAGGCTTCCTGGCAAGCGCGCTACGACCTGAACATGGCCAGTTACGGCATTCCCGGCCTGACCTTCGGCACCCTGTACGTGCGCGGCAGCGGTATTGACGGTACGCACATGGACCCAAACGGCGGCTACAAATGGCTGGGCTACGGGCAGGGCGGCAAGCATTGGGAACGTGATCTGCAGGCCAAATACGTGGTGCAGTCGGGCGTCGCGAAAAACCTCGCGTTCAGCCTGCGCCATGCGGTTCATCGCGCGAATGCGGCGCAAGCAGAACTGGACGCCAATCAGATCCGCCTGGCGATCGAATACCCGCTGGGTGGCAAATTCTGATCCGGAACGGGATCGCCTTTGTGCACTTTTATAAGGCCGCGCAACACGCCTCTGCACTATGCGAAGGCAAACATCGGGCGTTCATGGACACCCGTGGTCAACGTTTACTGGCGCAAGGACTGCCAATGGCCGACTGGCACAAAGTCTGCAAGACACTGTTCAGGCCCACTGTGAACACAGTCGAGTGGGCAGCCCCCTCGGTCAACGACGATCGATTGGCCGAACAGGTCGCGGGCAACATCGGTGAATCCGGCATAGATGCCTGACTTAGCACCGTAAACGAACAGGCAAAGACGCCTGGAACCGCAAGGTTTCAGGCGTTTTTTTTGCTTTTTGAACAGCTATCGACGGGTGTCTCTTATGAATTCCAATGTTGCCACTTTGAACAAGCTGCAAACGCTGATCGTGATCGGCAATGGCATGGTCGGACATCATTGTGTCGAACAGCTGATCGAACGCGGTGCCCTTGATCACTATCGGCTGCACGTGTTCAGCGAGGAGCCGATGCGCGCCTACGACCGTGTGCACCTTTCCGAGTATTTCTCCGGCCGTGATGCCGAGTCACTGGCCCTCGGTGAAGCCTCGCTGTACCAGACCCCGGGCGTCACGTTGCATTTGGGGGTGCCGGTCCTGGAAATCGACCGCGCCCGCCGCCAGGTGATCACCGCGCAAGGCTGTGTCTCCTACGACAAATTGGTGCTGGCCACCGGGTCCTATCCGTTTGTGCCACCGATCGAAGGCGCCGAGGGCGATTCGCGCCTGGTGTATCGCACCCTTGAAGACCTCGACGCCATTCGTGCCGCGGCAAGCAACGCCCGACGCGGTGTGGTGGTCGGCGGTGGCTTGCTGGGCCTGGAGGCGGCCAACGCCCTGAAAACCCTGGGGCTGGAAGCCCATGTGGTGGAATTCGCCCCGCGCCTGATGCCGGTGCAGCTGGACGAATACGGTGGCCTGGCGCTCAAGGCGCAGATCGAACGCCTCGGCGTCGGTGTGCACCTGTCGCGCGGCACTCAATCGATCAGCGCAGGCGAGAAATACCGCTACCGCATGAATTTCGCCAATGACGAATTCCTTGAAACCGACCTGATCGTGTTTTCCGCCGGTATCCGTGCGCAAGACGCACTGGCCCGTCAATGCTCGCTGGAAGTCGGCCCGCGCGGCGGCGTTGTAATTGACGATCAATGCCAGAGCAGCGATCCGAACATCTATGCCATCGGCGAGTGTGCCGCGTGGAACGGCAGCATTTTTGGCCTGGTCGCCCCGGGCTACCAAATGGCTCGCAGTGTTGCCGCACTGCTGTGCAATGAAACCGCCGAGCCGTTCATGGGCGCGGACATGTCGACCAAACTCAAGCTGCTGGGCGTCGATGTCGGTTCCATCGGCGACGCCCACGGCAGCACGCCAGGCGCACGCAGTTATCAGTTCATCGACGAAACCACGGCCAGCTATCGACGCCTGGTGGTGGACGCGACGGGCAAGCACGTACTCGGTGCGGTGCTGGTCGGTGACAACAGCTATTACGACACGCTGCTGCAATACATGCAGAACGCGATTGCGCTGCCGGCGGAACCCGTCAGCCTGATTCTGCCGTCGTCCGAAGGCGCGCCGACCCTGGGCCCGGGGGCGTTGCCCGAAGCGGCCACGGTGTGCTCGTGCCACAACGTCACCAAGGGTTCCATTTGCTCGGCCATCGACGGTGGTTGCACCGACCTCGGCCTCCTCAAGTCACAGACCAAGGCGTGCACAGGTTGCGGCGGTTGTGCCGGGCTGCTCAAGCAGGTTTTCGAACATGAGTTGATTGCTCGTGGCGTCAGCGTCGACAAGAGCCTGTGCGAACACTTCGCCTATACCCGTCAGGAGCTTTATGCGCTGGTGCGGGTAGAAGGGGTGAGCACCTTCGAAGAACTCCTGGCCAAGCATGGCCGTGGCCACACCGGTTGCGACGTGTGCAAACCGGCGGTGGGATCGATCCTCGCGTCGTGCTGGAACCAGCCGATCATGGACGCATCGCTGGTGCCGCTGCAGGACACCAACGACACGTTCATGGCCAACATGCAGAAAAACGGTACCTATTCGGTGGTGCCACGCATCCCCGGTGGCGAGATCACCGCCGACAAACTGATCGCGATTGGTGTGGTGGCGAAGAAATACGACCTCTACACCAAAATCACCGGCGGCCAGCGTATCGACCTGTTTGGCGCGCAATTGCATGAGTTGCCGGACATCTGGGCCGAGCTGATTGAAGCGGGTTTCGAAACCGGGCACGCCTACGGCAAATCGACCCGCACGGTGAAGTCGTGTGTCGGCAGCACCTGGTGCCGTTATGGCGTGCAGGACAGTGTGCAAATGGCCCTGACCATCGAGGACCGCTACAAGGGCCTGCGCTCACCGCACAAACTCAAATTCGCGGTGTCCGGCTGCACACGGGAATGCGCCGAGGCCCAGAGCAAAGACGTTGGCGTGATCGCCACCGAGAAAGGTTGGAACCTTTACATCGCCGGCAACGGCGGCATGCGCCCACGCCATGCCGAGCTGTTCGCCACCGACCTCGACGATGCGACCCTGATCCGCTACATCGACCGCTTCCTGATGTTCTACATCCGCACCGCCGACAAATTGCAGCGTACCTCGGTCTGGCGCGAAAGCCTGGAAGGCGGCCTCGATTACCTCAAGGATGTGATCATCAACGACAGCCTCGGGCTGGGTGAAGAGCTCGAATCGCAGATGCAACTGGTGGTCAACCGCTATGAATGCGAGTGGGCCAACGCCCTCAAAGACCCGGAAAAACTCAAGCGCTTCCGTACCTTCGTCAACGATAAACGCCCGGACCCGGACATCCACTTTGTCCAGGAACGCGGCCAGCGGCGCCCGATCATGGCCGCCGAACTCAACCTTATCCCTGTTATCGAGGAGATTGCCTGATGAGCCAGTCCAATACCCAACGCATCGATTCCCTGGAAAACACCGAGGCCTGGCAAACGGTGTGCGAGCAACAGGACCTGGTCAGCAACTCCGGCGTTGTCGTCTGGCTCGATGGCGCACAGGTGGCGCTGTTTTACCTGCCGGGTGCCGAGGGTCGGACCCTCTATGCCATCGACAATCATGACCCGCAATCCGGGGCGAATGTCATTGGTCGCGGGTTGGTGGGCAGCATCAAGGGGGATCTGGTGGTTGCTTCGCCGATCTACAAACAGCATTTCAGGCTTGAGGACGGTAGCTGCCTGGAGTACCCGCAACAGCGACTGCGTGTCTGGCCTGTGCGGTTGAACGCCGGCGCGGTGCAAGTCGGGGTGGCTTGAAGGTGGTCAACAGGATCGCGCAACGGTATCGGAGGCACTGATGAAAACAGCCGCACAATTGCTGAAACTCAAGGTCGTGCAAAACCGCCAGGTGCATAGCATCGCGCCCGATGAAATGGTGCTTGAAGCCCTGAGGATCATGGCCGAAAAGAACGTGGGCGCGCTTCCGGTGATCGAGGCCGGGCAGGTGGTCGGCGTGATCAGCGAGCGCGACTATGCGCGCAAGGTCGTGCTGCAGGGGCGCTCTTCGGTCGGTACGCCGGTGCGCGACATCATGAGCGCGCCCGTGGTGACCGCCGACAGTCAGCAGAGCATCGAGCGTTGCATGGCGGTCATGACCGACAGCCATTTGCGTCACTTGCCGGTGGTGGATGGTGGCGAACTGATTGGTCTGTTATCGATTGGGGATTTGGTCAAGGAAGCCATCGTTGAACAGGCTGATCTGATTCGGCAGCTGGAGCATTACATTCGTGGGCACTGAACGGGGCCTCGCTGTTCACTTCAGGTTGGGGTACATATCCGTTTCTGCGGTGATGGCTGCTGGCGGTTTCGCTTTTACAGCGAGTCACTTGGAAAAGCCCCAAGTAACCAAGGGCTTTTGCCCCGCCATTCGGTGCCTCGCTTTGGCTCGGCATGCCCTCACTCCGGCATTGCTCCGGGGGGCCGCCGCCATCGGCCATCCATGGCCGGGGGCGGCTACCGCGGCATCCTTGCCGCGGTGCCCCCTGCGCAACGCCTGCGTTCGGCCTCTGGGAAAGGGGCGGCAGATCTGAAGCCAAAGCAACGGCAACGGCAACGGCAACGGCAACGGCAAGATCAACAGCTTCGCGAGCAAGCCCGCTCCCACATAAAGCAGATCGGCGTACAGCTTTTGCTACTCACCACTCAACAGGCCGAGCGTTAGCTCGCCTGCAGCTTTTGATCTTGATGCACCGCCCCCTCGAGAGGCCGAGCGCAGGTTCTGCGCAGTGGGCAACCCGGCATGGATGCCGGGTTAGCCGCCCCCGGCCATGGATGGCCGATGGCGGCGGGCCCACGGAGCAGGACCGGAGCGAGGGCATGCCGAGCCTAGGCGAGGCACCGAACGAAAGGGGCAAGAGCCCTTGGTTACTTGGGGCTTTTCCAAGTGACCCGCCGTAAGGGCGGAACCCTAAGCAGCCGTTACCGAAGAAACGGATATACACACGATCAACAACAGACAGGTCGGCCCCCTCGCTACGCATGTGTGTGCCTGGAATCACCGAGCTTGGGGGTTTTGCGGGTTTCTTGATCGGTATCAACCGCATGGCCAAGTAGTCTCTGTAGTCTCAAGAGACCGACAGCCAGTGCGCTCACCCCAATGTTCGCCGTAGCGCGGGTTGCCTTGACCCAAGGCGAAAACACCATGATCTATCCACTGATTCTGACCTTGCACCTGTTTGCCGCGCTGATCTTCATCGGCACGGTGCTCTTCGAAGTCCTGTTCCTGGAAAGCATCCGCAAACAGCTACCCGCCAGGGTGATGCTGCTGGTGGAGCAGGGTATCGGTCGCCGGGCCCGCTCGCTGATGCCGTGGGTGCTGCTGGTGTTGTTCGGTGCGGGGCTGGGCATGGTCTGGTTGCGCTACTTGCCAGCCCTTGCCTCACCACTGGCCTCATCGTTCGGCACATTGCTGGCGTTGAAAATCGCAGTGGCCGTGAGTGTGCTGCTGCATTTCCTCGGCGCCATGTTGTTGTTCAAAAGCGGCCGGATGAGCCCGCGATACCTGCACTTCATCCATGGCAGCCTGTTCTGCCACATGATCGTCATCGTGCTGCTGGCCAAGGGCATGTTTTACCTGACGTGGTAATCGGGTTTGACCGGTGGTCCGTTGTGCAGACACTTGGCTTGCGCTTGATGCAAATCAAGGAGCATTGATGGTTAAACCGGGAGACTGAAAATCCGCAGCCAGTCTCGGAGACGGTCATGCTCGATTTATTTCACAACCCAGGCGAGATCGATCGGTGCGATCAAGGCGTGCTTGACCCTAACTGTCATGCCGACACGCAAAAATTTCATGACGGTATTGGCTCTCTGGATCTGCTTCGTGCACTGCGCGTCAGCCGCCAGAAGTGCCGTCCGCTGTCCCTGAACGTGCAACTGCCTTCCAGCCTCAAGCCGTCTTCCTGTGCCCCACGTGATATCGCCAGCGAGTACAACGGTATCGAGCAGTCCCTTCAGCATCTGGAGCAGGAAATCGATCTCGTCGGTTGTCACCTCGGTGCAGAGCAACGGGTCGAGCAGTTTCATCTGGGGGGCGGAACACCCGCGCCTGCCCATCTGGAGCGGCTGATGAGTCATCTGCGTGGCCGGTTCAACTTTCTTGAACATGAAGGCGGTGACTACAGCGTCGAGGTGGACCTTCACCATACCGACTGGTCGACCATGGGGTTGCTGCGCGACCAGGGATTCAATCATGTGAGCATCGGCGTTCCGGATATCGACGCCGACTGTGACAGGTCGGTGGCCTGCTACCAGAACCCGGCGCCGATCCAGTCGCTCATGGATGCCGCGCGCACCTTTGGCTTTCGATCCATCAACGTCGATCTGGGTTTTGGCCATGCCTGGCAGACGCCAGACAGTTTTGCGCTGAAGCTGGCGACCATTATCGAGCTGGAGCCGGACCGGCTCATGGTGTTCGACTATGCCCGGCCGCCACGGCGCTATCGGCCGGTGCTCGGTGACAAAGTCAGAGCGCTGTGCCGCCAGGACGATAAAGGCGCGATGCGCCAGATCTGCTTTGATCAACTGATTTGCGCGGGTTATCACTACATCGGTCTTGGGCAGTTTGTCCGGCCTGATGATGATTTGGCGGTCGCCCAGGAGCGAGGCCGGTTGCGCCGTACCTGTGAGGGTTTCTCCCGTCACGGCTATTGCGATCATGTTGGATTCGGTTTGGGTGCCATCAGCCAGATCGACGATTTGTACACGCAAAATACCGACGAGATTGAACGCTATCAGCAGCAACTGGACCTGAGGCAATTGCCGACGTGTCGAGGCTGGCGCTTCGAGGCGGGGGATCAGATCAGGCAGATGGTCATGGAGCGTCTGGCCTGTGATCAGGAACTGGATATCCGCGCCATCGAGAGGCGCTACGGTCTGGTTTTTTCCAAGTACTTTTCCTCTGTCTGGCCGTTGCTGGAGCAATTGAGCCGGGATGGGTTGATTGAGTTGTCAGATCGTTTCATCAGTATCCTTCCCGCCGGTCGGCCGGAAGTGGATGCCATCTGCAACCTGTTTGAAAAGGATTTGGGCGGTGCGAAGCATTAGCCCCATTGCGAGTTGATCGATCATGAACACGACATTTGATTTCAATCGCGCCCTGGTCGAAAAGTATGACCGACCGGGGCCGCGCTATACCTCTTACCCCACGGCGCCGCAGTTTCACCAGGCGTTTGCCGTTGACGACTATCAGCGTGCCGCCCGTGACAGCAATCAGGTGGCCGCGCCGAAACCGCTGTCGGTGTACATCCACATCCCGTTCTGCAAAAGCCTTTGTTACTACTGCGCCTGCAACAAAATCATTACCCAGAAAACCCATCGCGCGGTCGAGTACCTGAAGTACCTCAAGCGTGAAATCGCGATGCAGGCGGCCTTGTTCGACAACACCCGCAAACTCACTCAGTTGCACCTGGGTGGCGGCACGCCGACCTATTTGACCAGCGAGCAGCTGGCGGACCTGATGGACTGTCTGCACCAGGCGTTCAACATGGATGACAGCGATGACCATGAGTTCTCCATCGAGGTCGACCCACGGACCATCAGCACCGAGCAGATTCAGTCGTTGCGCCAGTTGGGCTTCAATCGCCTGAGTTTCGGCGTGCAGGATTTCGACCCCGACGTACAGGCGGCGGTCAATCGCCTGCAAAGTGAAGAGCAGATTTATGCGCTGGTCGCGGCGGCGCGCGAGGCGCAATTCAAGTCGATCAGCGTCGACCTTATCTACGGTCTGCCACTGCAAACCGTGCAGAGTTTCGACGTCACCCTCAGCAAGATCATCGCGCTGCGTCCAGACCGGATTGCCGCCTACAGCTACGCGCATTTGCCGGAAATGGTCCGCGCGCAACGGCTGATTCGCCCCGCCGACATGCCGCCACCAGAGCGCAAGCTGGAATTGCTCGAGCTGACCATCCGCCGTCTGACCGAGGCCGGTTACGTCTATATCGGCATGGACCATTTCGCCTTGCCGGAGGACGAGCTGGCGCTGGCCCGGGCCAATGGCACCTTGCAGCGTAACTTTCAGGGCTATTCCACCCATGCCGACTGCGATTTGATCGGCCTTGGGGTGTCGTCGATCGGCAAGGTTGGCGACAGCTACAGCCAGAGCGTCAAGGCGCTTTCGCAGTACTACGCCCGTATCGATCAAGGGTTGTTGCCAGTGCATCGGGGTTATCGCTTGAACGCCGACGACCTGCTGCGCCGCGAGGTGATCAGCGACCTGATGTGCCATGGCCGTATCGCGTTCGACAAGTATGAGGCGCGTCATGGCATTCGCTTCACCGAGTATTTTGCCGAGGCGCTGGCGCAGCTGGGCGAGCATGTGCGCGATGGATTGCTGCAGATTCACCGCGACGAATTGGTGCTGCTGCCACAAGGGCATTTGATGATGCGCAGTGCCGCAATGGCGTTCGACGCCTATCTGGGTGGTGAGCAAAAAGGCCAGTTTTCCCGCACGGTTTGAGAGGCAAAACATGCTCTTTGTAGCAGCTGGCGTAGCCTGCGTTCGGCTGCGGAGCAGTCGTAAAACCTGACGGCACGGTGTTCCTAAAGCACCGCATTGTTAGATTTCACGACTGCTCCGCAGCCGAACGCAGGCTTCGCCAGCTGCTACAAGGTTTGCGTTGCGGCTGAAATGGCTTAGCTGATCGGCATTACCTTGGAGCCTGTCTTCCGGGGCTACTTTCTTAAGTTGATTTCAATCAAGGGCAGGGGGCGCAACGCTCCCTAACATGACCGAAAGCCCTTTTGAAATCAGCGAACCCATGACAATCCATCAGCCTTCGATACACGGCAACCTGCGCGCCTGGGGCGTCGGGCTGGTGGTCATGCTGATGCTGATGCTCGCCACCTTCGAGGAGGTGCAGGCCAAGCAGTACGGTGACATCGAGCAGCAGCGCATCGAGAAAACCTTCCCTCTGACCGATTCCGTTTCCGCCCCCGAAGGCCCGTTCAAGGTGCGCACACTGTCCGCCGCCGGCAAGGTGCTTGGTTATGTGTTCCAAAGCCTGGACGTGGTGGATATTCCGGCCTACTCGGGCAAACCGATCAACACCCAAGTGATTCTCGACACGACCGGCATGATTCAGGATGCCTATGTGCTGGAACACCACGAGCCGATTCTGCTGATAGGCATCCCTGAGGCAAAACTTCACGGCTTCAGCGCCAAATACAAAGGCATCAAGGTCAGCCAGCGGGTCGTCGTCGGCCACTCCAGTGACCCGAACGCGGTCACGGTCGATGCCATCGCCGGCGCAACCGTCACGGCGATGGTGGTCAACGAGGTCATCATGCGCGCCGCCCATGAGGTGGCCGTATCGCTGAAACTGATCGAGGACACGGCCGGTGTGGCACGCAAGCCCGCCACCGTACGGCTGGACTTTTTCGAGCCCGCCACCTGGGAACAACTGACCGGCAACGGTGCCATCCGCCGCTTGAACCTGACCCGTGGCCAGGTCGACGCCGCCTTCAAGGGCACCGACGCCGAAGGCGTGGAAAACGCCGCCGCCGATCAGGTGGATGAGACCTTTATCGAGCTCTACACCGCCGACCTGAATCCGCCGACCATCGGCCGCGCGCTGCTGGGCGACAATCAATATCGATTCCTCATGCAAGACCTCAAGCCCGGCGAACAGGCCATCGCGGTGCTGGGTCGTGGGCTGTTTTCCTATAAAGGCTCGGGGTATGTGCGCGGCGGGATTTTCGATCGGGTGCAATTGCGCCAGTTCGGCAACGTCATCAGTTTTCGCGACATGGACCATCAGCGGCTCTCCGACGTGTTCGCCAAGGGCATGCCGGAATTCACTGAGATGTCGATTTTCATTGTGCGCGAACCGGCGAAGTTTGATCCGGGATCGCCCTGGTCCCTGGAGTTGCTGGTGCGTCGCCAGACCGGGCCGCTCAGTGGCACGTTCAGCAGCTTTGAACTGCCTTATCAATTGCCCGAGCCGTACCTTGAACGGCCACTGCCCAGCGCCGAAGAACTGGCGGCCCTCGAGGAAGCCAGCCGACCAATGTGGTTGACCATCTGGTACCAGAAACACTTCCAGATCGGCGTCCTCGGGGCTGCGTTGCTGCTGCTGACGGCCATCCTGTTCCTGCAAGACAAGTTCACCCGCCGGCCGCATTTTCTGCACTGGCTGCGCCGCGGTTACCTGGTCTTTACCGTGGTGTTTATCGGCTGGTATGCGCTGGGGCAGTTGTCGGTGGTCAATGTCCTGACCTTTGTGCATGCGCTGTTCGAGCGCTTCCGCTGGGAGCTGTTTCTCACCGATCCGCTGATCTTCATGCTCTGGGTCTTCGCCGCCGCGAGCATTCTGCTGTGGGGTCGCGGCGTGTTCTGCGGCTGGCTGTGTCCGTTTGGCGCCTTGCAAGAGTTGATCAACGAGGCCGCGCGCAAGCTGAAAATCCCTCAATACGAATTGCCGTTCGCGGTGCATGAGCGCTTGTGGGCGATCAAATACATCATTTTGCTTCTGCTGTTCGGCATCTCCCTGGAGTCGATGTCCACCGCCGAGCTGTTCGCCGAGGTGGAGCCGTTCAAGACCGTCATCACCCTCAGGTTCGACCGCCAGTGGTGGTTCGTGCTCTACGCGGTGGCGCTGCTGCTCATCAACATCTTCACGCGCAAAGTCTATTGCCGCTACATCTGCCCGTTGGGGGCGGCGCTGGCGATTCCGACCAAACTGCGCCTGTTCGACTGGCTCAAACGCCGCAAGGACTGCGGCACACCCTGCCAACTGTGCGCCAAGGAATGCGAGATCCAGGCGATTCACCCCGATGGCCGGATCAATGCCAACGAGTGCCACTACTGCCTCGATTGCCAGATGACGTACCAGAACGACAACAAATGCCCGCCGCTGATCAACAAGCGCAAGAAGCGCGGCAAACCGGCACCCGCCGCTGTGCAACTGATACCTGTCGTGGAAGTGACCGCTCTGGAATGAACCCCGCGAGCGCCCGTCCGCAGTGACCGTTTTTATCCCTTCAAGGAAAACACCTGATGAACGACACAGAATCCAAAAAGACCACTGAAGTGCCGGAACCGACCGGCCTCAGTCGTCGCGGCTTCCTGGGCACCAGCGCGGTGACCGGTGCGGTACTGGCCGGCGCCACGGCCATTGGTGGCGCGGTCTTCACCCGTGAGACATGGGCGGCAGCGGCCAAGGACGCGCAACTGAAAACCCACGTCGGGCCGGGCGAGCTGGACCAGTACTATGGTTTCTGGAGTGGCGGCCATCAGGGGGAAGTGCGGATCATGGGCATTCCGTCGATGCGCGAGTTGTTGCGTGTTCCGGTGTTCAACGTCGATTCCGCCACCGGTTGGGGCCTGACCAACGAAAGCAAACGGATCATGGGCGACAGCGCGCATTTCCGGAATGGCGACTGCCACCACCCGCATTTGTCCATGACTGACGGCAAGTACGACGGCAAATACCTGTTCATTAACGACAAGGCCAACAGCCGCGTTGCGCGCATCCGTCTGGACATCATGAAGTGCGACAAGATGCTCACCGTGCCCAATGTGCAGGCCGTTCACGGGCTACGCCTGCAAAAAGTGCCGCACACAAAATACGTGTTCGCCAATGCCGAATTCGTGATTCCTCACCCCAATGACGGCAGCACCTTCGACCTGCAGGACAAGAACAGCTACACCATGTTCAACGCCATCGATGCCGAGAAAATGGAGATGGCCTTCCAGGTCATCGTTGACGGCAACCTCGATAACACCGACGCCGATTACACCGGCAAGTACGCGGCTTCTACCTGCTACAACTCGGAGAAGGCCTACGACCTGGGCGGCATGATGCGCAATGAGCGCGATTGGGTGGTGGTGTTCAACATTCAACGCGTTGAAGCGGCGATCAAGGCCGGCAAGTTCATCACCGTGGGCGACTCCAAGGTGCCGGTGGTCGACGGCCGTAAAAACGACGGCAAGGACAGCGAGTTCACCCGCTACATCCCGGTGCCGAAGAACCCCCACGGGATCAATATGACGCCCGATGGCAAGTACTTCATTGCCGCCGGCAAACTCTCGCCCACTTGCACGATCATCGCCACCGCGAAGCTGGATGATCTGTTCGACGACAAACTGAAGGACCCGCGTGACGCGGTGGTCGGCGAGCCGGAACTGGGTCTGGGCCCGCTGCACACCACCTACGACGGCCGCGGCAATGCCTACACCACGCTGTTTATCGACAGCCAGGTAGTGAAGTGGAACGTGGAGGAGGCCGTTCGCGCCTACACCGGCGAGAAGGTCAACTACATCAAGCAGAAACTCGACGTGCAGTATCAGCCGGGGCACAACCATGCGTCGCTGACCGAAACCCGCGAGGCCGACGGCCAATGGCTGATGGTGCTCAGCAAGTTTTCCAAGGACCGCTTCCTGCCGACCGGCCCGCTGCACCCGGAAAACGATCAGTTGATCGATATTTCCGGCGAGGAAATGAAACTGGTGCACGACGGCCCGGCCTTTGCCGAACCCCACGACTGCGTCATGGCCCGCCGCGACCAGATCAAGACCAAGAAGATCTGGGACCGCAACGACCCGTTTTTCGCCGAGACCGTAGCGATCGCCGCCAAAGACGGGATCAAGCTGGAGACCGACAACAAGGTCATCCGCGACGGTAACAAAGTCCGCGTCTACATGACCTCGATGGCCCCGGCCTACGGCCTGCCGGAGTTCACCGTCAAGCAGGGCAACGAGGTCACGGTGACCATCACCAACATCGACCAGATTGAAGACGTGACCCACGGCTTCGTGATGACCAACCATGGCGTCAGCATGGAGATCAGCCCGCAGCAGACCTCATCGATCACCTTCATCGCCGACAAGGCCGGCCTGCACTGGTACTACTGCAGCTGGTTCTGCCATGCGCTGCACATGGAAATGGTCGGTCGCATGAAGGTCGAGAAGGCCTGACCGTTGCCCATCGACAGGAGCGAAGCAATGACTGATAGCAAGGGAAACCCGGTGAAGGTCATTGCGCTTGCGCTCCTACTGATGTCCGGCAGCGCGCTGGCGGTGCAACCCATCACCACGTTGCCGTTGACGGTGGATGCCGATCAACGCTGGCACCTGCCGGCAGGGGAATACCGTGGTTCGTTCAGCGTCGATCAACCGATGCAGATTGTCTGCGAGCCGGGCGCGGTATTTCAGGGCGAGGGGCAGGGCAACGGTTTGATCATCAGTGCGCCGGATGTCGGCATTGAGGGCTGCACCTTTCTGGACTGGGGCCACGACCTCACGGCCATGAACGCGGCAGTGTTTATCCAGCCCAAGGCCCATGGCGCGGTGATTAAAGGCAATCGCCTGCAAGGCCAGGGGTTCGGTATCTGGGTCGACGGCACTGCGGATGTGAGCCTGATCGACAACCGCATTCAGGGTGATCCGACGATGCGCTCGCAAGATCGCGGCAACGGCATTCATCTGTATGCCGTGCATGGCGCCAAGGTCATTGGCAACCAGGTGCGCGACACCCGCGATGGCATCTACATCGACACCTCCAACGGCAACCTGCTGCAAGGCAATACCCTGGAAGACCTGCGCTACGGCGTGCATTACATGTTCGCCAACGATAACCAACTGATCGGTAACACCACCCGCCGTACCCGCACCGGCTACGCCTTGATGCAAAGCCGCAAGCTCACGGTGATCGGCAATCGCTCCGAACAGGATCAGAACTACGGGATCCTGATGAACTACATCACCTATTCAACCTTGCGTGACAACTTCGTCACTGACGTGCGCGACGGCTCGACCGGCGACAGCATGATCAGCGGCGCCGAGGGCAAGGCGTTGTTCATCTACAACTCGCTGTTCAACAGCATCGAACACAACCACTTCGAGCACAGCGCCGTGGGCATCCATCTCACCGCGGGCTCGGAAGATAACCGCATCGCCGACAACGCTTTTGTTGGCAACCAGCGGCAGGTCAAGTACGTCGCCACCCGCTTGCAGGAATGGTCAGCGGATGGCCGGGGCAATTACTGGAGCGATTACCTGGGCTGGGACCGCAACAACGACGGCCTCGGCGATATCGCCTACGAACCCAATGACAACGTCGACCGTCTGCTGTGGCTGTACCCGCAGGTGCGACTGTTGATGAACAGCCCCGGCATCGAGTTGCTGCGCTGGGTGCAACGGGCCTTTCCGGTGATGAAATCGCCGGGAGTGCTCGACAGTCATCCGCTGATGAAGTCATCCACTCAAACCCTGACCCAGGAGCCCAACGCATGAACGTCATCGACCTACAAGGCGTGAGCCAGCGCTATGGGCGCGCCACCGTGTTGCATCGGTTGAACCTCAGCCTGGCGGAAGGTGAAGTGCTGGGTTTGTTCGGGCACAACGGCGCGGGCAAGACCACCAGCATGAAACTGGTGCTTGGCCTGCTCCAGCCCAGCGAAGGGCAGGTCAGGGTGTTCGGCCGTTTGCCCAGTGATCCCCACGTGCGGCGCTTGCTTGGTTATCTGCCGGAGAACGTGACCTTTTACCCGCAGCTGAGCGGTCGTGAGACCTTGCGCCATTTCGCGCGACTCAAAGGCGCCGCGTCCGCTCAGGTGGACGTACTGCTGGAGGAGGTCGGCCTGGCCGGTGCGGCGTATCGGCGGGTCAAGACCTACTCCAAAGGCATGCGCCAACGCCTGGGGCTGGCGCAAGCGCTGCTCGGCGAGCCGCGTTTGTTGCTGCTAGACGAGCCGACCGTCGGCCTCGATCCCATCGCCACCCAGGATCTTTATCGCTTGCTCGATCGCCTGCGCAGCCAGGGCACCAGCATCATTCTCTGTTCTCACGTGTTGCCGGGTGTTGAGGCGCACATCAACCGCGCAGCGATTCTGACCCAGGGCCGCCTGCTGGCTCTGGGCAGTCTGCACAGTTTGCGCGAGGAAGCCGGGTTGCCGACGCTGATTCGCGCCAACGGCCTGAAGCACGCCGGGCCCTTGCAGCAACGCTGGAACAACGCCGGGCACGTCACCGAGCGCTGGGGCGTCGAAGGTCTTGAAGTCGCCGCGCTCAATGGCAGCAAGCTCGGGCTGTTGCGCCAACTGCTCAATGAAGACGAACCGGCTGACTTGGAAATCCATCAGCCGTCTCTGGAAGATATTTACCGCTACTACATGAGCCGGGCCGCTGCGGCGCCGATCGGGGAGGCCGTATGAACGCTGTCTGGAACATGGCCCGCAAGGAATTCAGCGACGGTTTGCGCAATCGCTGGTTGCTGGCGATCAGTGTGTTGTTCGCGGTGCTGGCCATCGGCATCGCCTGGCTGGGCGCCGCGGCCTCCGGGCAATTGGGTTTCACGTCGGTGCCGGCTACCATCGCCAGCCTCGCCAGTCTGGCGACGTTTTTGATGCCGTTGATTGCGTTGCTGTTGGCCTATGACGCCATCGTCGGCGAGGACGAGAGCGGCACGTTGCTGCTGTTGCTGACGTATCCGCTGGGTCGCGGGCAGATCCTGCTCGGCAAGTTCGTCGGCCACGGGTTGATCCTGGCGCTGGCGACACTGATCGGTTTCGGCTGCGCCATGCTGGCCATCGCGGTGCTGGTGGACGATGTCGAACTGAGCCTGCTGCTCTGGGCCTTTGGCCGGTTCATGGCGTCGTCGACGTTGCTGGGCTGGGGGTTTCTGGGGCTGGCCTATGTGCTGAGCAGTGTGTCCGCCGAGAAATCCACGGCGGCCGGGCTGGCGTTGGGTGTCTGGTTCTTCTTCGTGCTGGTGTTCGATCTGGCTTTGCTGGCGCTGTTGGTGCTCAGCGAAGGGCAGTTCAACCCCAAAGTGCTGCCCTGGTTGCTGCTGCTCAACCCCGCTGACATCTACCGCCTGATCAACCTCTCCGGTTTTGAGCCCGGCGCCAGTACCGCGGGTGTGCTGACGCTGGGCAGCGATTTGCCGATGCCGGGCTCGATGCTCTGGCTGTGCCTGTCGCTCTGGGTGGCGCTGCCATTGGGCTCGGCCTGGCTGTTGTTTCGTCGCCGGGCGACATGAATTTCCACTTTGATAGTTTTGGAGCAGTTGACGATGAGCACGTTTTATCTGACGACGGTCCGCGCTGTGGTGGGCCTGATGATGTGTCTGTTGCTGACGGCCTGTGACAACCCGGCACAAGCCACCTACAGCAGCGCCGCTGCAGCCTTTCATCCCAGTGATGAATGCCATGTCTGCGGAATGATCATCAACGGATTCCCCGGGCCCAAGGGCGAGGTCGTCGAGCGGGCCGGGGTCAAGAAGTTCTGCTCCACGGCGGAAATGATCGGTTGGTGGTTGCAGCCGGAAAATCATCATGGCGATGCCAGACTGTATGTCCACGACATGGGCCGTAGCCCTTGGAATGCGCCGGATGACGCTCACCTGATCGATGCCAAAGACGCGTTCTACGTGGTCGGCACCCAACTCAAAGGTGCCATGGGCGTGGTGCTGGCGTCCTTCTCCAGTCGCGAGGCCGCTGAAAAGCTTGCCGCTGAACAGGGCGGTCACTTGCTGCGGTTCAGCGAGATCACTCCGGCGCTGCTGCAGCAACACTAACGACGTCGAAAAAATCTGATCGCCGTCAAGTCGTTTTTTCTTCTCCTGTTCAAAGATAGGGACTCGCTATGTCCCCAGTGCTTGGCATCCGTGATGCCCAGGAGTAAATGATGAAAACCGAGTTTCAGGATCGTTTGGCGGTGGTCACGGGTGCCAGCTCCGGGATTGGCCTGGCACTGTGCGCCGCGCTGTTACCGCGCGGGGTCAAGGTGCTTGCGATGTCGCGGACCCTCGGTGAATTGCCGGCCTTGCAGCAGATCTACGGCGAACGGTTGCAGTGGTTTGCCGGGGACGTCACGAGCCAGCAAGACCTGCGCGAACTGTCCGAGCGCGCGGCGGCGATGGGTCCCGTGGACTATCTGGTGCCCAACGCGGGGATTGCCGAAATGGCCGACAGCCTGGATATGCAGGCCTTCCAGCGCCAGTGGGCGGTCAACGGTGCTGGGGCGTTGAATACGCTGGCGGCGTTGCGGGGTGAATTGGCGAACCCGGCGTCGGTGGTGTTTGTCGGGAGTTTCCTGACCGGTTCGAGCTTCCCCGGGTTGGCCGCCTGCATTGCCAGCAAGGCTGCGCTCGCGGCTCAGGCGCGGACGCTGGCGGTGGAATTTGCTAGTTTTGATGTACGCATTAATCTGGTCTCGCCGGGACCGACGGCGACCTCGATGTGGGACAACTTGGGGTTGAGCGAAGATCAGCTTGAAGACACCGCTACTCACCTCACCAAACGCCTGCTGCCGGGTCACTTTCTCGACGCGGCGGCGGTGGCCAATGTGATTGTCTTTCAGCTGTCGCAGGGTGCACGGGGTGTCTATGGTCAGGACTGGAAGGTCGATAACGGTTACACCTTGGGCTGAAGGGTAAATGTTTACGTTCGGAGTACATAGAGTACATATCCGTTGTTACGGTAACGGCCACTTAGGGTTCCGCCCTTACGGCGGGTTACTTGGGGCTTTTCCAAGTGACTCGCTGTAAGAGCGAAACCGCCAGCCGCCGTTACCGAAGAAACGGATATACACCCAAGGCCTAGTGCGAAGTCCCCTCGGCAAACTCAATCTTGTTCCCCACGTTGTACTTGCCCGAAG
Source organism: Pseudomonas sp. ACM7 (assembly GCF_004136015.1). Classification (NCBI taxonomy): domain Bacteria; kingdom Pseudomonadati; phylum Pseudomonadota; class Gammaproteobacteria; order Pseudomonadales; family Pseudomonadaceae; genus Pseudomonas; species Pseudomonas sp. ACM7. The sequence continues at coordinate 6,232,339 of NZ_CP024866.1, read as the reverse complement.
GCTTGTTCATCGGAATACGTTTGATCTCCTTCAGGGAGTTGCTGTCGTAAACGATCAGCGCACCGTCGGTGGCCCAAATGCTCAACAGCAGGTAACGACCGTCACGGGTGAACTCAACGTGAGCGGCGGTTTTGCCGGGCATCGGGCGCAGCGTGTGGGCGATCTCCAGGGTCTGTTTGTCGATCAGGTGGATCGCATCGTTGTCGGGCCCGAAGAACACGTCGCTCCAGGCATACCGTGAGTTGACGTGACTGCGCATGAAGAAACCCGGCCCCAGGGTCGGGATTTCCTTGATCAGTTTCCAGGTCTTGAAGTCGATGACCGAGATCAGCCCCTTGCTGATATTCGGCGTGGCGAACACCCACTCGCCGTTGCGTTTCCAATAGGTCCCCGAGCCCAAATGCGGCATGCCCGGCAGCGGTATGTCGGTGACCACCTTGCCGCTGTCGAGGTCGATCACTTGACCGCCCTGGGCCTTGCGCGACGTGGCCAGCAGCTGTTTGTAGTCCGGTGAAAAAGAGAAATCGTCGAGAAAGTCCCCGGCCGGGATCCGCCGTGGTTCGAAATCCGGTGTGCCGGCCCAGGACAGTTCCCAGACTTCCTTCACGTCCTTGAGCGCCACGATAAAACTGTCCCGCGGCGGGGCGGAGTAGACCGCGCTGACCCGTGACGCGGTGCCGTCCTGACCGATGGCGGGAATGGTTTTGACCAGCGACAGATCGCGGGCATCGAGCACTACAAGATTGCCGGGCAAATAGTTGCCCACCAGCACCCAGCGTCCATCCTTGCTCACCGCCAGGTTGCGGGTGTTGAGACCGGCGCGGACCTCGGCGATCAACTTCAGGTTGTGCAAGTCATACAGGCTGATCCAGCCGTCACGGGAGGCGAAGTAGACGAAGCGTCCGTCCGGCGAAAACTTCGGCCCGCCATGCACGGCAAAGTGCGAAGCAAACCGCGCCAGCACTTCAAAGCGGTCACCGTCGAGGATGTCGATGTGATGGTCGCCGGCTTCCACCACCACGAACAGGTTCAGCGGGTCGGCGCCATGCTGGGGCGTGGTGGGCAGTTTGCCGAGATCCGCGAGCATCGAGTGACTGCCGAGAATTTCGTCATTGCTCCAGGTGGGCGGGGTGGCGGGCGGTTGCTGAAGGTAATCCACCAGCGCGTCGATCTGCGTGGGGCTGAACACAGTGGCATACCCGGCCATTTGGCTCGCGGGGCGGCCGTTCTGGATCACGCTGCGAATTTCGTCTGGTTTGATCCGGCTGAGACTCTCCGGCAACAACGCCGGCCCCGCACCGCCGAGACGGTTAATGCCGTGACAGCTCTGGCAATGCTGCTGATAGTTTTCCGCCGCCTGTTCAAATGCCGGAGCCGCTGCGCCGGCCTGGGCCGTACTGACCCATAAAAGCTGGGCAAGGATCATGCGCCTCATATCGCCACCTTGGCGTGGCGTTGCAGTGCTTGGGCCGGGTAAAGCCGCGCCGGGTATTCCAGTTGTTCTGCGCCAAACAGATCGACCACGGTGCCGATCACCGTCAGTGTCGGAATGCCCGGTGGACAATCCAGCGCCAGGGTCGGTAATTGGTGCAGCTTGCCACGGGCGACGTGCTGGTCGGGACGCGTGCCGTTGCTGATCAGCGCCGCCGGTGTGTCGGCCGACAACCCGGCTTCGATCAAACGCTGAGCGATGATCCCCAGGTTCGACAAGCCCATGTAAAACACCAACGTCTGGCTACTGTCGGCGAGGCTGCTCCAGGGCAGCGACAACTCGCCATCGCGCTGCAAATGGCCGGTAATGAATCGGCAGGAATTGACCAGGTCGCGGTGGGTCAACGGTATGCCTGCGTAAGCGCTGCAACCCGACGCGGCGGTGATGCCCGGCACCACCTGGCAGTCGATGCCGCGTTGCAGCAGGTACTCCAGCTCCTCGGCGCCGCGACCAAAAATGAACGGGTCGCCGCCCTTGAGCCGGACCACGCGCTGCCCTTGATCGGCGAGGTCGGCCAGCAGTTCGTTGATCTGTTCCTGGGGCAGGCTGTGGCAGCCGCTGGCCTTGCCGACGTAATGGCGGGCGCAGGTGAGGGGGATCAACGACAGCAGTTCGGGGCTGATCAGTCGGTCATAGACCACGGCGTCGGCCTGCATCAGCAGGCTCCAAGCGCGCAGGGTCAGCAGGCGTGGATCGCCGGGGCCGGCGCCGACCAGGGCAACTTCGCCCGGTCGGAACGGGGACTCAAGTGAGGCCGGTATAGCAATTGATGGAGGCATGGGACGTCCTTGGTGCTTCATCAGGTTGGCCGGCCCCAGCCTTTGTCAGGTGGTTGGCCGGACGGGCTATTCGGTGGGTGATGCAAGGGATGGTGGGTAATGGCGGCACACCGATTTCGTCATCGCTGAGATGACAGCCGGGGTCCTGGCCCCACAGATCTCCCTCGGCCCAGGCGCGGGTTCGGGTATTGCCGTTGCAGATGGGCAACCAGCGGCATTGCGCGCAACGACCGCCGACGGCTCGGGGATGTTCACGCAGGCGCAACAACAGGGCATCCGGCTGATCCAGCCACAACGTGCGGAACGGCGTGCGGCGGACATTGCCCACTGAGTGCTGCCACCAGTAGGTGTCCGGGTGCACTTCGCCGGTGTTGTCGATGTTGGCAATGCCGCTGCCCGACGCGTTGCCGCCCCAGGCGCGGAGCATGTTTTCCAGGCGTGGGTAATGCTCGGGCAGACGAAGGCCTGCCCATTGCAGAAGCAAAATGGCGTCGGCATCGTTGTTGCCGCTGACAAAGTCGCTGTCGCGGCCCTGTTGAATGTCTTCCCAGGCGCGCTCAAAGATCAACGTCATGGCCTCGCGGCTCATCTGCTGGTGCGCGTCGAGTTTGCGGCTGCGTTTACCGCGACCGCTGTAGTTGAGGTGCGACAGGTAAAACTTTTGCACGTCGTACTCGCGCATCAGCGCGAGTAATTGGGGCAGTTGCGCATGGTTTTCCTGGGTCAGGGTGGTGCGCAGGCCGACGCGAATGCCCTGTTCGCGACAGAGCCGGATCGCCTGCATGGAACGGGCGAAGCTGCCCTTGAGTTGGCGGAAGGCGTCATGGGTGGCTTCCAGGCCATCGATGCTGATCCCGACGTAGTCGAAATTCGCCGCGCTGATCTGCGCGATGTTCTGCTCATCGATCAGTGTGCCGTTGGTGGACAAGGCCACAAAGAAACCCTTGGTCCGGGCGTAGGCACTGAGCACAAACAGATCCTCGCGCAACAGCGGCTCGCCACCGGAAAGAATCAACACCTTCACCCCGGCATCGTGCAGGTCGTCGATCACGGTCAGCGCAGCGGCCGTATCCAGTTCATCGCGAAAGACACTGTCGGCCGAGGTGGCGTAGCAATGTTTGCAGGTCAGGTTGCAGCGCCTGAGCAGGTTCCAGATCACCACCGGCGCCCGGTTACTGCCCGGTGGACTGGTTCTCGGCGCAGGGGCCTGGCCGGCCAGTGCACGCAGGTATTGGCTGATCCTCAACATGTAACTCTCCTTCAGTCAGAGCGTGTTCAGCGCGAAGCAATAGGCAAACGCAAGCCTGATGCCCGTAGCAGCTGTCGAGCTTGCGAGGCTGCGTTCGGCTGCGAAGCAGTCGTAAAACCTGTGTGCGTGGTGTGTCTGACATACCGCACTGCCTGATTTCACGACTGCTGCGTCCGATCGCGGCCCGAACCGAACGCAGGCTTCGCCAGCTGCTACAAGGTATGCGTTGCTAACTGACCGGCATCAGGCGCAAGCCGGTTTTTTTCAGGATGCGGCTGCTCACCAGCATCTCGTCGGCCCCACAGGCGTCGCCCAGCAAGTAGCGCAGGTGCTCGCGGTAGCTGTTGATTTCATCGCTGCTGCGGCCATGCACCATGGCGAACAGGTTGTAGCGCCAGTCGGTTCGGCGTGGGCGGCGATAGCAGTGGCTGACGAAGGGTTGCGCGCTGATCAGCGCGCCAAGGCGCGGCATCTCGGTGTCGCGCACATCCCAGACCGTCATGCCGTTATGGCGATAGCCCAGCCGGTAGTGATTGGGCACGGCGGCAATCCGCCGAATCGCGCCCTCGGCCTGCAAGCGCTTGAGCAGATCCAGGGTGGCTTCGATGTTCAGCCCCAGCTGTTCGGCGAGCCACGCCCACGGGTCGTCCAGCAGCGGCAGACCGGCCTGGGTCAACACGATCAGACGCTGGACGAGGGTGTCTTCAGGCCGGGAAATACAGACCGACATGGTAGGTCTCCTCTTTGGGCAGGTTGAGCAGCGGCAAGCCGGTCAGGGTTTCGATGCGGTGCAGGGTCTCGGTCAGGTCATGTTCAGTTGCGCAGGCGAGCACGAACCACATGTTCCAGGCGTGTTCGCGTCGGTAGTTGTGCGCCACTTCAGGCAGGCCATGCAGTTGCTCGGCGACGTCGTCGAAACGCTCTTCCGGGACAGCCAGTGCGGCGAGGGTGAAGGCGCCGCCCAGCCGTTCAATGTCGAACATCGGGCCGAAGCGTGTGAGCACGCCGTCATCGAGCAGGGCATGCAGTCGGTCGAGCAGTTCTGTGCTGCTGCTCTGCAGTTCGGCAGCCAATACCCGCCAGGGGTGGCGCACCAGCGGCAGGCCCAGTTGCAAGCGGTTGATCAGGCGACGGTCGAGGTCATCCATGGGTCGGTGCTCCTGTGCGCGAGGGCGCAAATCGGCCGCCGCACTGTTTGAAGACCTGGGTGCTGAACAGCAATTGATGGGGCAGGTCGCTCAGCAGATGCTCTTCAAGCAATGCCTGAATCTGCGCCTCCACCTGGTCACGTTGGCGCCCGTGCACCATGCAAAACAGGTTGTACCGCCACTGCGGCAAGCGCCGGGGCCGTTGATAGCAAAGGTTAATGCCGGGCGCTCGCCCCAGGCGCTGGCCGACCTCGTCGATCAGCGCATCAGGAATATCCAGCACCAGCATGGCGTTGGCGGTAAAGCCCAGCGCGCGATGGTGCAGCACCAGTCCGATACGGCGAAACAGCCCTTGCTCGCTCCACTGGCGCATTTGTTCGAGCACCTGGTTTTCGTCGGTGTTTATCCGTTCGGCGAGTTCCTGATAGGGGCGCGCTACCAGCGGCAATCCGCCTTCAAGGTGCCGGCGCAGCGCCAGCGCTTGTTTGGGGCTCAATCCGGGCTTCATGAGTTTTCTCCCAGGGCAAAGCCGAGGTCGATGCGGTAGGCGGTCAACATCGGCAGGTCCAGCAGCATGAGGCCGGTGTCGTCCTCCAGTTCTTTGAGCACACGGTCGATGTGTTGGCGATCAGGGCCGGTCAGCACAAACCACAGGTTGTAGAAATGCTCCCGTGCGTAGTTGTGATTGACCGCGGGGTACTGACTGACACGATCGGCCACCTGTTGCAGGTGTTCGGCGGGCACGGCGAGGGCGGCGAGGGTACTGGCCCCGGCGCGGCTGTGTTCGAACACCGGACCGATGCGTGAGAGGGTGCCGGCCCGGTCCATTTCTTCCAGGCAGGCCATTACTTGCGATTCGCGGCACCCGAGAATCCGCGCCATCTCTTTGTACGGTGTCGGGCACAGCGGCATGCCGTGCTGGAAGCGGTCGATGAGTTGGCGGCTGAGCAGTTCAAGGTCCATTTCAATACCCCATTTTCTGCGCGCGACTGCTAAAGAAGATGCCGCTTGGCGCGGAGGCTGGCAGGGTACTCAGCAGCTTCAGGCTGTACGGATCCCAGACTTGAACCTGATCGCCGTCGCGTAACGACAGCCACAGCTGGTCGCCGCGTGCGGTGAATTCCATGTGCAACACTGCCGGCCCCGGCTTCAGATCCGCGACCACGGCATGGGTTTCGGTGTCGATGACCTGAACCCGGTCGTTGTCCGGGTAGGCGAAATTGACCCATAGCTGTCGGCCGTCCGGGCGCGAGGTAACGAACACCGGTTGACCGGCGAGCGGGATCACCGCGGTCTGCTGCCAGCTGAGTGAATCCATCACCAACACTTGATGCCGGCCGACGGCGGGTACGAAGGCCTGATTGTCGGCGACGGCCCAGCCTTCCAGGTGCGGCATCTTGTAGACCGGGAGTTTCGCCTGGCCTCGTCCGTAGTCGCCGAGTACCCGTTGCACGCCGCGCTCTGGATGCCAGAGGTCGAGTTGCGCCATGCCGTCTTCACCGAACAGGCCGGCCATGTAATAGCGCCCATCGGGGGTAATTAGGGCGTCGTAGGGTTGCTCACCGATGCCGGTGAAACGGCTGATCTGCGGTGTGTTGCCCTGACTGAAATCGGCGGTCCAGATCTCGCCGGTATCGAACAGGCTGAACACAAAACGTTGCCCCGGCGCGTCGACCAGGCCGACCACCCGGGAGCGCTTGCTGCTATCGGCGAGCGGCGTGGCCGGAATATCGGCCACCTGCTGCAGGGTGTCGGCATCGAACACCTTGACCCCGCCGGGCACGTAGTTGGACACCGCGATCAACTTGCCGTCCTGACTGATGGCCCCGCCAATGCTGTTGCCACCCTGGATAACTCGATGATCGATACGTCGGGTCAGCAAATCGATTTTGCTCAACCCGCCGTCGCGCCCGAACACATAGGCATAGCGCTGGTCACGCGAGAACACCACCGAGGCATGGGACAGGTCGCCGAAACCTTCGAGTCGGGCCAGCGCGGTGTGGGTGTCGCTTTCGATGATTTGCACGCTACCGGTGGCGCGCTCCACGACCACGCCCAGATCACCGGTGCCGCGCAACGGTGGTTGAACGCAAGCGGACAACAACAGCCCGGTCGCCGCTGACAGCAGGATTGAACGGATCATGATGCGGGATATCCCTGGATAAGAAGATCGACCAGCCAACGGATGTCGCCGGGGCTGAGCAACGGGGCCCAACCGGGCATCGCGGTGCCGGGCCGGCCTTGGCTGACGGTGGCAATCAGGCTGTCCCGTGACTTGCCGGCCAGCGCTGCGCGCGTCAGTTCGGGGCCCAGCCCGCCGGTGAGGTGCAGCCCATGGCAGGCGCCGCAGTCCTGGGTCAGCAGGTGTTCGAGTTGCACCTGACGCTGGGCGTCCGGCGCCGCAACCGCGGTTGCGCAAATGAGGAGGAGGGCCGCCAGAATCACAGCGTGTCGATAAACCATCTTGACGCCCTCCAGGCGGTTATTTGAGTGTCAGTACCCAGGTCGCGAGAATTTTTGCTTCTTCTTCAGTGACAGGGTTTGCCGGCATGGGCATCGGGCCCCAATTGCCTTGTGTACCGTTCTTGATGTGGCCAGCCAGGGTGTCCACGGCCCCGGGTACGCCAGCGTTCTTGGCCGCTACATCCTTGAGCGCCGGGCCGACAATCTTGGTGTCGACGGAATGACAGGCTGCGCAGGGTTTGCTCTTGAACAGCTCCAGCGCGTCTTGGGCCATGGCCGGCTGCACACTCAGCGCAGCGGTCAGGGCGAACAGTGAGAACAGAGTATTTTTCATGGTGTTTCCTTGCATTGATGGAGCTCAATAGATGTCGTGTTGGGTGTTGTAGACGTTGAACTTCCCGGTGGGTGTGATCAGTCGTTTGTCCTTGATGACTGACTTGAGCTTCAGGGTTTTGTCGTCGATCACCACCAGCGCCGACTCGTCTGCCTGGCCGCTCCACACGGAGAACCAGACTTCATCGCCGGCCTTGTTGTATTCCGGTTGCACGACGCGCATGGCGCCTTGTTTGATGCCGGCGTATTCGGCGATGGGCAGCACGGTGTAGCCGGCGTCGAGTTTGTCGATGTCGAACACCGCGACTGACTGGCTGAGTTTCGCGTCCGGGTTGAGGGTGGTGTCGACGTACAGGTGGCGAGAGTTGGGGTGGGTTTTGATAAACAGCGATCCGCCGCCCTGGCCCTTGAGTGAGGCGACCTGCTTCCAAGCGTATTGCGGGTGTTTGGTCGGGTCGGTGCCGATCAGCGAGATGCCGTCATCACCCAGGTGACTGGTGGCCCAGACCGGGCCGTAGGTCGGATGGTTGAAGTTGGCGCCGCGACCCGGATGAGGGGTTTTGCCGACGTCCACCAGCGCGGTCAACTTGCGCTCCTTGGAGTCGATCACGGCGACCTTGTTGGAGTTGTTGGCGGCGGTCATGAAGTAGCGGTGCGTGCTGTCCCAACCACCGTCATGCAGAAAGGGCGCGGCGTCGATGTAGGTGACGGTGAGGTTTTTGATGTCCTGGTAATTGACCAGCATGACCTTGCCGGTTTCCTTGACGTTGACGATGAACTCCGGCCATTCGTGGGAGGCGATAATCGCCGCGACCCGGGGTTCCGGGTGATATTCCTGCTTGTCGACGGTCATGCCGCGGGTCGAGACGATCTGCTTCGGCTCCAGGGTTTCGCCATCCATGATGGTGAATTGCGGCGGCCAATAAGAACCGGCGATGGTGTACTTGTCCTCGTAGCCCTTGAACTTGGAGGTCTCGACCGAGCGTGCCTCGATGCCCACTTTGACTTCGGCGACCTTGGTTGGCTCGACCGGCCACAGGTCGATCATGTCGATCCGCGCGTCTCGGCCAATCACCAGCAGGTAGCGACCTGAGGCAGAGATCCGCGAGATGTGCACCGCGTAACCGGTCTCGATGAGTTTGACGATCTTCTTGCTGTCACCGTCGATCAGGGCGATCTTGCCGTCATCGCGCAGCGTCACCGAAAACAGGTTGGGCAGGTTGAGTTTGCTCAGTTGCTTCTTTGGACGGTCCTCGGGCTTGACCAGCACTTTCCAGGTTTTCAGCGTCTCGGCCATGCCCCATTCCGGTGGCGTCGGCGGCGTGTGCTGAATGAACTTGGCCATGACCGTGATCTGATTCTTGGTCAGCGCATTGGACGTCCCCCAGTTCGGCATGCCCGCCGGTGAGCCGTAGGTAATCAAGGCCTCCAGATACGGTTGCCCGCGGCTCTGGGTAATGTCCGGTGTCAGCGGTTTGCCCGTCGCCCCTTTGCGCAAAACGCCGTGGCAGCCTGCGCAGCGCTGGAAGTAGATTTCCTTGGATGAGTCGAATTCGTCCTGGCTCATGTCGGGAGCACCAGCGGTTTTGACCATGGGCGGGGTGGCCGCGGCGGCGGGCTCTTCAGCGCTGGCGGCATGACTCACCGCCAGGGCCAGTGACGAACACAATGTGGCGAGGGTCAGGGCAAACGTTTTTCTATTGCTGATCAGCATTCCATTTCTCCTCAGGCAAGACCTTTGCGATGTGCTGAAACGGCAGCGCAGAACGCAGGTTCTTAGTGCCGTGCAAGGCTATGCCCGAGCAGGCCAATGTTCGCTTGACGACGATCAAGTTTGCCGGCCATCTCACTTGCCAGGTTGTCGCAGGGGCCCGTAGCGTGTTCCTTGAATCCGCTTTTGGAACAGGCAGCCCATGGACCGTACCCAGTCTTGCGAACACCCGATCGAACCCTTCTACCAACCGCTCAATAATGAAGAGGCGCTGTTCGAACAAGCCTGGCGACACGGCATGCCGGTGCTGATCAAAGGCCCGACGGGGTGCGGCAAAACCCGTTTCGTCCAGCACATGGCCCATCGGCTGAAACTGCCGCTGTACACCGTGGCTTGCCATGACGATCTGAGCGCGGCCGACCTGATCGGCCGTCACCTGATCGGTGCCCAGGGCACCTGGTGGCAAGACGGGCCACTGACCCGCGCGGTGCGTGAAGGCGGCATCTGTTACCTCGACGAAGTGGTCGAGGCGCGTCAGGACACCGTGGTCGTACTGCATCCACTGGCCGATGATCGTCGGGAGCTGTTCCTGGAACGCACCGGCGAAGTGCTGAAGGCGCCGCCGTCATTCATGCTTGTGGTGTCTTACAACCCCGGTTACCAGAACCTGCTTAAAGGCATGAAACCCAGCACCCGCCAACGCTTCGTGGCGATGCGCTTCGGCTATCCGCCAGTGGCCGATGAGGAACGCATCGTTGCCCGCGAGGCTCAGGTGGACAACGCGCTGGCGGCGCAAGTGGTGCGGCTGGGCCAGGCGCTGCGCCGGCTCGATCAACATGATCTGGAGGAGGTCGCCTCAACGCGACTGCTGATTTTCACGGCGCGTATGATCCGCTCCGGCATGAGCCCCCGTGAGGCGTGCATGGCCTGTCTGGCCGAGCCGCTGAGCGATGATCCGCTGACCGTCGCCGCGCTGATGGACGTGGTTGATGTCCACTTCGGCTGAGTCCACGGGCGTTTCGCAACGCCACTTGCCGGGCGATCTGGCGATGTGGTTTTTCATTCTGGCCGAGCTGTCGGTGTTCGCCATCCTGATCCTGGCGTTCGCCGTGACCCAGGCGCTCAAGCCGCAGATGTTCAGTGAAAGCCGTCTATTGCTGAACACCTCCACCGGGCTGGCGATGACCCTGAGCCTGCTCACCGCGGGGCTGCTCGCCGCGCTGGCGCAGGAGCAAGTCAGGCGCTCACGATCCCGTTACGGCGCCGTCTTCCTGCTGATGGCGTTGCTCGCTGCCAGTGTCTACGTGGGGCTGAAACTCACGGAATACCGACACTTGCTGGCCTCGGGGCTGGGCATGGAACACAACACCTTTTTCACGCTCTACTGGATCCTTACCGGTTTTCATTTTCTCCACGTAGTGCTCGGCATGGTCATTCTCGGATGGCTGGCCGAGCGCTGTCGCCGTGGCCTGTACGACGCCAGCAAGCGCAGTGGCTTTGAATCCGGCGTGTTGTATTGGCACATGGTCGATCTGATCTGGGTCATGCTGTTTCCGCTGGTCTACGTGCTGAGTTGACGAGGTTCTCATGTCTGTTTCCAGGGTTTTGCTCGTCTTTTGGGCAGCGCTCGCGACGTTAAGCGTCTGCACCGTGATGCTGGCGCAGGCCGGGGCGACGTGGTTGTTGTCGATTGTCATTTTGCTGGTGGCGGTCGGCAAGGCGTGGCTGATCACCGATGGGTTCATGGAGATGCGCCACGCGCCGCGACTGTGGCGCCGGTTGATGTTGAGCTGGGCGCTGGTGTTGGCGGCCGTTGTGGGGCTGACACTGGTGTCGTTCCACTGAAGGAACACCGTCTGTAAAACACCGCAAATCCAATGTGGGAGCGAGCTTGCTCGCGATGGGGTCATAACATTCAACATCTTCGTCGACTGTCAGACCGCCATCGCGAGCAAGCTCGCTCCCACATTGGATCTTCGTCAGCCATACGATCTATACCCGACCAAAACCATCTGCCTTTCTTGATCGCCATCAAGCAGGTTTCAACCCTTCGCTTCCTATCATGGACGGGCCAAGCAAAGAGGAAGCGACCATGTCAGAGACCTTCACCAAAGGCATGGCCAGGAATATCTACTTCGGGGGAAGCATTTTCTTCTTCCTGATATTCCTGGCCTTGACCTATCACACGGAACAGACCTTTCCGGCCCGCAGCAATGAAGCGCAGCTCACCGAGTCAGTGGTGCGCGGCAAGTTGGTCTGGGAGCAAAACAATTGCATCGGCTGCCACACGCTGCTGGGCGAGGGCGCCTACTTCGCGCCTGAGCTGGGCAACGTGTTCCAGCGGCGCGGCGGAGAAGCGGGCTTCAAACCCTTCCTGCATGCCTGGATGAAAATGCAGCCACTGGGCGTACCGGGCCGGCGCGCGATGCCTCAGTTCAAGTTGAGTGAACAGGAGGTGGATGACATCGCCGAGTTCCTCAAATGGAGCTCGAAAATCAACACCAATGGCTGGCCGCCAAACAAGGAGGGCTAAGCGATGAGCATTGCTAATCCGCATCTGAAATTCGCCTCGCAAGCCGTGGCCAAACCGTACTTCGTGTTTGCCCTGATCCTGTTTCTCGGTCAGGTGCTGTTCGGTTTGATCATGGGCCTGCAATACGTGATAGGGGACTTTCTGTTCCCGATCATTCCCTTCAACGTGGCGCGGATGGTGCACACCAACCTGCTGATCGTCTGGCTGCTGTTCGGGTTTATGGGCGCCGCCTATTACCTGATTCCGGAAGAGGCCGACCGCGAACTGCACAGTCCGAAACTGGCGATCATTCTGTTTTGGGTATTCGCCGCCGCTGGTGTGTTGACGATCCTGGGCTATCTGCTGGTGCCGTATGCCGGCCTGGCCAAGCTGACCCATAACGAACTACTGCCGACCATGGGACGAGAGTTCCTGGAACAGCCGACCATCACCAAGATGGGCATTGTGGTGGTGTGCCTGGGCTTCCTCTACAACATCGGCATGACCCTGCTCAAAGGTCGCAAGACCACCGTCAGCATGGTCATGATGACCGGGCTGATCGGGCTTGCGGTGTTCTTCCTGTTCTCCTTCTACAACCCCGGCAACTTGGCCCGCGACAAGTTCTACTGGTGGTGGGTGGTGCATCTTTGGGTAGAAGGCGTGTGGGAACTGATCATGGGTTCGATGCTGGCCTTCGTCCTGATCAAGATCACCGGTGTAGACCGGGAAGTCGTGGAGAAATGGCTCTACGTGATCATCGCCATGGCGCTGATAACGGGGATCATCGGTACCGGACACCACTTCTTCTGGATCGGTGCGCCCGAGGTCTGGTTGTGGGTCGGTTCAATCTTCTCGGCACTCGAACCGCTACCGTTCCTGGCCATGGTGATCTTCGCTTTCAGCATGGTGAAGAAACGTCGCCGGCAACACCCGAACCGCGCGGCCACGCTGTGGGCCAAGGGAACCGTGGTAACCGCCTTCTTCGGCGCTGGCGTCTGGGGTTTTCTGCATACCCTGGCTCCGGTCAACTTCTACACCCACGGTTCGCAGCTGACCGCGGCTCACGGTCACCTGGCCTTCTACGGTGCTTACGCGATGATCGTGATGACCTTGATCAGCTACGCCATGCCACGGCTGCGCGGATTGGGTGAAGCCGGTGATGAGCGCTCGCAGACCCTCGAAATCTGGGGCTTCTGGTTGATGACCCTGTCGATGGTGATGATCACGCTGTTCCTCACCGCTGCCGGTGTCGTACAGGTCTACCTGCAACGCTGGCAGGTCGATGGGGTTGCCTTGCCGTTCATGTCCACGGTCGAACATCTGCAGGTGCTGTTCTGGGCTCGTTTTGGCGCCGGTATCGGTTTCCTCGCAGGGCTGCTCTGTTACCTGTTCAGCTTCAAGCAACGTGGCCGCGCAGCCTTACGCGCCCCGGCTGCCGTTGTCCCTTCATGAGCCGGTGTAACGGCTAGAAAAGGTCGGCCCGGCTGATACAGCGGGCCGTTTTTTTGGTTTACCAAAAAGGGCAAATGTCGTGGCCTTTACTATCGAACTGGAAGAGTGGGTAGGCAGCGTCTGGCATCGTTTCATCACCCGGCGCGCCAGCCCGGACTTCCCCGAAGCACGCGTCGAACTGGCCAGCCAGCAACGACCGCTGGCGCTGCTGTTTCGCGCCATGGGCGGCGCCAGCGGCATCGGTGTCGAAGCCGCCAGCGACCGCGATCTGCTGTTGCGACGCAACGTGCTGCAGCAGATCGCCGGCACCTGCAAGCAAGTGCCCTTGGCGTGGTGCGACGAGACCAACCTTCGTCTGCCGTCGAACCTTGCGGTCTTTCCTGAAGTTGCACTGAACGAGGAACTCTATCGTTGGCTCGCGCTGCTGGCAGCCCAGGCCGGTCAAATGCGGCACTGGGGTCGGGACAATCAACGCTGGACGCAACAGCTGTTGCGGTGCTATCCCGCGTTGTGTGCCCGGTACAAACGTTTGGTCGATGCTCATCTGCAACTTCGCCCGGATCCGGCAACATTGAACCCCGGCGAAGCTGCGCTGGAACGGGCGTTATGCCAGGCGCTACGCGAGCCGGGCAGTGTCGAACATTTTCCCCGCAGCGAACGGGCCGCCTGGCCGCTGCCGCTGTGGTTGTACCCGCCGCAAAACCTCGCGAGTCCGCAGGCTGCCGACCTGGGGGACGAGTCGGAAGAGACTCTGACGCCCCCGCCCGGCGAACAGAAAGGCGCAAGCAAACGCGCCAGGCGGATCGATGATGGCAGCCGCGACGGCGGGTTGCTGATCGTGCGCCTGGAGAACCTGTTCAGCTGGACCGAACACGTCGACCTGGATCGCTGGTCAGACGACAGCGAAGACCCGGACGCGGCCAGAGTCGCCGAGGACCTGGACGAGTTGAGCCTGTCGCGCACCCGTCTGCGCAAGGGCGGCGGCCTCAAGCTGCACCTGGATTTGCCGCCCGCCGATGTTGACGATATTCCCCTGGGCGAAGGCATCAAGTTGCCGGAGTGGGACTATCGCAAACAACAGATGCAGGACGCCTTCGTCAATCTGCAAATGATGGTGCCCCGCGATTGTGAGGCGCAGCCACTGCCGCCACGTCTGAAATCCTCGGCGCACCGTCTGCGCCGCCAGTTCGAGCAATTGCGCAATGACCGCCAATGGTTACGCCAGCAACCTCAAGGGTCTGAACTGGACATGCAAGCCTGGCTGGATTTTCACGTTGAACGCGAGCATGGCCAGTGTGCGGAACGCGGTCTGTTCATGGAACAGCGGCAGACGCGCCGCGACCTGGCGTGCCTGTTGCTGGCCGATGTGTCGATGTCCACCGACGCGCACTTGAACGATGAGCATCGGGTGATTGATGTGATCCGCGACAGTTTGCTGCTGTTCGGCGAAACCCTGTCGGTGCTCGGCGATGATTTCGCCCTGTACGGGTTTTCCTCGCTGCGTCGTCATCAAGTGCGCATGCAGGAACTCAAATCCTTCACCCAGCGTTATGACGACAACACCCGCGGTCGCATTCAAGGGCTGAAACCGGGTTATTACACGCGCATGGGTGCTGCCATTCGCCACGCTACCCAACTGCTGGGCAAGAGCAAACGACGCAGCAAACTGTTACTGCTGCTGACGGATGGCAAACCGAATGATCTGGATCTGTATGAGGGGCGCTACGGCGTTGAAGACACCCGCGAAGCGGTGCTGGAGGCGCGGCGTCAGGGGTTGACGCCGTTCTGTATCACGATTGATCGCGAGGCCGGGGATTACCTGCCTTACATGTTCGGCGCCAATGGCTATACCTTGATCCGCCAGCCCGAGCAATTACCCCTGCGCTTGCCGCAGTTGTATCGCCAGCTGACCCAGCCGTGATGGATACGGTCCCCTGTAGCAGCTGCCGAGCCTGCGAGGCTGCGTTCGGCTGCGAAGCAGTCGTAAACCCAGTCCACGCGGTGTGTCAGATAAAAACGGGACTCAGGATTTACGACTGCTTCGCAGCCGAACGCAGGCTTCGCCAGCTGCTACAGGGGACTGTGTGTCTTCAGGAGATGCTGCGCGGCAGCCAGAAAAACATCGTCACGCAGAAAATCGTCAGGCCGATGCAGAACCACATGAATCGGCGCAGCCGGCGTTCCCCCGCCTGTGCGGCGAATGCCGGCAGGGGCATGCCGCATTGGCGGCACTCGGTTTCTTGCGCAGGGTTTACGTGTTGGCAATACAAACAGACGGGCATGGCACTCACTCGAACTGTTCCAGGCGCAGACGATCGAGAATGGCGATCTGGCGGCCGTCCTGGGTGATGATTTTTTCATCGATCAGGCGACGGATAATCCGCGAAAAGGTTTCCGGCTGGATCGACAGATGCCCGGCAATCAATTGCTTGGCCATCGGCAGTTCGAATTGGCTGTCAACGGTTTGCTGGCGCACCAGCTGCGTCAGCAGATAGCGCACGACCCGGTGGGTGGCGTTTTTCAGGGACAGGGTTTCGATTTCGTTGACCCGTTGATGCAGGCGAACGCAGAGCTTGCCAAGCAGCGCAAAGGTCAGTCGACTATTGCTCTGCAGCAGGCGCATGTAGGTGTTGTTGGATAACCGATAGAGCTGAGTCGGGCAGATCGCTTCGGCCGAGGCCACATAGTTCGGGGTGTCCATCAGCATCATCGCCTCGGCGAAGGTTTGCCGATCGCTGATCACCTCGAACACTTTCTCCTGCCCATCCGGTGTCAGTCGGTAGATTTTTACCGCCCCGGCAATGATGAAATAAAACGAGTCTGCCGGCTCGCCCTGACGGAACAGCGGTTCGCCTTTGTCGATGCTCAACAAGTGGCTGGTACTCATCAATTCATCCAGCTGTTCTTCGTTCAACGGCTCGAACAAGTGATGACTGCGCAGAATCTGGTGATGGACGCGATGAAGCACCATAAGAATTCATCCTGAGGATTGAGGAGGGGATGGCGATCAAGTCAAACGAGGCCCAGTGAGACGCCGCTGGCCAACGCCAGAACCGAGGTCAACACCACAAACCAGGCCAGTGGCTGGATGACTTTTTTCATGACGACTCCTGGGGATCGAGAGGGATCAAGGTTTTTTTGATTGCTGAAAGCTTGAGCAAGACGCGGGCCATGCCTGGAGGCCCTTGTTTATTAGGGTTGTCAGATAAGAGGGTAAAAACGACCACACGCTTTATGGTTTAAATAACCATTAAAGGGTCATTTGTACCCTGAGCCGATCACCCCTGTGGGAGCGAGCTTGCTCGCGATAGCGGCGGGTCAGCCGACATTGATGCTGAATGTACCGCTGTCATCGCGAGCAAGCTCGCTCCCACAAGGGCAAACTCCCTCGCCACTGGAAAACGAGAAAGCTGCGGGGCACGTCCCTTGCACACTTGATCTGCGACAAAGGCAATTGATCGCCAATACCCGATCATTGCCCCCGGACTTACTTCGACGCGTGTGGGTTAGCGTCAGGTCAGCAGCAAGGTAAAGGAGTGGCTTTATGCAAGTGCTCGACCGCCGTAAAGCGATGGCCATCGCACCGCTGTTACGTTTGGCCTTTCGGCCATTTTTCCTCGCCGGCTGCCTGCTGGCGGTGCTGGTCATTCCAGTCTGGCTCGCCGCCTTCAGTGGTGCGCTTTCCGGCTGGCAGCCGGCGGGTGGCTGGCTGGGCTGGCATCGACACGAATTGTTGTTCGGGTTCGGCTTGGCGATCATCGCGGGTTTTCTGCTGACGGCCGTGCAAACCTGGACCGGTCGTCCCGGCATCAGCGGGCGACCCCTGGCCGCGCTGGCATTGCTGTGGTTGTTGGCGCGCGCGGCCTGGCTGGTCAATGCTCCGTGGCCGGTGCTTGCGGTACTGGAATTGGCGTTCCCGCTGGCGGTGGCCGCGCTCATGGGTTTCACCCTGTGGAAGGTGCGGCAGACACGTAACTACCCGATTGCGGTGGTGCTGCTGTTGTTAGCGGCGGCCGACGGGTTGTCCCTGTACGGCCTGGTCGAAGGTCATGAAGGCTGGCAGCGTCAAGGCGTGCTGACCGGCCTCTGGCTGGTGGCGGCGATGATGGGGTTGATCGGCGGGCGGGTCATTCCGTTCTTCATCCAGCGCGGCCTCGGCAAGGTCGAAGGCGTTACCCCCTGGCCGTGGCTGGATTGGCTGCTGCTGATTGGCTCACCGCTGGTGGCGTTGTTGTATGCCGCCGGACCTGCGCTTGACCCCAATCTCTGGGTGGGCCTGTTGTTCGCCGTGCTGGCCGCCTTGCATCTGGTGCGTCTGGTTCGCTGGCATGATCGCGCCCTCTGGCGCGTGCCGCTGCTGTGGTCGTTGTACCTGGCGTATGCCTGGTTGGCGGTGGCCTGTCTCGCAATGGCGCTGTGGCATTTCGGTGTGCCGATTAACTCGAGTCTGGCGGTGCATTGCCTGACGATCGGCGCCATGGGCGGCCTGGTGTTGGCGATGATCGCGCGGGTCAGCCTGGGGCATACCGGCCGAGCGCTGGAGCCGCCGTCGGGCATGACTTTGGCGTTCATTTTGCTCAACCTGGCGTGCTTGAGCCGGGTCGTGTTGATCCTGTTCTTTCCCCTGCCTGCGTTGTGGCTGGCCGGTCTGTGTTGGGCGCTGGCGTTTGCGCTGTACGCCTGGCGCTATGGGCCGATGCTGCTGCGAGCCCGGGTGGACGGCCATCCAGGCTAAGCAAGTGAATTGATGGAGGCTGCCGGTGTTATATCCCTTTTTACTGGTCACCCACTTGCTGGCGGCGATTGCCTTCATCGGCACGCTGTTTTTCGAGGTGGTGATCTGGCACCGCGCCCGCCAGCAGTTGGCGGATGCCGCGCAATCGACCGCAGATCAAGCGATTGCAGTGCGTTCGCGCAAGGTGCTGCATGGCGTGGTGTTGCTGTTGTATGGCGCCGGCATCAGCCTGGCGTGGCAACACCGTGGCGTATTGAGTCAGCCGCTGGCCAGCAGTTTTGGCACATTACTGAGCCTGAAGATCGTTCTGGCCCTGAGCATCATCGGCCATTACTTCCTGCTGGCGTATTGGCTGAAAAGCGCACGACTGACCGCGACCCGCGCCAGCTGGATTCGCCGCAGCATCCTCGGGCACATGGTGTTGATCGTGATCCTGGCCAAGGCCATGTTCTATTGGCACGGTTGATCGCCCGCCGTCCCTGACAGACAAAACCCGCGTCAACCGGTGGGCTGGCGCGGGTTGGGTGTGAGCGGCAATCGATCAGTGACGACGGTTCAAGGCGTTAACAAACAACACGTTGTTTTCCAGATGGATGTGTTGCATCAGGTCATCACGAAACTCCAGCAGCCCACGATAAAGGGCTCGCCAGGTGTTACAGGCATCGGGCGGCGGGGTGATGTTGTTGGTCAGTGCGAGCAGCCTTTCCAATGCTTCGCCATGTTGATCATGTTCAAAGCGCAGCACCTGGATCGGCGGAGCGGCCTGAGGACCGATGCCCTGTTGCAGCATCGGGAACAACACTTGTTCTTCCTTGAGCATGTGGCCTTCGAGTTCTTGTTGAATGTCGGTCAGCAGATCCGCCAGTCCGTTGGGGCAGCTGCTGCGCGCACCGTGGACCTGCTCGACGCGACGGGCCAGGCGGATCAGTTCCGGCAGTTGCTCGCGATGGCGGGCGTGGTAGCGCGCCAGAAGGTGGGCGATCAATAGCTCCGACGGTTCGTTGCGCCAGTCGTGTTGGGTTTCGCCGGTGTCTTGCAGTCGGTGCAGCGCATCGGCAATCAGGAGCGGATCGAGGTCTTTGCCAGCGGCTGCTTCGCGCAGGCTTTTATGCCCGCCACAACAGAAGTCCAGTTTGAAGGTGTGGAAAATCCGCGTGGCGCCGGGAATGTCGCAAGCCAGTTGGCCGAGGCTTTGTTCCAGTAGGGTCAGGCTCATCAGGGGTTCCTTGTTTGGATTTCAACGGTTCCCCAAGTTCATTGCACCCGGCATGCCATATTTAACGTATTGAAAAATATCACTTATTTTTTAGTTGTGGTGATAGGCACCCGGACGCATTAGGGTTAATCCAACCATAGAGGGTAATAACTACCATGCTGCGTGAAAGCCTGGCGGCCGACCTGATTGTCGAGTTGCCCAATGCCGTGCGGTTGCAACGATTGGTCCAGACCCTGCGCGAGTACTTCAACAGTGGCGCCGTGGGGTTGTTGCGTCTGGATGACGACAGCCTCAGGCCGGTCGCGACGGTCGGGCTGGTGCATGAAGCGTTGGGGCGCCGGTTTGTCATCGCCCAGCATCCGCGGCTGGCGGCGATCATGGCGTCGCGCGAACCCACCTGGTTCGAACCCGACAGTCGCCTGCCGGATCCCTATGACGGCTTGCTCGACAATCACGCCGGCGAACCGATGCCAGTGCACGACTGCATGGGCGTAAGCCTGTATGTGGAGGGGCGGATCTGGGGTGCAATCACCCTTGATGCGCTGCACGCCGGGACCTTCGACAGCCGTGCGCGGGAAGAACTCAAGCGCTGCACCTTGCAGATCGAAGCCGCCGTGCGAGTCACCCGGCTTGAGCAGGAAAACCGCAGCCTGCGCTTGTCCCGCAGCGATATTCAAGACGTGCGGCGGCCAGCGGATGAGGGCGAAATCCTCGGGCAGAGTGAGGTGCTGCATCAGTTGCTCAATGAACTGGACGTACTGGCCGATTCCGAGCTGCCGGTGTTGCTGCTGGGCGAGACCGGCGTCGGCAAAGAATTGTTCGCAAGGCGCTTGCATCGTTTGTCGCGCCGCAGTCATAAGCCGCTGGTGCAGGTCAACTGCGCCGCGTTGCCGGAGTCTCTGGCAGAGAGTGAATTGTTCGGCCATGTCAAAGGCGCATTTTCCGGCGCCACCAGCGACCGTGCCGGACGTTTCGATGCGGCCAACGGTGGCACGCTGTTTCTCGACGAAGTCGGTGAGTTGCCATTGGCCGTGCAAGCGAAGCTGCTGCGCACCCTGCAGAACGGCGAGATCCAGCGCCTCGGCGCCGACAAACCGTTGCATGTCGATGTGCGAATCATCGCTGCGACCAACCGGCACCTGCCGGACAGCATCCGCGACGGCTTGTTTCGGGCCGATCTGTATCACCGGCTCTCGGTGTACCCGGTGCCGATTCCGCCGCTACGCGAGCGGGGTAACGATGTGTTGATGCTGGCCGGGCATTTTCTTGAACTCAATCGGACGCGGCTCGGTCTGCGCGGTTTGCGTCTGTCGCCGACGGCCGAGCGAGCGCTGCTGACGTACAGCTGGCCGGGCAACGTGCGGGAGCTGGAACATGTGATCAGCCGAGCCGCATTGAAGCAGCTCAGTCGCGGCACGAGTCGCACCCTGATCATGACGCTGGAACCCGAGATTCTCGACCTCGACAGTGCCATGGGCGGGCAGGGCGCGGTCGTCGAAAGTCCCCTGGACGTTACGGCTGATGAGCCGTTCCAGCCCCTGGGTGAAGCGGTCGACGATTACCAGCGCAAGAAAATTCTCCAGGCCTTGAGCCTGTCCGGGCAGAACTGGGCCAGCGCCGCGCGGATTCTGGAAGTCGATCCCAGCAACCTGCACAAACTGGCTCGGCGTCTGCGCCTAAAATAAGGCTGGGCATGCTCAGTGTTGATGGTGGTCAAGGTGGTGTTGCGCAGTGTCTTGCACACTGGGCGGAACCATTTTGGAGATCACCGTCATGCCCCTTTCCCTGGCACAAATGCGCCGCAACTACACCCTTTTTGGCCTGCAAGACGAGTTGGCGCTGGACGACCCAATGGCGATGTTCCGGCAATGGCTGCAACTGGCCCGCGACACCGAGCGCGCGCCTGTCGAAGCCAACAGCATGGTGTTGGCGACGGTCGACAGTGAAGGGCGCCCGCACTGCCGGGTCCTGCTGCTCAAGGGCTTGAGCGATGAAGGCTTCACCTTTTTCGGCAATTACCAGAGTGACAAAGGCCAGCAACTGGCCGCCAACCCGCATGCTGCCATGACCTTTTTCTGGCCGGGGCTGGAGCGTCAGGTGCGTATCGAAGGCCAGGTCTCCAGGCTCGACCCGACGCTGTCGGATGCGTACTACGATTCCCGCTCACAGGACAGTCGCCTGGGCGCCTGGGCTTCACCGCAAAGCCGGCCGCTGGCCAATCGGGCCGAGCTTGAATCGCTGTTGATACAAACCACCCAACGTTTTGCCGGCAAGACCGTGCCGCGGCCCGAGCATTGGGGCGGCTACTGCCTGCACCCTGAGCGTCTGGAGTTCTGGCAGGGCCGTGCCGACCGCTTGCATGACCGTCTCGATTACCGTTTGCGCGATGGCGCATGGCAACGCAATCGCTTGGCGCCTTGAACAGATCGTGTAGCAATGGAGAACAATGTGGGAGCGAGCTTGCTCGCGATTGCGGTGGTCCAGTAGACATAAATGTTGCCTGACACACCGCTATCGCGAGCAAGCTCGCTCCCACAGGTTTTTGTGTGGCCTGCACGTTCTTCATATGTCCCCGCGGAGGTACCTCCTTGGAGGAATAGGCTCACTGCGGATTCCGGTTCAGGATTTGTCCCATACCCTCATTTACGGGAAGGCTTGGATATGGCCCATCTGGCGCAACGCACGTTTGAACCGCTGAACATTGCCGTGCTGACCATCAGCGATACGCGCACCTTTGACACCGACACCTCGGGGCAGACCCTGACGGATTTGCTGCAAACGGCCGGGCATGTATTGATCGATCGTGGTCTGGTCAAAGACGACATTTATCAGATCCGCGCCAAGGTCTCCCACTGGATCGCCGACCCTCAGGTTCAAGTGATACTGATGACCGGCGGCACCGGTTTCACCACGCGCGACAACACTCCGCAAGCGGTTTTGCCGTTGCTGGACAAACACGTGGAAGGCTTCGGCGAATTGTTCCGCCAGGTGTCCCTGGCGGAAATCGGCATGTCCAGTCTGCAGTCACGGGCATTGGCCGGGATGAGCAATGGTGTGCTGGTGTGCTGCGTTCCGGGTTCGCCCGGCGCGTGTCGAACCGCCTGGAACCAGATCCTGCTCGAACAATTGGACAGCCGCACCGGCCCGTGCAATTTCGCCCCGCATTTGAAGCCGCAAGGGCAACGGGTCATCGACGCCTGCGAGACACGCTCATGACCGGCCGGGTGTGCGACCTCGGCCACCTGATGCCGGTGGACGAGGCCATCAGCCGTCTGCTGGATCAGGCACCGCCGCCGCCCCTGGCGCAAAAAATCGGTCTCGATCAAGCCTTGGGGCGGGTGCTGGCGGCGGACATTCATTCTCCTGTCAATCTGCCGGCCTGGGACAACAGTGCCATGGACGGTTATGCCCTCAGGGCCGCAGACCTGCCACCGGACGGCGGCTGTTTGTCGATTGGCGGACGAATTGCAGCGGGAGATCCGGCGTGCTCGCCCTTGCTCGCGCAGCAGGCAGTGCAGATCTTTACCGGCGCGCCATTGCCGCCGGGTGCCGACACGGTGGTGCCGCAGGAGCGTTGCCGGATCGATGGCGAGCGTGTCTGGTTTCCGCCCGTAAACGCGGGCGATCATGTGCGTAAGGAAGGTGAGGAGGTTCGCCGGGGAGATCTGTTGCTCCGGGCCGGTAAACGCCTACGTGCGCAAGAAGTGGGGTTGTTGGCCGGTGCGGGCATCGCGCGGGTCGAGGTCTATCGACCGTTGCAGGTGTGCTTGCTTAGCAGCGGCAATGAACTGCGTGAGCCGGGCGATCCATTGGCGCCCGGGCAGATTTACAACAGCAATCGTTATTGCCTCGCGGCGTTGTTGAGTGGTTGGGGCGTCGAGGTCCACGACTATGGCGTCATGGCCGATGAGTTGGCGGCCAGCCGGCATGCCTTGAGCCTGGCGTCCTCGGAATGCGAACTGCTGTTGAGTTCCGGTGGCGTCTCGGTCGGTGAGGAAGATCACCTCAAACAGGCCATCGAGGAACTCGGCAGCCTGGATTTCTGGCGGCTGGCCATTCAGCCGGGTAAACCGCTGGCCTTCGGCGAAGTGGCCGGCAAACCCTGGATCGGCATGCCGGGCAATCCTTCGGCGGCGCTGATTACCGCGTTGGTGGTGGTGCGTCCGTTCCTGCTCAGGGCCCAGGGTGTGAAAGACGTGTTGCCGGTGCCATTGGCCGTGCCCGCCGGGTTCGACTGGTTACAGCGCAACAAACGTCGGCAGTACCTGCGGGCTCGGCTGACCCCGGGCGCTGACGGCCAGTTGAGCGTGGAGCTGCACCCTCAGCAAAGCTCGGCGATGTTGAGCGCCGCGTGTTGGGCCGACGGGTTGGCGGTGATCGAGTGCGAGCAGCAAGTGCTCAAGCACGACAACGTGATGTTCCTGTCCTTCGCCGACCTGATGCATTGATCGCAATTGATTGCCGTCAAGGCCGTGCCTGCCGGTCTCGCTAGACTGGCAGCGCGTTTTTCCATGAGGATTACCCATGCAACTGGTCTGCCCGGCAGGGAACCTGCCTGCGCTGAAAGCGGCGGTGCGCCAAGGCGCCGATGCCGTTTATGTCGGTTTTCGCGATGACACCAATGCCCGGCATTTCGCGGGGCTGAACATGGACGACAAACAGTTCGACGCGGCGGTCGCCCACATCCGCCAGCATCAACGCAAACTCTATGTCGCGGTCAACACCTACCCGCAACCCAAGGGCTGGGAACGCTGGCAGCGGGCGGTCGATCGCGCCGCAGATTTCGGCGTGGATGCGCTGATCGCCGCCGACCCCGGGGTGCTCAACTACGCCAGCCAGCGCCATCCGCAATTGGCGTTGCATCTGTCGGTCCAGGGTTCGGCAACCCATGCCGCGGCCCTGGAATTTTATGCGCAGCGTTACGGGATTCGTCGCGCGGTACTGCCTCGGGTGTTGTCGTTGGCGCAAGTGCGTCAGGTCGCCGCGAGCAGCCCGGTGCCCATCGAAGTCTTTGGTTTCGGCAGCTTGTGCATCATGGCCGAAGGGCGTTGCCATCTGTCGTCCTACATCACCGGCGAGTCGCCGAACCTGTGCGGTGTCTGTTCACCAGCCAAAGCAGTGCGCTGGAGCGACGACGCTGAAGGTTTGAGCGCACGGCTCAGTGAAGTGCTGATCGACCGTTACACCCCTGATGAACCCGCCGGTTACCCAACCCTGTGCAAAGGCCGATTCCTGGTCAGCGGCAAACGCTTTCATGCGCTGGAAGAACCTACCAGCCTCGACACCCTGGATTTGCTGCCGGAATTGACGGCCATCGGCGTCGAGGCGGTAAAAATCGAGGGCCGGCAACGCAGTCCGGCCTATGTCGAACAAGTCACCCGCGTATGGCGCGCGGCACTGGATGCCCATCGCGGCTCACCGGGCAGTTTTCGGGTCAAGGAGGAATGGCGTCTGGTGCTGGCCGGTTTGTCCGAAGGCAGCCAGACCACCCTGGGTGCTTACCATCGATCATGGCAATGAGGGAGGCGACATGAAGCTCAGCCTTGGACCGGTCCTGTTTTATTGGGACAAAGAGCAACTCAGCAGCTTTTACGCCGAGATGTCGGCCTTGCCCCTGGATGTGATTTATCTGGGGGAAACTGTGTGTTCGAAACGCCGGGCCTTTTCACTGGATCAATGGCTGGGGCTGGGTCGCGAGTTGCAGGAATGCAGCCAGGCACAGTTGGTGATCTCCAGCCTGACGCTGATCGAAGCGGCCTCCGAACTTTCCAGCCTGCGCCGTCTTTGCGACAACGGCCAATTGCTGGTGGAAGCCAACGACATGGGTGCGGTGCAGTTTCTGGCCGAGCGCAAGTTGCCGTTCGTGGGCGGTCCGGCGCTGAATTTGTACAACGGTCATACGCTCGCGCAACTGCTGGACTGCGGGATGACCCGTTGGGTGCCGCCAGTGGAGTGTTCGGCGGCGCTGATTGGCGATGTGCTCGATCAGGTGCGCGAGCTGGGCCGTGAGGTTCCGGAAGTTGAAATCTTTGCCTATGGGCAATTGCCGTTGGCCTATTCCGCGCGCTGTTTCACCGCTCGGGCGGAAAACCGGCCCAAGGACGACTGCCAGTTTTGCTGCATCAACTACCCCGACGGCCTGCCGTTGACCAGTCAGGAAGGGCAGGCGCTGTTCACCATCAACGGTATTCAAACGATGTCGGCTGAGGTGACCAATCTGCTGGCGGATTACACCGGGCTGGTGGCCTGTGGCGCTGACTTGTTGCGTCTGAGCCCTCGCGCTCAGGGCATGGCCGAGGTCATTACCGCCTATCAACGGGTTCGTTTGGGCGAGACGCCGCCGCTGTTCGTCGACGGTTGCAACGGCTACTGGCATGGCCAGGCCGGCATGTTGCGCGTCGAGGAGGTCGGCCTGTGTTGAATCGGAAAAAGTGGCTGCTGAAAGGCGCCGACCGGTTACTGCCGCTGGTGCGCCGGGTGCCTTTTGCGGTGCAGCGCCTGGCGTTGCAGCAGGCGCTCAATCGCTGCCTCGCCGAGCCGTTGCGCGATGGCGAGTTTGAAGTGTTGCGAGGGCGCTGGCTGTGCCTGCGGATTCCGGACCTGGGGTTGTCCTGGTTCCTGACGCTAACCCGTGAAGGGTTGCGAATTGCTGAACGCGCCGACGCGCATGTGACCATCAGCGGTAACTGGCGCGAGTTTTTATTGCTGGCCAGCCGTCAGGAAGATCCGGACACGCTGTTCTTTCGCAGGCGTCTGGTGATCGAGGGTGATACGGAGTTGGGGTTGGCGCTGAAGAACTTGATCGACAGTCTTGATCCTGATGTGTTGCCGGTTTGGCTGTGGCGCAATCTGGAGCGGGCGGGGAAGGGGTTGGCGGCGCAGTAGAACCTGCGCCCCCCGATCCACTGTGGGAGCGAGCTTGCTCGCGATGACGGCGGCACATTCAACATTCATGTCGACTGTTCTACCGCTATCGCGAGCAAGCTCGCTCCCACAGTGGTTTTTGTTGGCCGTCAGGCCATCGTTTCCTGCCGGCTTTCATGCTGCCGAGCATCACTGGCAATCAACTGCTTGATCCCTTCAAACAACTCATCACCCTGCGCCTGCGTGCAGTCCTCGCCATGGCGCTTACGCAACCCGTAATGGCTAAGAATCAAGTGCACATCCGCGTGCAGACCATGCTGCTTCAGGCAGTTTTCAACGCATTGCAACGGGCAACCATCCAGCGCAAAAATCCGCCGTCCCGAGCGTGCCTTGTTGACCAGTGCCGCCACATGCCCGCCAACCCCGACGATGCAGGACATTTCAGCCAGGCCACTGCGATCAAGCCGCACGGCCAGGGTGTTGGCCAGTTGGGCGACGTTGGAGCAGCCTGAGCAAGAGTAAATCAGAGGCAAGGTTGAACGGGACATGAGCGCTCTCCATGGATGGACTTCTTCAGTGTGCAAGGCCGGTGGCGTTGCGCATTGACTGCGGTCAATTCCGTCTACTGGAAGGCCGCCAGATCCTCTTCGGCGAGGATGCTGATATTGCGTCGTTCCATGGCGATCAGGCCACTGTCCACCAGTCGGTGCAAGATCCGCGAAAAGGTTTCCGGCTGGATACCCAGCTTCGAGGCGACCAGGCGTTTGGACACCTGCAAGACAATCAAGCCGCTGACCGGGTTGCGCTCCTGGAACAGAAAGTTGATCACCCGACGGCTCGCACTGGCCATGGTCAAGGTGTCGATGTCGCGCAGACGCAGATGCAAATGCACGCTCATGCTCGCCAGGATCGCCAGGCAAACTTTCGGCTGGTCTTCCAGGGCGTTGCGGTAATGGCTGCCCTCGATACTCACCAGCACGCTGTCCTTCAGCGCCGTGGCGCTGACCGGGTAGAGACGGGCCTGGCTGAACAGCAAGGCTTCGGCAAAGGTCTGGCCGGGCTGAATGATCTCCACCAGGTTTTCCTGACCTTCGCCGGTAAGCCGGTACAACTTGATCTGGCCGCTGACCAGCAGGAAAAAGCGCTTGGCCGGATCGCCTTGGTGCATGAGTGTGCTGTGACAGGCCAGGCGTTTGAGCATCGCCAAGCCGCAGACTTCCTCGAAGATTTTCTCCGGTAGCTGGCTGAACAGATGATGACGACGCAACGTTAAAACGATGGAAGGGTGGGTCAGCATGGCGTACCTCCGCTGACGCTCATAGTAGAGAGCGCCGGCCGGATGACCTATGCCTCTGCCGGCCTACCTCCAAAGAGGCATGCCCGTCAGCCGGCATTGCGCAGATGCTCCATGGCCCACACCGCCGCCTCGACCCGCGAGCGTAAGCCGAGTTTGTGCAGCAGGTTTTTCACGTGAACCTTGACCGTCCCTTCGGTGATGCCCAGCTTGTGCCCGATGACTTTGTTGCTGAAGCCGCTGGCGATGGTTTTCAGCACCTGACGTTCACGCTCGGTCAGTTCCACCACGGTCTGACGCTGCGGTGAGCGCAGCGCCTGGGCCATGACTTGGGTCAGCCCCGGGCTGATCACCAATTCGCCGTTCAAGGCATTGCGGATGTACTGAATCAACAGTTCGGGCTCCATGTCCTTGAGCAGGTAGCCGTCGGCATCCAGGCGCAGTGCGTCGCGAATATCGTCTTCGGCATCCGAGACCGTAAACAGCAGCACCTTGCCGGTGTAGTGCATCGCCCGTAATTGGCGCAGGGTTTCAATGCCATTCATCAGCGGCATGTTGTTGTCGAGCAACACCAGGTCCGGTTGCAGCGGCTCGATCAGTCCGAGCGCTTCTTCACCGTTGCTGGCTTCACCGACGATCAGGAAATCGTCTTCGAGTTCGAGCATCTGGCGGATGCCATGCCGCATCATCGGGTGGTCGTCGACCAGCAGGATGGTGTGTTGCAGGGACGGGTTCATGTGACGCTACCTTCTGTTTGCTGCCCGAGAAACTCCGGGTGGAATTCCAGTTGGACGAGGGTGCCTTGCGGCTCCCTGGAGCCTATTTCGAGTTGACCGCGCAAGCTGCGGGCCCGCTCATCCATGATTTTCAGGCCGTGGTGTTCGCGTTGGTCGACGTTGCCGCTAAAGCCGCGCCCGTCGTCTTCGACGATGAGCCTCACGGTTTCACCGTCCTGACGCAGTTGCAGCCAGGCGTTTTGCGCGTGTGCGTGGCGCAGGC
This sequence comes from Pseudomonas sp. ACM7, assembly GCF_004136015.1. NCBI lineage: Bacteria > Pseudomonadati > Pseudomonadota > Gammaproteobacteria > Pseudomonadales > Pseudomonadaceae > Pseudomonas > Pseudomonas sp. ACM7. Next base: position 6,204,092 of record NZ_CP024866.1, on the reverse strand, counting down.
AGTTGGAGAGCGCCTCGCGGGTGATCTGCAAGATGTGGATTTGCTCGCTGGCCGATAACTGAAAGGCCAGCGCGTCGACGTGCAGGTGCACCTGGAATTCGCCGCGACGGGAGAACTCCTCGGCGGTGTCCTTGAGTTCCTGCACCAGTCCCGCATCGTGAATCTGCAAGCGAAAAGTGGTCAGCAACTCGCGTAACTGGCGGTAGGCATTGTTCAGCCCTTCGCGCAGTTCGGCGGTGACGTTTTCCAGGGTTTCGACTGGTTCGCCACGACGCATCAGGGTTTGCAGGCGGCTGACTTGCAGCTTCATGTAGGACAGGGCCTGGGCCAGTGAGTCGTGCAGTTCGCGGGCGATGATCGTGCGCTCGTCGAGCAGCAGCAGGCGATGATCCTGTTCCCGTTGACGCTTGAGCGAGAGCGAGGTGCCGATCAGGTTGGCCAAGGCCTGGATCAGTTGGGTTTCCCAGGCTTGCGTCGGGTGCCCGTCGACAAAATGCGCCTTGAGTTCACCCAGTTCGCTGCCCTGATTGCTGATGCTGAAGGTTTGCGGGCTGGCTTTATGGTGCTTCTGACACGTGGCGCAATCGCTGCTGGCGCAGACTTCCCGGATGTTCGCACCGTGGAGGGCGAGCAACTGCTGGGCCGGTGCCTGCAATTGCCCTTGCAGACACAGCGACAGGCGCAAGCCGGGCAGGCGCTGCTGGAAGCGTCGGATCAACTCATCCAACCCTTCGGCATTGGCCAGGCGAGTGGCCAGGCTTCGACTGCTTTGGTACAGCAACTCGAGGGCGGCATTGGCTTGTTGCAGGTTCAGGGTTTTTTGCTGGACCTGACTCTCAAGGGTGCGATGCGAGTCTTCGATCGTCTCGGCCATGGCGTTGAAGCTCATGGCCAACTGGCCCAGTTCGTCTTGGGACTGATGGTTGACCCGCACCTTGAAATCGCCACGACGAAAGCGCTGGGTCGCATCCACCAACTCTTTCAAGGGCATGACGACCCCGTACTGCAATTCGTAGAGCCCAATCAGCAGGACGAACAGGGTGGTGAACAGGGCCAGGCCCTGGATCACCTGTTGCCAGCCTTGCTTCTGTTCGCTTTGGCGCTGTAACAGGTTGACGAACTGGTTCAGTTGTTCAATGAAGGGCAGGGCCTGGACCTGAAAATAGGCGGCATCACCGCGCTCCAGTGCCGGACGCAAATCCTCGTTCCAGTGTTGCTGGATTTGCCCATAGCTGATTTGCAGGGCGGCGGTCGGGCCATCTTCCAGCACAGCCTTGAGCGACTGGCTGGTGAGACGGGTTTGCAGGCTGTCGGTGATGGCGATGATTTCTTCGCCGGTTGCACCTGCGGCCAGTTTCCAGCTCAGGTGGTAAGTCTCCATACGCACCGAGCCTGCAGTGTTGATGGCGGCCGCATCGCCCTGGCTGAACCAGGCGATCAGTCCGGCGCTCAACGAGCTGGCGAGGGCGAGCACGGCGATCAGGATCACCGCCAGCCCGGCGCGAGCGGGCAGGGAGCTGCGCAACCAGCGGATCATCAGCGCAGGTCTCGGAGAAAGACAGGAAAACAGAGCATGTGCAGCTCCAGGGTGGGGTTTTGCCGCCGATCCCGGGCGCGCTACCTCTAAAGAGTTGTCGACTGATCCTTGTCAGCAAAAACCTTGGCAGGAAACCTTAAGACGCTGATAAACCGCCGGTTTTAGGGTTTCCCTGTACTACCTCCTTAGAGGTAGACCGCACAAGCATAGGCCTATGCCCCCTAGGGCTTCGTTGACATGGATCAAGTTTTTGCGGGGTTGGCCTCTCTAGTCTGCCGCCACGGCTAACTGACTGGAGAGCATTGTGAACCCACCGCGTGTACGACAAGGCTTGGTGCTGGGCATGAGCACGCTGGCCTTCACCGTCTGTTTCATGGTCTGGATGATGTTTGCCGTGCTCGGGGTGCCGATCAAGGACCTGCTCCAGCTCAACGAAACCCAGTTCGGCCTGCTGGCCGCGACCCCGGTCCTGACCGGCTCGCTGGTGCGGTTGCCGCTGGGCCTGCTGACCGACCGCTTTGGCGGGCGCAGCGTGTTCTTCCTGCTGATGCTGGCCTGCGTGACGCCGCTGTACCTGATCAGTCATGCCACCGCTTACTGGCAGTTCCTGGTGCTGGGCTTGTTCGTCGGCCTGGCCGGCGGCTCGTTTTCGGTGGGGATTGCCTACGTCGCCAAATGGTTCGACAAGGAGAATCAGGGCTTTGCGATGGGCATCTTCGGCGCCGGTAACGCCGGGGCCGCGGTGACCAAGTTTCTCGCCCCGGCGCTGATCGCGGCCGGCAGCTGGCAGCTGGTGCCGAAAGTCTTCAGCGCGATCCTGTTTATTACTGCGTTGTTGTTCTGGTTCTTCAGCGCCGAAAACAAGGACCACCGCAGTGCCACCGGCGCCAGTTTGCGTGAGCAATTGAGCTCGCTGAAGGACCCGGCCGTGTGGCGCTACTGCCAGTACTACTCGATCGTCTTCGGTGGTTATGTCGCCCTCGCACTGTGGATGACCAAATACTACGTGCAGGAATACGGTTTCAGCCTGCAAAGCGCGGCGCTGCTGGCGGCCTGTTTTTCCCTGCCCGGTGGCGTGCTGCGTGCCGTCGGTGGCTGGATGTCGGATCGCTGGGGTGCGCAAAGCGTGACCTGGTGGGTGTTGTGGGTCAGCTGGATCTGCCTGTTCCTGCTCTCGTATCCGCAGACCCAACTGCAAGTGCAAACGATCAACGGCCCGGTGGACTTCCACATCGGCCTCAATCCCGCGCTGTTCACCGTGCTGCTGTTCGTCATGGGCATCGCCTTCGCGTTCGGCAAGGCCTCGGTCTTCAAGTACATCGCCAACGACTACCCGAAAAACATGGGCGCGGTGTCCGGCATCGTCGGCCTCGCCGGTGGCCTGGGCGGGTTCGTGCTGCCAATCCTGTTCGGCGCCCTGGTGGACCTCACCGGCGTGCGCTCTTCCTGCTTCATGTTGATGTACGGCGTGGTCTGGGTCTCCCTCACCTGGATGTACTTCAGCGAAATACGCAAAAGCGCGGTGCTGGGTAAAGCGCCGCTGCTGACCCCGTCCCCGATTTCCAGCATTGCCCTAGGAGAAGAACATGTCCGTTCTGCAAAAGCCTGACAAAGGCCCGGTCATTCATGACTGGCGCCCCGAGGACCCAGCATTCTGGGGACGTAGCGGCAAACAGACCGCCACGCGCAACTTGTGGATTTCCATTCCTGCGCTGCTGCTGGCCTTTGCGGTGTGGATGGTCTGGAGCACGGTGATCGTGCGTCTGAACGCCATCGGTTTCACCTTCACCACCGACCAGCTGTTCTGGCTGGCGGCGTTGCCGGGGCTGTCCGGGGCGACGTTGCGCGTCTTCTATTCCTTTATGGTGCCGATCTTCGGTGGCCGTCGCTGGACGGCCCTGAGCACCGCGTCCCTGTTGTTGCCCTCGATCTGGATGGGCTTCGCCGTGCAGGACCCGAGCACCTCCTACAGCGTGTTCGTGTTGATTGCCTTGCTCTGCGGTTTCGGCGGCGGCAACTTTGCCTCAAGCATGTCCAACATCAGCTTCTTCTATCCCAAGTCGCAGCAGGGCACAGCCCTTGGCCTCAACGCCGGGCTGGGTAACCTGGGCGTCTCGGTGATGCAGTTCTGTGTGCCGCTGGTGATTACTTTCGGCGTATTCGGCTTCATGGGCGGCTCGCCGCAAGCATTACCGGATGGCGGTCAGTTGTGGTTGCAGAACGCCGGCTTCATCTGGGTGCCGTTTATTGTCCTGGTGACGGTGCTGGCCTGGTTCGGCATGAATGACTTGTCCAGTGCTCGCGCTTCTTTCAGCGAGCAGGCCGTCATCTTCAAGCGCAAACACAACTGGCTGATGTGCTGGTTGTACCTGGCGACCTTCGGCTCGTTCATCGGTTTCTCCGCCGCGTTTCCGCTGCTGATCAAAACCTCGTTCCCTGACGTCATCGCTTTGAAATTCGCCTTCCTCGGCCCGTTGGTCGGTGCACTGGTACGCCCATTGGGCGGCTGGCTGGCGGACAAACTCGGCGGCGCGAAAGTGACCTTGTGGAACTTCGTGGCAATGATCGTGATGGTCTTCGGCGTCATGCGCTTCCTGCCGCAGAACGGTGAGCCCGGCAACTTCTACGGCTATCTCGGCATGTTCATGCTGCTGTTCATTACCACCGGCATCGGCAACGGCTCCACCTTCCGCATGATCCCGGTGATCTTCCGCACCCAGCATGAAAAAGCCTCGGCCGGCAAACCACCCGCCGTGCGCGAACAAGCGCTGAAGAATGCCGGCAAAGAGTCAGCCGCGGTCCTGGGCTTCAGTTCGGCCATGGGCGCCTTCGGTGCGTTCTTCATCCCCAAATCCTTCGGCACTTCGATGGCCCAGACCGGCGGCCCGGAGATGGCCTTCTACATGTTCGTCGGCTTTTACCTGAGCTGCATCGTGGTGACCTGGTGGTGGTACGCACGCAAAGGCGCCGCGACACCCTGCTAAAACGACCCGAATCCAACCATTGCGTGGGCGGGGCACAGAACCCCGCAGCAAGCCTGAGAGGACTACACCGTGAGTCATTTACTGGATCAACTGAAGTTTTTCAATCGCAAGCAAAACGAGTTTTCCGACGGTCATGGCGAGACCCGCAAAGAGTCTCGCGACTGGGAAAACGTCTACCGTTCACGCTGGCAGTACGACAAGATCGTGCGTTCCACCCATGGGGTGAACTGCACCGGCTCCTGTTCGTGGAAGATCTACGTCAAGAACGGCCTGATCACCTGGGAAACCCAGCAGACCGACTACCCGCGTACCCGTAACGATCTGCCGAACCATGAGCCCCGTGGCTGCCCGCGTGGTGCCAGTTACAGCTGGTACATCTACAGCGCCAACCGGCTCAAGTACCCGAAAATCCGCAAGCCGTTGCTCAAGCTCTGGCGCGATGCGCGGCAGACCATGGCGCCGGTGGAAGCCTGGGCCAGCATCGTCGAGGACAAGGTCAAGGCCGACTCCTATAAAAGCAAGCGCGGCATGGGTGGCTTCATTCGCTCCAACTGGGAGGAAGTCAACGAGATCATCGCTGCCGCAAACGTCTATACGATCAAGCAGTACGGCCCTGACCGGATCGTTGGCTTCTCGCCGATCCCGGCCATGTCGATGGTCAGCTATGCCGCAGGCTCGCGTTACCTGTCGCTGATCGGTGGCGCCTGCCTGAGTTTCTATGACTGGTACTGCGACTTGCCACCGGCCTCGCCGATGGTCTGGGGCGAGCAGACCGACGTGCCGGAATCGGCCGACTGGTACAACTCCAACTACATCATCGCCTGGGGCTCCAACGTCCCGCAGACCCGTACCCCCGACGCGCACTTCTTTACCGAAGTCCGTTACAAGGGCACCAAGACGGTCGCGATCACCCCGGACTACTCGGAAGTCGCCAAGCTCACCGACCTGTGGCTGAACCCTAAACAAGGCACCGATGCGGCGCTGGCCCAGGCGTTCAACCATGTGATCTTCAAAGAATTCCACCTGGACAAACCGAGCGCTTATTTCACCGACTACGCCAAACGCTTCACCGATTTGCCGGTGCTGGTGCTGCTCAAACAAATGGTCGACAAGGCACCGGGCGCCGGTTATCAGCCGGACCGCTTCTTGCGCGCCAGTGACCTGACCGACAACCTCGGTCAGGAAAACAACCCGGAATGGAAAACCATCGCCCTGGATGTCAGCGGCGAACTGGTGTCCCCTCAGGGCTCCATCGGTTATCGCTGGGGCGAGAAGGGCAAGTGGAACATCCTTCCCCGTGAAGGCGGCGAAGGCCGTGAGATCGATCTGAAGCTGAGCCTGATCGGCGATGACGTCGCCGAAGTGGCGTTCCCGTATTTTGCCGGCGAGTCCCACGAGCACTTCCAGCACGTGGCCGGCGATGCCGTGCAATACCGCCGCGTACCGGTGCATAACGTGGTGCTGGCGGACGGCAGCGTGGCCAAAGTCGCCACCGTGTTCGACCTGTCGGCTGCCAACCTGGCCATCGATCGCGGCCTCGGTGGCGAAAACGTCGCCAAGGATTACGACGACGCCTCGGTGCCTGGCACTCCAGCCTGGCAGGAGCAGATCACCGGCGTGAGCCGTGAGAAAGCCATCCAGATTGCCCGTGAGTTCGCCGACAACGCCGACAAGACCAAGGGTCGCTCGATGATCATCGTCGGCGCGGCGATGAACCACTGGTACCACATGGACATGAACTACCGCGGGCTGATCAACATGCTCATGCTCTGCGGGTGTGTCGGTCAGACCGGTGGCGGTTGGGCGCATTACGTCGGTCAGGAAAAACTCCGTCCGCAATGCGGCTGGCTGCCCCTGGCGTTCGGCCTGGACTGGAACCGTCCGCCCCGCCAAATGAACGGCACCAGCTTCTTCTACGCCCACAGTTCGCAGTGGCGTCACGAGAAAATGAGCATGCACGACGTGCTCTCGCCGCTGGCGGATAAATCAAAATTCCCTGAGCATGCCCTGGACTACAACATCCGCGCCGAACGTGCCGGCTGGCTGCCCAGCGCACCGCAACTCAACACTAACCCTTTGCACATTTGCCGCGACGCGGCTGCGGCCGGCATGGACCCGAAAGACTACGTGGTCAAGTCGTTGCAGGACGGTTCGCTGCGTTTTTCCTGCGAACAGCCGGACAGCCCGGTCAACTTCCCGCGCAACATGTTCATCTGGCGTTCCAACCTGCTGGGCTCCTCGGGCAAGGGCCACGAGTACATGCTCAAGTACCTGCTCGGCACCAAAAACGGGGTAATGAACGAAGACATCGGCCAGGTCGGTGACTGCAAACCCGAAGAAGCCGAATGGGTCGACGAGGGCGCCATCGGCAAGCTCGATCTGGTCACCACACTGGACTTCCGCATGTCGTCGACCTGCGTCTATTCCGACATCGTCTTGCCGACGGCAACCTGGTACGAAAAAGACGACATGAACACCTCGGACATGCACCCGTTCATTCACCCGTTGTCGGCCGCCATCGACCCGGCGTGGGAATCGCGTTCCGACTGGGAAATCTACAAAGGCATCGCCAAGGCGTTCTCCAGCATGTCCGAAGGGCACCTGGGCGTTGAAAAGGACCTGGTGACCATCCCATTGATGCACGACAGCGTCGGCGAATTGGCCCAACCGTTTGGCGGCACCGACTGGAAAAGCGCGGGCGTGGCACCGGAGCCGGGCAAGAACGCGCCGAACCTGCATGTGGTCGAGCGTGACTACCCGAACATCTACAAACAGTTCTCGTCCCTCGGGCCATTGCTGGAGAAAAACGGCAACGGTGGCAAAGGCATCAACTGGAATACCGAAGACGAAGTGAAATTCCTCGGTGAACTCAATCACAAAGAAGGCGATGCCGGTATCAGTCATGGCCGTCCGAAAATCGACACGGCGATCGATGCTGCTGAAGTGATTCTGTCCCTCGCGCCGGAAACCAACGGCCAGGTCGCCGTCAAAGCCTGGGCCGCGCTGTCGGAATTCACCGGCATCGACCACAGCCACCTGGCGCTGTCCAAGGCCCACGAAGCGATACGTTTCCGCGACATTCAGGCGCAGCCGCGCAAGATCATTTCCAGCCCGACCTGGTCGGGCCTCGAAGACGATCACGTCAGCTACAACGCCGGCTACACCAACGTTCACGAAGGGATTCCATGGCGCACCATCACCGGTCGCCAGCAGTTCTATCAGGATCACCCGTGGATGCAGGCGTTCGGCGAGCAGTTGATGAGTTATCGGCCGCCGGTCAACACCCGCACCATCGAAGGGGTGAAAGGCAAGCGCAGCAACGGCCACAAGGAAATCGTCCTGAACTGGATCACCCCGCACCAGAAATGGGGCATCCACAGCACCTACAGCGACAACCTGCTGATGCTCACCCTCAGCCGTGGCGGGCCGATTGTCTGGCTCTCGGAGAACGACGCGAAACGCGCCGGTATCGAGGACAACGACTGGATCGAGTGCTTCAACATCAATGGTGCACTGACCGCCCGTGCGGTGGTCAGCCAACGGGTCAAGGACGGCATGGTGATGATGTACCACGCCCAGGAACGGATCGTGAACGTGCCCGGTTCGGAAACCACCAAGACCCGTGGCGGTCACCACAACTCGGTCACCCGCGTCGTGCTTAAACCGACCCACATGATCGGCGGCTATGCCCAGCAGGCCTACGGTTTCAACTATTACGGCACCGTCGGTTGCAACCGTGACGAATTCGTCGTGGTGCGCAAAATGTCCAAAGTCGACTGGCTCGATGGCTCAAGTGGCGATGACCTGCCGCGTCCACTGCCGACCGATATTGAGGAGAACTGAGATGAAGATTCGCTCACAAATCGGCATGGTTCTGAACCTGGACAAATGCATCGGTTGCCACACCTGTTCGATCACCTGCAAAAACGTCTGGACCAGCCGTGAAGGCATGGAATACGCCTGGTTCAACAACGTCGAATCGAAACCCGGGATCGGCTACCCGAAAGAATGGGAAAACCAGGACAAGTGGAAGGGCGGCTGGATCCGCAATGCCAACGGCACGATCAACCCGCGCATCGGCGGTAAATTCCGCGTGTTGGCGAACATTTTCGCCAACCCGGATCTGCCGAGCCTCGACGACTACTACGAACCGTTCGACTTCGATTACCAGCACCTGCACACCGCGCCGCTGGGCGAGCACCAGCCCACTGCGCGCCCGCGTTCGCTGATCTCCGGTAAGCGCATGGAGAAAATCGAGTGGGGCCCGAACTGGGAGGAAATCCTCGGCACCGAATTCGCCAAACGTCGCAAGGACAAGAACTTCGACAAGATCCAGGCGGACATCTACGGCGAGTACGAAAACACTTTCATGATGTATTTGCCGCGCCTCTGCGAGCACTGCCTCAACCCGACGTGCGCCGCGGCTTGCCCGAGCGGGGCGATCTACAAGCGTGAAGAAGACGGCATCGTCCTGATCGACCAGGAGAAATGCCGTGGCTGGCGGATGTGCATCAGCGGCTGCCCGTACAAGAAGATCTATTTCAACTGGAAAAGCGGCAAGTCTGAGAAATGCATCTTCTGCTACCCGCGTATCGAAGCCGGGATGCCGACCGTTTGCGCGGAAACCTGCGTCGGGCGCATTCGCTACCTCGGTGTGTTGCTGTATGACGCCGACCGCATCAGCGAAGTGGCGAGCACCGCCAATGAGCAGGATCTGTATGAGAAACAACTGGAGATCTTCCTCGATCCAAATGACCCGGCAGTGATTCGTCAGGCTCTGGCCGATGGTGTACCGCAGTCGGTGATCGATTCCGCGCAACGTTCGCCGGTCTACAAAATGGCCGTGGACTGGAAACTTGCACTGCCGCTGCACCCGGAATACCGCACCTTGCCGATGGTTTGGTACGTACCGCCGCTGTCGCCGATCCAGAACGCTGCCACTGCCGGCACCGTCGGTATGAACGGGGTGATCCCGGACGTCGACAGCCTGCGTATTCCACTGAAGTACCTGGCCAACCTGCTGACGGCGGGCGATGAAAAACCGGTCAAGCGTGCGCTTAAACGCTTGCTGGCGATGCGCGCCTACAAACGTTCCGAGCAAGTCGATGGTGTTCAGGATCTGCAAGTGCTGAAGGATGTCGGTTTGAGCGTGGCCCAGGTCGAGGAGATGTATCGCTACCTGGCAATTGCCAACTATGAAGACCGCTTTGTGGTACCGAGCGCGCACCGTGAAGACGCCATGAGCGACGCTTTTGCCGAGCGCTCCGGGTGTGGCTTCAGTTTCGGCAGCGGCTGTAGCGGCAGTTCCGACACCAACATGTTCGGGGCCAAGAAGGCCAACCGCCGCGACATTCTGAAAACCGTCCAGTTGTGGGAGGAATGAGCATGCAAATTCTCAAAGTGATTTCGCTGCTGCTCGATTACCCGACCGAAACACTGATGGGCGGTCGCGACGAACTGGAGCAAGCGATCATCCAGTCACGGGAAATCAGCCCGACGCAGCGCGGTGCGTTGTTCGAATTGCTCGAGCTGATCTGCGCCAATGACCTGATGGACGGGCAGGAGCACTACGGTGCGCTGTTCGGTCGGGGGCGCTCGCTGTCGCTGCTGTTGTTCGAGCATGTGCACGGTGAATCCCGCGACCGTGGCCAGGCGATGGTCGACATGATGGCGCAATACGAAGAAGCCGGTTTTGCCATCGGCGTCAAAGAGTTGCCCGATTACATCCCGCTGTACCTGGAGTTCCTCTCCACCCGCGAAGACATTGAGGCCCGTGAGGGCCTGGCGGATGTTTCGCACTTGCTGGCCTTGCTCGCGGCACGTCTGGAAGAGCGCGAAAGCGCCTATGCCAGTTGCTTCCGGGCGCTGCTGCAAATTGCCGGGGCCGAGCCGCATCAGGCGGTCGCCGACCTGCGGGCACAGGTCGCGTCGGAACCTCGCGACGACTCCCTCGAAGCCCTCGACAAGATCTGGGAAGAGGAGGCCGTGGACTTTCTCCAGACTGAGCAGCAAGACCGTTGCAGTTCGCTGCCAAGCGCACCGGGCAAGGCCCGTGAGGAAAGCGCGGTGCCGTTGCACTGGGTGGATTTTCAGCATGAAGGGCTGGCCGCTGTGCCAGCCAAGGAGGTAGGCAATGTCTAAATGGAATCTGTTGGTGTTCGGGGTCTATCCCTACGTCGCCCTAGCGATTTGCCTGATTGGCAGCTGGGCGCGCTTCGATCTGTCGCAGTACACCTGGAAGGCGGGCTCCAGCCAGATGCTCAATCAGCGCGGCATGCGCGTGGCGAGCAACTTCTTCCACATCGGTGTGCTGTTCGTACTGGCCGGGCACTTCGTCGGCCTGCTGACCCCAGCGTCGATTTACCACCACGTGATCAGCACTGAGAACAAGCAGTTGCTGGCAATGGTTTCGGGCGGGTTCTTCGGCCTGCTGTGCCTGATCGGCCTGCTGATGCTGGTTAACCGGCGGCTCAGCGACCCTCGGGTTCGCGCGACTTCCAGCCCTTCGGACATCCTGATTCTGCTGGTGCTGCTCGCGCAATTGCTGCTCGGTCTGCTGACCATCGTCGCGTCCACCGGGCACATGGACGGCTCGGTAATGGTGATGCTCGCCGATTGGGCGCAGAACACCGTGCTGTTGCGTCCGGTAGAAGCAGCGGCGGCCATCGCGCCGGTCGGGCTGATCTACAAGTTGCATGTGTTTCTCGGTTTGACCCTGTTTGTCCTGTTCCCCTTCACCCGTCTCGTACACATGATCAGCGCACCGATCTGGTACCTGGGGCGTCGTTATCAAATCGTTCGTCAGAAGTACTGAGGAGACAATCATGTCAGGTGGATGTGGATGTGGTGGCGGTAACGGGGGCAGCGGTGGCTGCGGTTCTTCAAAAAAAGCCGAGGACGTTCTCGACATCGCGCCGGTCGCACAGGCGCAGTTTGAAGCACTGCCGGTTGAGCCCGCAGCGGCCGATGATGCCCCGGCGCAGTTGATCGCCAGCAGTGAACAGGAGTGGCCGATCATCAACGTCAACGAGGTGTCGATCACCTCGGAAGCGATGGCCCAGGAGCTGCAATATCACCCGGCCGAAAGCCGTGAGGAGGCGGTCTACCTGGCCGCCCGGGCGCTGGTGATCCGTGAGTTGTTGCAGCAGCGCATCACCGAGCTTGGTGTGTCGTTGGAGATCGGCGCCGGTGAGAACGAAGAAGAAGCGGCCACGCGCTTGCTGCTCGAACGTGAGGTGAAAGTGCCGCAGTGCGACGAGGAGTCCAGTCTTCGCTACTACGAAAACAATCGCGGACGCTTCCACAGCGCGCCGTTGCTGGCGGTGAGGCACATCCTGCTCGAATGTGCGCCGGACGATGTCGAGGCCCGCGAGCTGGCGCATGGTCAGGCGGAAGTCCTGCTGCAGCAACTGGATGAGTTTCCCGGCAGTTTCGCCGAGCTGGCCGTGAAATATTCGGCCTGCCCGTCGAAGGCTCAGGGTGGTTCTCTGGGACAGATCAGCAAGGGCCAGACCGTGCCCGAACTGGAGCGTCAGCTGTTCACCCTGGCTCCGGGCCTTGCCAGCAAACCGCTGGAAAGTCGCTACGGCTGGCATGTGGTCAGTGTCGATCAGCGGATCGAAGGCATGCCGTTGCCCTACGAAGTGGTGTCGACGGCGATCCGCACGCAGTTGCAGCAAGGCGTCTGGCAGAAAGCGCTGGTGCAATACCTGCAAACCCTGATCGGTGCAGCCGATATTCGTGGCATCCACTTGCAGGGCGCCGACTCACCGCTGGTGCAGTGAGCATTGGGCAAACCGGGAGAAGTGATGAACGCTGTGATGCAGGATGGTTTTGGGCGGCAGATCGATTATCTGCGTATGTCGGTGACGGACCGCTGTGATTTTCGCTGTGTGTATTGCATGGCGAAAAACATGACGTTCCTGCCGCGTCAGCAGGTGCTCACGCTGGAGGAATTGCAGCGTTTGGCGACGCTGTTCGTCGGCCTGGGTGTACGCAAAATCCGTCTGACCGGCGGCGAGCCGCTGATCCGCCCCGGCATTGTAGGACTGTGCCGCAACATCGCCGCCTTGCCCGGTTTGCGCGAACTGGTGATGACCAGCAACGGCTCGCAGCTGGGCCGTCTGGCCCGGCCATTGGTCGACGCCGGGGTCAAGCGGATGAACATCAGCCTCGATAGCCTGGACGGGCAGAAGTTTCGGGCGATCACCCGTAACGGCGACCTCGATCAGGTGTTCAACGGCATTGAAGCGGCGCGGGACGCGGGGTTCGAGCGGATCAAGCTCAACTGTGTGGTGATGAAGGGACGCAACTTCGATGAAGTCCCGGCGCTGGTGCAATACGCCATCGACCAGCGCATCGACATCAGTTTCATCGAAGAAATGCCCTTGGGCGACGTCGGTCGTTCCCGGGGCGAATCGTTCTGTTCCAGCGACGAAGTGCGCACGCTGATCGCCAGCCAGCATCGGTTGCTCGACAGCACCGAGAACAGCGGCGGACCGGCGCGCTATGTGCGTCTGGAACGCCATCCTGAGACACGCATTGGTTTCATTTCGCCCAATAGCCATAACTTTTGTGGCAGCTGTAATCGGGTGCGGATGACTGTTGAAGGGAAGTTGTTGCTGTGTCTGGGCCAGGACGATGCCCTGGATTTGCGTGGATTGCTGCGGCGTTATCCGTTGGATGATCAACCGGTGATCAATGCGGTGCAGAAGGCCTTGCGCGGTAAGCCGTTACGCCACGATTTCAGCCCCGACGGGGAGGTACAGATTGTGCGGTTCATGAACATGAGTGGTGGTTGAACTGTCCTTCACGGTTCATAAGAACACAAATGATCAAATGTGGGAGCGGGCTTGCTCGCGAAAGCGGTCTATCAGTCAACAATGATGTTGAATGTGATGGCCTCTTCGCGAGCAAGCCCGCTCCCACATTAGATCCTCACTTGCCACAGGATCTCTGCCGCCTTAGGGCGGTTTTTTTTCACCGACAAATCTTGATATCGATCAATTGCAGATCAGCACTTTGTCCGTAGCCTTCACTGCATGTTGTGGTTTTAAGTTTGATTAAGTCTATATGTAGTGTCTGGAGGCCAAATGCAGAGCACGCTGATCGCAGTAGGATGTAACCGCTTGCACAAACGCGATGGCAGTCAGGTCGCCTTCGATGCCGACAAAATCCGTCAGGCATTGATCGCCGCCGGCAAGGCGACGGGGGAGTACGGCGAGGTTGAGGTTGAAGGCTTGCTTCAGGCGGTATTGGCCAGGCTCGAAGGGTTGCCGAGGCTGCACGTCGAGCAAATCCAGGACCGTGTTGAACGGGTGTTGATGGACGCGGGTTTTTTCCTCGCCATGCGGGCCTACATCGTCTACCGCGAGCAGCACGGGCGCTTGCGCCGCGACCGTCGGACCATGGTCGAAGTGGCGACCTCGATGAACGAATACCTGGACCGTGAAGACTGGCGGGTCCAGGCCAACGCCAATCAGGGGTATTCCCTGGGCGGTCTGGTGTTGAACGTGTCGGGCAAGGTCACCGCCAACTACTGGCTGGACGAGGTGTACAGCGAGGCCATCGGCCAGGGTCACCGCGAGGCGGATTTGCATGTGCATGACCTGGACATTCTCGCCGGTTACTGCGCGGGCTGGTCGCTGCGCACCCTGTTGCACGAAGGGCTCAACGGTGTGCCGGGGCGTGTCGAAGCCGGTCCGCCGAAGCACTTGAGCAGTGCCCTGGGGCAGATGGTGAATTTCCTCGGCACCCTGCAAAACGAATGGGCCGGCGCCCAGGCGTTCAGCTCGTTCGACACCTACCTGGCGCCCTATGTGCGCAAGGACCAGCTGAGTTTTCAAGAGGTGCGCCAGGCGATCCAGGAGTTCATCTACAACCTCAACGTCCCCTCGCGCTGGGGCACTCAGACGCCTTTCACCAACCTAACCTTCGACTGGGTGTGCCCGCAGGATTTGCGTGAGCAGATACCCGTCATCGGCGGTGAGGAAATGCCGTTTGCCTATGGCGACCTGCAAGTCGAAATGGAGCTGCTCAACCGCGCCTATATCGAGGTGATGCAGGCCGGCGATGCGAAAGGGCGGGTGTTCACCTTTCCGATCCCGACCTACAACATCACCCACGACTTTCCGTGGGACAGTGAAAACGCCGACCGCCTGTTCGAGATGACTGCGCGTTACGGCCTGCCGTATTTCCAGAACTTCCTCAATTCGGACTTGCAACCCAATCAGGTGCGCTCGATGTGCTGCCGCTTGCAGCTGGATGTTCGCGAGTTGCTCAAGCGTGGCGGCGGCTTGTTCGGCTCGGCGGAGCAGACCGGATCGCTCGGCGTCGTCACCATCAACTGCGCGCGGCTCGGCTATGTGTTCAAGGGTGATACCAGCGGTTTGCTGCAGCGTCTGGACACGCTGATGGAGCTGGCGATGGAAAGCCTGGAGGTCAAGCGCAAGGTGATTCAGCATCACATGGATGCCGGTTTGTACCCGTACACCAAGCGATACCTGGGCACCTTGCGTAACCACTTCTCGACCATCGGCCTCAACGGTATGCATGAAATGCTGCGCAATTTCACCGGCGACGAGGAGGGCATGCACACCGAGCACGGCCGGCAGTTTGCCCTGAAGATGCTCGATCATGTGCGTGCCACGTTGCTGCGTTTCCAGGAAGAAACCGGCCACATGTACAACCTGGAAGCGACGCCGGCCGAGGGCACGACCTACCGCTTCGCCAAGGAAGACCTCAAGCGCTACCCCGACATTCTCCAAGCCGGCAGCGCGCAAGCGCCGTATTACACCAACTCCTCGCAACTGCCCGTGGGCTACACCGAAGACCCCTTCGAGGCGCTGGAACTTCAAGACGAGCTGCAATGCAAATACACCGGCGGCACGGTCTTGCACCTGTACATGGCCGAGCGGATTTCTTCGACCGAGGCCTGCAAGCAACTGGTGCGCAAAGCCCTTGGGCGCTTCCGCCTGCCGTACCTGACCGTGACCCCGACGTTTTCCATCTGCCCGGTGCACGGCTACCTCGATGGCGAGCATGAGTTCTGCCCCAAGTGCGACGAAGCACTGCTGCTGCAAGAACAGAAGCTCGGCACCGTTCATTGAATTCGATCCACTCTACTGCAAGGAGCTTCACCATGACTGCATCGCAAACATTGCCCCAGGCTCAACGTCAACGCTGCGAAGTCTGGACCCGGGTAATGGGCTATCACCGCCCTGTGTCGGCGTTCAATCCGGGTAAACAGTCGGAGCATCGCGAGCGGGTGCACTTCACTGAAAGCGCGGCGCTGGCCGGGCGCCAATGAGTCGAACGCTTCGGGTCGGGGGCATGGTGCCCCTGACCACTATCGACTATCCGGGACAGCTCGCCTGCGTGCTGTTTTGCCAGGGTTGCGCCTGGCGTTGTCGTTACTGCCATAACCCGCAGTTGATCCCGCCTCGTGGCACAGACGAAGTGGATTGGCGGCGGGTGTTGGCGTTTCTGCAACGGCGTCAGGACCTGCTCGATGCGGTGGTGTTCAGTGGCGGAGAGCCCACCTTGCAGGATGGTTTGCTCGGCGCCATGGATGAGGTGCGGGCGATGGGATTTCGCGTCGGCTTGCACAGCGCGGGCATCAAACCCGCAGCGTTCGCCAAGGCACTGACCGGGGCCGATTGGGTCGGTTTCGATGTCAAGGCGTTGCCCGAGGATTGCCAGGCGATCACCCGGGTCGAGGGCAGCGGAACCGCCAACTGGCGCAGCCTTGAGCATCTGCTGGCCAGCGGTGTCGACTACGAATGTCGCACCACGGTGCATTGGCATCTGTTCGAACCGGCGCGTCTGCTGATCCTCGCCAAACGCTTGAGTGAACTCGGCGTCAAACGCTTCGCCGTGCAGTTGGTCCGCACCGAGCGGATGTTCGATCCGCTGCTGCCGAGTGTTTCGGCACAAGCCTTGCTGCCTGAGCTGTGGGAGGCCATGCGCGAGTTGTTTCCAGCCTTCGTGTTACGGGGGTAACCGAGGCTGAGGTTTAACGTTTAGCGGTGAGATCCACCATTAGGTTTTCAAATGCGCTGCCAATCGGCAGGTATCAAACGGGGAGCATTTGATATGGCCAAATTAACTACGGCACAACGTATCGTCATCGGTTTTGCAATCGCGCCGCTGGCATTGATGGGCATGGCGTTTTACGCGTTGCACGATCTGGCAACGCTCAAGGAACAGGCGGTGGTCATCGTTAAACAGGACTGGCCGAAGATCGATCCGATCATGGTCATTGCCACCGGCGTGCGCGATAACGCCAGGAACACCCGGGATTTACTGATCGATAAAGACAATCAGCAAGTGCAGCAGTCGATCGATGCCACCAAGAAACGGATCACTCAGGCACTCGAAACGCTTGAGCCGTTGTTCTATTTGCCCGAGGGCAAAACCGCTTATGCCGCGCTGAAGAAGAATCGCGAAGCCTACGTTGCGGCGATCACTCAAGTGCAGGTGTTGATCCGGCAAGGTGCCTTCGATGACGCCATGGCACAGCTGAAACAAAAGGTCGTGCCGGCCGAGCGCGAGGTGTATGGCAGCCTGGATCAGTTAATGGCGCTGCAAGGCAAAATATTCGCCGACCGGGAACAGTCGGCGCAGGCACTGTACAGCGATGCCCGGCGCAATATGCTCGGGTTGTTTGTGTTCTGTGTGGCGCTGATCATCGCCGCCGCGGTGATCGTCACGCGCAGTGTGACCCGGCCACTGGGTGGCGAGCCGGATGATGCCGCACGGTTTTTGAGTCAGATCGCTCAGGGCGACCTGACGATTCAGGTGCCCGTGAACTCAAGTGTCGGCGGCAGCGTGATGATGAACATGCATCAGATGCAGCAAAGTCTGAATGCCATGGTCAGGCACATCGCGACGTCGGTGGACCAGGTGGCCAGTTCCTCCGAAGAACTGAGCGCCGTCAGCAGCCAGACCAGCAGCAACCTGCAAATGCAGGGGCTGGAGATCGAGCAGGCGGCCACAGCTGCGCGTTTTAAGGTCTAGGTAATTCGGGGTGGTGGTTGTGGATGAGGGCGCTCAGGACCAGCCCCAGAACTGCAACCACCAGCCGAACCCTACCAAGCCGTTGGCGAGTAACAGGCAAGTGCTGCCAGCGCAGCGACGATCCTGGGAAAGGCCTTCGCGGTCCAGCCGTTTCCATCCCATCAGCAGGCTCCATCCCATCGCGGCCATTAACAGACAGGCCCTGGCCGGTTGTACCCATTCCAGCAGCAGAGCTTCGTAGCGCAGCAATTTCACCGTCGTGGCCGACAGCCCGAGAAACAATCCCGCACCACCCAAGGGCGTGAGTGTCAGCGCCAGGGGCCAATACAGCGCAGGATCTTGCGCCAGTCGAGCCGTCAGGCGCAGAAGGATCATCAGCGCCGTGCCCAACACCATCGAGCTCAAACCCAGATAAATGACGATGCTGAAACCGTCGAGCCAACTGAAGCTGTCGTTGAGCTGCGGGTAATGGGTGAGCAGCCACCAGGGCGCGTTGTCCTGCAATGCCCAGAGTTGGTCGTGCTCGACCAGCCATTGGGCGAGGGTTTGTTTGAGGGCGATGAACCATGGGCTGACCGTCCACTGAAACGCGCCCATGGCCAGGCCGATCACGCCGAACAGCAGTAAGCGCGCGTCCCACGGTGAAAGCGTCTGCGCCGTCGCGTGAAGAATCTCTTGGTTGCTGGAACGGGCGATCAGCTGAACGGCGCCGCGTTGTCCGCTGCAGCGTCCGCAGGCGTGGCAGTCACTGGCGCCTCGCATACGACGGATATCGAGCAAGGGCGCGCAGTTGGGCGGCGGCAGGCGCTGCGCGGCATTGTCCATCCAGCGTTGTTCGTCGACCTGAAAATGCACGGGAGCCAGGCGGGCGAGCAGGGCGAAGACGCCACTGACCGGGCACAGGTATCGGCACCAGACCCGCTTGCCCCGGGCGAACAGCAACCCGACGACGACCGCGGCGACGGTCGAGCCGCCCAGAATCAACAGCGCCGCCTGGGCGTAGTCATAGACGCTGATCAACTGGCCGTAGAGGGTCGTCAGGCAGAACGCCAGGGTTGGCCAGCCGCCCCAGCGCAACCATCGCGGCACACCCAAACCTTTGCCGTAATGGCTGGCCCATTCGCTGAGTGAACCTTCTGGGCATAAAACGCCGCACCAGAGTCGGCCGAATAGCACGATCGACAGCAACACGAACGGCCACCAAATGCCCCAGAACAAAAACTGCGCGAACAGGGTCAGGTTATCGAGCAGCCGTGCCTGGCTGTCCGGCAGCGGCAACACCGCCGGTACCACCAACAGCATCGCGTAGAACAGTACAACGGCCCACTGCATGCCACGAATGACGGGCGCGTGACGACGCATGCCATCGCCCAGGCGCTGCAGCCATTGATTGCGGCGACTCAGCTCAGGCATGGGACTTTTTCCGCAGCCCGTTGACGCAGCCAACCGCCGACGGTCAGCCAATAACCGGCCAGCACCAGTAACGTCATGCCGCTGGGCGTCGCACGATAACCGCCAAAGCCCGCGAGAAAACCACCCAATCCATGGCTGTCGCTGAGCAATGCGCTGCTGTCCCAAAGTGCATCACCGACGAGGCTGTACATCACCTCCGGTAAATCCAGGGCGAGTAATTGACCGCCGATTCGCTCGGTGCCGCTGACCAGCAATGCCGCGCCGAGTACCAGCAAAACAGCTTCGCTGATGGCAAAGAATCGCTGCCACGAAATGAATCGGCGACTGCTGTGCAGTAGGGCAATGGTCAGCGCCGACAGCACCAATCCCATTGCGCCGCCGATGGCAAACAAACCGAGCTGCGGACCTCGTAACTGAGCGCCTGCACCATAGAGAAAGACCACCGTTTCACTGCCTTCGCGGCTGACGGCGAGCATGGCCAGCAGTAACAGACCTGCGCCACCTTGCCGGGCCAGGTGGCTATCGGCGTGTCGTTGCAAATCGTGCTTGAGCGTGCGCCCGTGGCGGTGCATCCAGCCGACCATTTGCACGATCAGCAGGCTGGCCACCAGCGCGAGTGCGGCCTGGAACCATTCACTGGCTGAGCCGCTCATGGCCTCACCGGCAAACAGAATCAACGCCGCCAGCAGGCCCGAAAGCATCAACCCCAGCACCACACCTGCCCACAAGTACTTCGCCAGTCGATCACCCTGATGCTGCTGGCTGACCCAGGCCTGGAGAATGCCGATTACCAGCAGCGCCTCGACGCTTTCGCGCCAGACGATGAACATTGATTGATTCATGGGAACTCCGTGTTTGAACGGGTTATTTCGCGAGGATGCCGCCCTCGGGCAATTGCGGATTGAACTCGTCGAAGAAGGGGTAGTGGCCGGGCCTGAGCGGGTGAATGACCACAAAAGTAGTCACTCCCGGCGACAGTACTTTTTCAACTCGCAATGGCGTGCTCTCGAATTCGGCTGGGCCTTCACCGATATTTTTCAGGATGATCTTGAAGCGCTGTCCGGCCGGAACCTCCAGCAAGACAGGGGAGAAGTGGCCATCGCGCAGGCTCAGCTCGTAGCTGGGTAACTCGGCATATGCCGTCAATGGCGCCACTGCTCCGGCCAGCACCAGCCAGGCTATGTGCAGGCGCTTCATTCAATAGCCGCCTTTTTTACCGATGCCGGCGTAGATGAATTCGTAGTGCAATTCGCAGCGTTCAAACCAGGGAGCCACACCGGTTTCCTTATCGGTATGGCGGCCAAGGGACCCATGACCGCCGGGTGGCAGGACGGTGAAGGTCAGCTGATATTTGCCTGGACCGAGCAGCTTTACATTGTCGCCATAATGCGGACCGTCATTGGCGACCATGGCGTGGAAATCACCTCTGAGTTCGTTCTCGTTGCCCTGTTTTTTCAGGTTGAACGAGACATTGAGGTAAGGCACAAAACTGCCTTCCTGAAAGCCCTGTCGATTGTCCGCCGTGGCGCGAATGTCGGCTTCCAGATGCACATCGGAATCCGCAGTGGCCCGCATCATTCCGGCAGGCGCCATCTCGATCGGTTGCAAATACACCGCCCCGACTTCCAGCCCTGGGCATAACTGGGGTTCCCCGATCGGGTATTCCTTGGCCTGAGCCAAGCGTGTGAGCAAGAGCAGGGCGAGTGACAGCGAAAAGGTCGTACGCATGATGTCTTCCTGGGCACTGACGAGTAAGAGCCCGAGTGTAGGAAGCTTTCCTGAGAATAATAATGATTGTTATCAAGTTTGGAGTGATTAAGGCATTTGATTTCAGTCCTTGATCCGTATCAAGGGCGTTCTTGCGCAGGCGATGTAGGTTGGAGGCACATCCTAGAGGCGAACCGGGGATCGACATGGCCAAGAACTTTCCCATCAGCCCCAAACATCCCGAGCGCATTTGCTGGGGCTGCGATAGATACTGTCCAGCCAATTCCCTGGCGTGCGGCAATGGCTCCGACAGGACAATGCATCCGGCCGAAATGATCGGAGACGATTGGTATCTGCATGGCGACTGGGGCATTGAACCGTTGATCGCGGTAGAAGACGTAACGGACGATCTCGGCCGGAAGGGCTGAGCAACCCCTTGAAACATAGAAACCACCTGACGGAATTTTTTTTGAAATCAAGGGGTTGCCAGCCTCGGGAAATCAGTACATAATTCACGCCATCGAAAGCACTGACCGCTGAAAAAGCTCAATGTTTTCAAGGAGTTAGATCACGAATCTTACTCCAAGTTTGTACGCGTTTGATGTTGTGCTACATGACATCAGATGTTTGAGGCCGAGTAGCAAAATGGTTATGCAGTGGATTGCAAATCCACCTACGCCGGTTCGATTCCGACCTCGGCCTCCACTTTAAACGAGCTCCGTAGATCTATGATTTACGGAGCTTTTTTATTTGCACTGCCCTGCAAGATTTAGTCTTGAAAAGGTCAGTCGCAAACTTGCTTCGCCGGAGCGGGATGTATATATTTCCCCTCTGCTGCACAGGCGTCAGAACTGCCAGATCGTTATTTGACAGTCTTCAGACTGCTTCACCGCGCTACCGCCCGAATGGCGAAACTGGTAGACGCATGGGACTTAAAATCCCCCGCTCGTAAGGGCGTGCCGGTTCGATTCCGGCTTCGGGCACCATCTAAAATCAAGGGTTTGCGGGCGAAAGCTGATGCAAACCCTTGTTTGTTTCTGGTCCGCTATTTTAGAGTTGGTCCGCAATTCACTTAGTTGGTGAGACTTTCTTGCCCTTGCGGTTGCGGATGTACTGCTCCGTCATAACAACAGTGGTATGCCCGAGTTGATCCTTGGCTTGCATGATGTCGCCACTGGATTCTGCTTTGTCCGTACCGGCTTTTGCGCGCAAATCACGCAATTGGAACTCCGGCTTGGATACTCCTGCGGCCTCCCTGGCTATGTCAAAACGCCTGCGCAACATCGCAACCGTCATTGGTGCGCCATCTTCTGACACGATCAGCCGCGTCGAGCGGACCTTGTGCCCCGACTTTCGGGACATGATTCGATCAATCAAAACCTTGAGTTCGCCGGTAACCTCGATTCGCCGCTTGGCCTTTGTTTTTCCCTGAAGCACCCAAATTTGGCCGTCGCGGACATCCTGTTCGTCCATCAGTCGAGTGTCGGTCACTCGCTGGCCGGTCAAATAGGCAAGGTCCATGGCGTCTTGAAGGCCGGTATCGGCTTTATCGTGAACGCGCTTGAACAGTTCATCCTCAACGTACGTGTCCCGGCCCGTCTCTTTATTGCCCTTGATGCCAGCGCATGGGTTGGCTAGAGACGTGTACCCTTTGTCCCGCGCGTAGTTCCAGATAGCGCTGAGCAGCGCCTTTTCACGATTCGCACGGACCGGCGCGGCCTTGCGCCAAGTGAGGTACTGCCGGACATGTAGAGGTTCGATCGTTTCCAGAGGCGCAGGTGGATCATCGAAAAACGCGATCAGGTTCTTCATTTCGCGCTTGTTGTCTGCCTGGGTGGCTTTGCCTTTGGTGGGGACGATGTCGACCATGTATTTTTCGGCGACGTAGCGGAAAGTAATCACCTTGGCGACCAAGTCGGTCGCGGTGCGATCTCGCTCGAGCTTGGCGTACTCCATGATCGCCAGGCCGTAGTCGCTGCCCAGCGGAATCTCTTTGCGGTCCTTTCCACCGGTGTCGTAGTAATAGAACACCCGGCCGCTGGCTTTCTTGCGCTCTCGCAGCCGGGCTATAGAGCCGGGTTTACTTGGTCGTCTTCCCATTTCAGCTTGCCTTGCGTGATTTCCATGCGGGTTTTTCTGGCTCGAACATGCCGACGGCGGTAACGGCCATCACGGTTACGCTTGGCCAACCATTCATCTTGATGGTGTGCCTGATGCCGTTTTTCTTGAGGTTCAGGATTTGTCCAGCCTTGGTCCGCGCGCCGGTAAGCTCGCAAACCTCCTGGTGCGATAAAAATTGAATGCTCATGAGCTGCTCCATGCCGCGCGTGGCGGCAGAAGATGGGTAAGGAGGGGGCTATAAGCTGGGGGTTATGCTGATCGGCGTCCGCGCTCTTTCTGGCGCTCTACGTCGATCTGCTCATAGAGGGAGTCGACCTTTTTGCTTTTTCTGTCGAGAGCCTGTGTTCGCTTAATGTGTTCTGACATGGCCTTGTCGTAAGGCTCGATCTGTTTAAGAAGCCGTAACTTCTCTTCAGGGTCTTTCGAATCATTGAACTTGCCAGCCAGGCGGTCGCGCTCCTTGAAGTCCACTCCATCGAGCGCGCGATTTTCCCTTTGCATTTCCTCCAGCACTTCACCTGACTGTCTTTCCCAGCGGATATACAAAACATCGCTTTGCTTGGGTCGCATGAAGTGTTGGTTCCTGATCCAGGACACCAGATCATCCTTTGTCATTTCATCGAGAACATCTTTCACGGCTGGCTTGCTCATGCGTGCAGACCTCGCCCGCCGTACACCGGCAGGCTCTTGTGTGGGGTAGGGGTTAGGCTTAGATCGAAGCGATACAGGCGAAAGCGCCAAAAGTTCAAAAATATTTATCTTTTTGTTCGACGGGAGCTTGGAATAGCGAGTACAAGTGCACTTCGATTCACATCCCGGATGTAGATAAGGTGTACTTAAAGCAGAGGAAGCGCGTCTTCTGGGAGTGGTCTGACTCTTCGTTGCACTGCAGGTGTCATGACGGTCTTCTAAATGATGGCGGGCAGATGGACGTGCAAGTGCGTACTTCCGCAACGGGGGCGGTTCAGCTGTTTGTTGGTGCGTACTTCGGATCTGGAGAAATGATGTTTGAGGAGTACTACAAAAGTCGCCCGGGCGAGACGATGACGCAGGCACTTGAATGGGGAGTCAATCGAGCGATGATCCTCACCTCGACGAAGCTCATCCCCCTGCCGTCGACAGCGAGGCTAGGCGTCTACCGCAGAGCTTAGGACTGTCACCGGTAGCAGTACACGTAGGCGAACCAGGCGAGGGCGATCATGGGGTTACCTCGTCCCGGTGCTCCAAATCTTCGTGAGCGATCTTGAATTTCTCGATGTCCTTAACGCGGTAGAAGCTGCAATCGCAGTTCTTCCGGGCCCAGGCATCAAGCAAGCCTTCCAGCTCGGCCTTCGCCTCAGCACTCACGTCCGGGAAGTCATCAGCCCATTCGCCGAGGTCGCTTGAGTGTGCGTTCTCGGCCATGGAGTCGATCACGGTGTCCGCATCCACGAATTCGGCGGGGTCTCCGTAAACCATCACGCCTCGCTGACATTCATCACCCACTTCCAGTTCGTCGTTCTGATCGAGGAACGAGCACCAGTCAGACACCCAGTCTTCGCCATTGGCGGAGTAGGCGTATTCAGGTTCGGCCGATGCGACCGGCAAAACAGTTTCTTCAGGCATAGCGAACTCCATCCCGCCGCATAGGGCAGGCTTGATAGGGGGGAAGTTTCTAAGTTTTTTTGAGAATGGTCTTACAGACATCGGCTTGGTAATAAGTGAGTATTGGAGCTCGCCCGGCACTGAGGGGAAATACACACATCGCAGGACGCGATTCGGTGCTGGGCGACCTACCTTTTATCCGGCGTTTTCCGCTTTCAGGATTTCGTTTTCTGGGGGCATGACTTCGTCCTCTCCGCTATAGCGGCTGACTTTGAAAGGGAGGGAGTTACTTGAGGGGAGAGGCAGAGATTTTGGAGTAAGTGTCGATATCAGTTGTGGCCAGAAGGCAGCGGCCATCCTTGAATTTTGCGAAGAAGGTTATTTCCCTTTCTTTATCACATAGCAACCAGCCCGCAACTAGCCCAATCGGCCCTAAAAGCAGTGCTCCAGCAAAGCTCCATCGAATAACGCTACCTTTCTTATTTACGACTTCTTCGGTTGCTGTTTCCAAGGCTTCTAGTCTTGAAATAGGTATCGTTAATTCTCGAGACGGTTTCAATATGGATTTTAGAGTGAACCGTCCAGATTGAAATTCGGCATCACCTGCCAGAAAGTCACCGGATATCACCTTTATACGCGACATGGTTTTTCTTCTTTTGATCTGGTTTAGCCCGCTGGTTACTGGGCTCCAAAGACCCCTGTCAGTCAATCGACTTACGACAAAAGGTGAGGCCGACAGTCACCCCGTCGATACCAGATCATGGGCGTTCACAGCTGCGGGCGGGATGTCGTGGCCGGGGCAGCCATTGCTGGCGAAGTCGAAACCTTCGCACGGCGGACCGAATGGCAGCACCTCTTTACCCTGGGCCAGGCACTCGAGCAGGTGATCCTTGGCTTCGTCGGCAGTGCACGGACGACCGCCCTCAAAGTTGAACATGCCTTTGAGCTGGCGCTTGCTGAAGTCGCGAATTGCCCCGCGCACGCTCATATGAATGTGGAAGGTGCGACCGTTCGGGCCGAATGGATCGGCCGGTTTGTTTTCTGTGGGCATGGGGCGTCCTATGCCGGGTCATGCCCCGGCTGGCGTGATTTGAGTTTGTGGGCTATTGCTTGATGGCCCGGCATGGAGCCGGATCAAGGAGCGGATATGTCGAACAAATATTGGCAGTCAGAGCTTTGGGGCGAAGATCCTTCGGATGTATGCCAGAACCACGATGCGGAGCGTGGCTTTGTCATCACAGTTAGGCTCAGACGTCAGAGCAGGCATGAAGGCATAATGTTGACCCAGCTGTTTCATCCCAGCGGTGCGAAACACTCGGAGCATGTTTTCGATATCTCGGACGATTCTGACTATCAGGCGATCCAGCACGGTATCGGTCATGGTGAATGGCTAGCTCGCGGAACCCGGCCGAAATAAGCATCAAGCTCAGCGCAATAGGTGAGGGTGGGTCAGGCCGCAAGGCGCTGGTAAAGCTCGATGATGTCTGCGGCATTGGCACTGACCAAGGCTTCAGCCTCGTCCGGGCAAACGCTGTTGCCGATTAGCCGGACCTGGTCCGTTTTGTTGATGTCGCGCCATTCTTCGGCACCGGTAACCGGGTCAACGAACAGCCCCCGGTCGATGATGTAGTCCTTGTCGAAACCCTGCGCCGCTTTCAACTCAGGCGGTTGCAGCATACGCAGGGTGATATCCACCAGCACATAACCGGCGACCATGACCATTTCAGCCGGGTCCTTGAAATGTTCCGGCAGGTGTTCGTGCATGAAGGCGGCACAGCGTCGTGCGCCCTCCATCTGTTCCGGCGTGAGCGTGTCAGGCACCTGAATCACTTCAATCAGTGCAACCCGGTCCTTTGTTGGCAAGGTGTGCATCGGCTCGGTCAGCGATATGCCGTCCTTCTCGTTGCCGTAGTACTTCACCAGGTAGGCGTTCACCAGTCGCTGGTTGGCGCCGGATTGGCAGATGGTCGAAATCGGATCATAGGCTGCGCGGCCATCACCTTTGTAGAACCCGCCGTTCGCCTGTTCGAAGAATGCAGCGACAACACCGTGCCGGGCGGCCCCGGCCAGCACCGTCTGCGTTGGTTCATCCGGCGAACTGCCGACGGCGTTCTGGCCGAATGCTGTCATGTGGGCGGCTGCCATTGCGAAGTGTCCACCCTTGACCTGAGCGACTTGGGTGCGCAGCGGCTCCTGCACATCAAAGTTGCGCTGCGCCGAGCCGTTGGCGCACTCGGTGAGGAATGGCGCCGCCACTGGCTGGACCAGAGCGTGATGTGTGCCGCCAGCGCTGATCGTCGACAGCGCTTCGTCAACACCGTGAGTGCTGGTGTGTGATTCCGAGGTGCCGCGCATTGGGACAATGAAAGGCTTCGCGCTGGTCAGCACGTGACGCCAGCAGCCCTTGGCCACGCGGCGCATGGTGTTCTCTGCCATTGGCTTATCGCGGAATATGGTGCGGCCGAGGTTGCTCCAATCGATGCACTCGGCGGCTGAGCGCCACGGGTGCTGCTTCGCCGTAGGCTGCTTGTGGCGCTTCGGCGCCGGCCAGACGATCGGCTTCCCGTCGCTGCGCGCCACCAGGTACAGGCGCTTGCGGATGGTCGGCGTGCCGGCATTGGCCGCGATCCGCTCGCGCCATTCGACGTTGTAGCCAAGGCCGCGCACCAGTGCCTCCATCGGCACGAACTCCCCGATGGCCTGCATGATCTCCGGCATATCTGGGCGATCGGCGGGAAGCCCCACGCTGATCGCAGCAATGAACGCCTTGAAGGTACGCCCGCGCTCGGCCTTGATTGGCTGGCCCTCGTCGTCGATCGGTCCCCAGTCGCAGAACTCCTCGACGTTCTCCAAGAAGAGCAGCCGCGATTTGGTGATGAAAAGCCAACGAATCACCACCCATGCCAGTCCGCGAACACCTCGGTCACGCGGCGCACCGCCTTTCGCCTTGCTGTGGTGACGGCAGTCAGGGGACGCCCAAATGATTGCAACTGGCTGGCCGCCGGTTGCTTCCCGAGGATCCACCTCATAAACATCGGCAACGTAATGCGCTGTCTGCGGGTGGTTGGCGCGGTGCACGGCCAGGGCGATCGGGTTGTGATTTACCGCCACGTCCGGCTCCCGATACGCCCGGGCGATGCCGGTGCTGGCGCCACCTCCACCGGCGAACAGGTCCACCACAAGTTCTTTTTCGAACGGCAGGCCCATGCTTGGCTGGCCATGGATGAATTGGGGTTGCTTCTGGTGAGCGGACATAGAGGATCCTCGCCAGGGTGGCGTGATTGGTTGAAGTGGGCTATTGGTTGATAGACCGGCATGGAGCCGGTGGGGCATTCGTGATGGTCATGAATACTGAACAAAAGATCGCTGCTGGAGAGCTATTGGCCATTGCGGGCGCCGCGCTGCTTTTTCTGTGTGCAGTACCTGTCGCTTATTTGCTTGTCGTGTCGCTCGTCTCAGGTGCTTACTCGATCGGCACCTTCTTAAGCTTTTTTTTTCATATACCACCCTGGTGGATCGGCCTTCTCGCCGGGTTGATGTGCTTCCGCATCAGGAGGGCCGTATTGAGTAGCATCAAGTCTTGATGCCTCAGTCAGGCGCCGCCCTTACAGGCTGGCGCGATTCGTTGAAGCGGGGTATTTGTGTTCGGCCCGGCATGGAGCCGGATCAAGGAGCGGATATGTCGAATTCAGTAGAGCGCGAACGCCCGATTGACTGGCACGGCCCAGAAGGGGAAAAGGCTAGAATCGTGTTCGTTTGGGGGCACGATGATCACCCTATGCCTATCGGGCTGCGCATTACAGTCACACTTTCTGATGGGCAGACACAGACGCTGAATGAGCAAACGAACTATAAGAGCTTTCTCGAAGCCAGAGATCGCGGTATTACAATGGCCAAGGACGCCATGAATATAATGTCAGGCCGTCCATAGCTCGGAACCATCGCGGCGTTCAGCGCAATAGGTAAGTGGTTATTCTGAGATTTGATCAGATCGAGACGGTAAATCCCTCAGGTGAGCCTATGGCGCATTATGTGGTTACAGCCGTTCGAATCAACGATGACGACGAAATAGAACTCTTCATGTGGGCAAAGGCTAACCCCGCCGTCAGCAGGGGAAGATATCTTGAAAATCCGCACATAGCTTCGATGGAAGACATCATCGCGGCTATTCGCGATGGCGACGTTGTTGAGATGACATTCGAGTCGGGCATCGGGACGGTGTCAGGTGGAAAGCTTCTGGAGGGTCACTTGCCAAGTGGTGAGGTGACCGTAACCGAAGAGCGTGCTAGTCCAGGCAGAATGATCGACGACCTACCAAGATTTTAAATCGTGACAACTTCCCGTCTGCCGATGCGCTCATCGCAATAGGTGAGGGCGGGTCAGGCGGCCTGCTCTTGCTGCTCCAGAGGCTTCGGCGGCCACTCACTGAAGCCAACCTTCGGCGCTTTCGTCTTCGGGTTGATGATCGGCTTGCCCTTGGCGTCGGTCAGAACTGCCTTTGCCCTGATCTTCATATCACGACAGCGCAAAGTCTTGCGGGCCAGCTCCATAAACTGCTCGGCGTACTGCGGCGCGTCGAACAATGGCGAGAGCTGACGCACTGTAGCCCCCCCATGATCTTCTCGGTGCGCTTGCGGACCAGCTCCAGCCACTCCGCTACCGGGATTGGCTCGACGCCGCCTAGAACCTTGAGGTTCTTGCGGGTACCGCTCGTCTTCTTGCGCGCCTCGGCGGTGGCTACATCGATGGTCATGCCAAACACTGCGAATGTGCTCATGGTGTTCTCCAATGCAGGCGCCGCACTCCGTGATCGGATGCGACGGATGGTAAGGGCGGTTTTTTCCGACGAGCTAAGCTTTCGGGTTCGACTCAATAAAAATGGATTTTTGCCATGAGCGCCTATCGAAGCTCTCGTAACAAAATCATTGCCGACGCTATTGGAATCTCTCCCGACGAGGTCTCTCTGTACGTGGTGGAGATCGAAAAGCAGTCGAGTGGTGAGGGTTTCAATCTGTACTTCGCTGTCCAGACGCCTGAGCCTGTGCGCTTGAAGGTCAAGGGGCTGGATGCGAGATTGATATTGGAAACCGGCCCCTTAGATATCGACGGGCTCTAGGCTTTTGCGCGCTTGAGCTGCTCGGTCAGCTGCGTGGGCAGGCCGCGCAGAATCAGCGTGCCGCCGGCTTCGTCGAACTCAATCTTCGAGCCGAGCAGGTGCTGTTCGAAACTGATGGACAGACCTTCGGCCCGGCCGGTGAAGCGCCGGAATTTGTTCAGGGTCTTCTTGTCCGGCGGCAGGGTTTCGGAGAGCCCGTAGTCGGCGGCCTTGATGAAGTTGGCGAACGCCTTGGGCTGGTCTTCGTCGATCAGTTCAGACAGTTCGTCGAGGGTGATAGGCTCACCCAACTTGGCCTGGACCATCGAGTAGCTGACAAGGGTGTGAGTTTTCTCGCGGGCCGACTCTTCGCTCAGATCCTCGCTTTCAACAAAGTCGCTGAACGCCTTCAAGAGCGTGCGAGTTTCGCCCGGGGCGTCGATCCCTTCCTGGCAGCCGATGAAGTCGCGGAAGTACTCGTTGATTTTCCGACCCTGTTTGCCCTTGATGTACGAGATGTACTGGCGCGACTTTGGATTGCCCTTCCACTCGCTCAGGTTGATGCGTGCCGCCAGACGGATGTGATCTAGATCCAAGCGCTTGACTGCCATCAGGCTGAGCTCTTCGGTCATGGTCACCGCTTCCGTTTCCTGCACCAGGGCGATGACCAGGTAATCGGTCATGCCTTGAAGGTAGTGGCAGAAGAGGGCGTGCCCGCCGGTTGTCAGGTTCGACTCTTCCATCAGCTTTGTCAGGTGCTCGACTGCGATGGTGCTGAACGTCAAAAAGTCGCTGCCGCCGGCCAGGTACTTGTCGAGCCATCCGCTCAGCGGGTGGGCGCCCGACTCTTGATGAAAGAAGCCCCAACCCTTACCGGCAGTGGCGTTGTAGCTTTCGTTGAACTGATACATCAGATCATCGCGGGCCTGGCTCTCGACCTGCTCGGCACCGCCGAGGAACAGAACAGCCGGGCTGCCGTCAGGCTTCTTGTCGATCTTGTGGATTACGCTGTGGAGAACAGGCATTGCGATTACCTCGGGTAGGCGCCGCCCTCCGTGACCGGTGGTGGCAATTTGGTTTGGGTTGGCGTATTACGGCAGAGTAGCTTTGGCCCAAATCGAAAGGAGCAGGGCAAATGGCAACGAATCGTGAGATCGCTTTAGAACAGGCTCTTGTCGCGGTGTTGGGTGCTGTTCAAGAACTCGACTTGGGCCTAGTTAAGGTTGGACAAAAGGCTAAAGCCCTAATACTGGATCACTCGAAGTATTGCCAGACAGAGCGACTACATATGACCAATGCTCGGGATGAGATTGAGGCCGCTGTCATATCTGTTAGGGCTAAAACGTAGGGATGCAAATCTCGTCGCCAGGGTCTTTATTGATTTCGAGCAGGCTTTGATTGTGGAAGTTGTGCGACACCTTTTCGGATATCTCATAAGGTGTCGTGACACATCGAAGCATTCGAGCGGCAGTGTCGAAATCGGCGGCAATCACATTCCGCAGTAGGCTCTGATACACCTCCTGCTGGTTGTTGAAGCCGTGCTCTTTCATCAAGCGCTTCAGGTCTGGCTTAAACACTCCGGCGACCTCAACCGTAAACTTCTCGACACCCAGCGCGGCGTTCTTGGCTGTTTCCTTCTCGCGCTTTTTCTTCTGCTTGATGGCTTCCGCCGTCGGCTGCTGTTCCTCGTCCATGGCCTACCTCTTCTATTCCGCTGGCCGGCAAGTCCAGCCATGTCTGTCGTTTGCGTTGCTGGATGCGGGCGATGCGCTTCAAGACTTCGTTCGCCCATTCCGTAGATTGAACGGAACTGCCGGGAAGCTGATGCTGTAGTCCCTCAGCAACCGGTGGAATTTCTCGTAGCACATTCCCGTTTGTTTCATGACCTGGGAACGATTGAGGCCTACGTCACGCAGAGCGATGATCCGTTCAACCATAGGGCCGTCAGTAGCCTTGTGTCCCTGATTGGTGGTGTACCCACGCTTGAATTTGAAGCCGGTGCGCGAGGCCATTCGTTTCAGGTCGTGCTCGCTGAGGTGAAAGGTCTTCATCGCTTCGGTGACGGTCATTGTGGGCGCCGCTGCCGCCACTTTGCTTTCAAGTGAAGGACTCGGTTCTGCCCGTGTCCCGTCCTTGGCCTTGCCGTTGAACATGCTGCCGAAGTCAACATCACGGACCCGAACGGCCAGAGTCTCCAGGCTATTTCGACCCTCGTACTCGGCCATGGCGCGGGCGATCCAGTCGCGGTCTAGATCCTTCTGGCGGATGGTGCTGAGTTCGGGACTGACGTATGCGTTCATGGCGACCTCACTTGATTCTGATCGAACTGTCGCCGCGCTCGAGGTGCGCCCAGGCTGGCTCTTCGATGAGTTCGTGTTCTGCGTCTTCACCGGCATCCATGCGTTTGCGTACAGCGTCGTTGTGATCGCGGATTTCTTTGAGCTTGGCGGCGATGGCGTTCTTGTCTGGCGCAAAGGTGGTCTTCGGGACAATGAAGTCCTCTGGCAGGTCGTCTTCTTTATCGACGATGACCTTTTCCTTGCCGAGCGCCAGAGTGATGGTGAACAGGGGGCGCTTGATCGACTTGATGTTGGCTGCTTCCATATTGCGGCGCAGGTAGTCGCTGATCTGCGAGACGCTGTTGGTCTTGACGCGCTTGAGCTCGGCAAGTCGCTCAATCTCGTTGTCGATGGCAGTAACGTCGCTTTCGATGTTGCGGCGCAGCATGACAATGTTGTCGGCCTTCACATTGAAGTCACCTTGAACCTCGTCCATGGCGTACTGCAGGGCCTCTTTCAGACCCTCATCGTCGGTGTCGGCCATGGCCTGGAGCTCGGCCAGTTTGCCGGTGAGTGCGTAGAGTTGGGTCATGCTGCTGTCTCCTGCTTTGGCTCAGAGAGCTTTTTCCATTCCAGCGAAATCCGCGCCGCGCCTTTCTCATCTTTACGAAGAGTGAGCTGGCGAACTGCGACGTCATGGATTTTTTTCAGTTCGTGCGGGGTCTTAGCGCCTTGCATGGTGTCGATCACCGACTTGATGTAGTCCAGTCGGTCTTGCTGTTGCTTGGCGATCTCCGCTTCTTTGTCGACTGCCTGCTCAACAGCCTGTTCTTCCTGAAGGGCCTGGACATAGTCACGGTCGTCGAACATTCCAAGGAACACGTCGGCGCTAAAGCCCAATGAGCTCAGGGCCTTTTTGATCGCGTCTGTGAGGCTCTTTTTCGGCGCTTCACCGTCGGTCAGCATCCCGTAGGAGGCTTTGTAGATGTAGTTCGTGCAGCCATACGATTCGATCTCGCCGCGCTGCCCATCAAGTACGAACCAGAACGCGATACGAACCGTGTGGTTGCTGGTGCACCCAAGGCTCGATCGTTTATCACCCTCACCGATGAACACTTCGACACCTGGATCGAAGCGCTCTTCAAGGACTTTCCAGCCGAAGCCTATGCCGGCCGGCCCGAAGACCTCTGTAGCCTTCATGATCATCGCGGTGCCGTTGAGGCTGGTGATCTGCTGACCACCGACCTTGGCGTCCTTGGTGAAGCGGGTATCGGTCTTATCGACCTGGCTCCAAATCCGCATATTCGTGGACATGACAATCCCTCGCCGCGCCCGGGCGCAGCCTTGAAAGGTGTGATTTATTGAGTGGCGCGATCGGCGAGAGCGCTGAGCAGCATC
Source organism: Pseudomonas sp. ACM7 (assembly GCF_004136015.1). Classification (NCBI taxonomy): domain Bacteria; kingdom Pseudomonadati; phylum Pseudomonadota; class Gammaproteobacteria; order Pseudomonadales; family Pseudomonadaceae; genus Pseudomonas; species Pseudomonas sp. ACM7. Next base: position 6,170,957 of record NZ_CP024866.1, on the reverse strand, counting down.
AGAAAGGTGAGGGCGGCGATAGCGATTGCACTGCCGCGCAAAAGGGCGACACGTTTGGCGCGCTGGTATCTGGTCATTTCGGCATATCCGGAATAGGAAACCAGTGGGTAATCCGTGTGTGGCAAGTATCGCCGTCGATGTATTCCCACGGCTTTTGATCACGGTTCCTTCGAATCGCCATAAATGGAGGATAGCTTGTCTTTCCGACCCGACAGACAAGGACTTTTTTGTTCGGCACCGGCAAGCTTTCCTCGATACTGATCCAGCGGCTCACGGCCGAACCCTCACCGCTATCCGACCGCCTTTCATGGTTGCCGCCAGGCGCTTCGGCAAGCTGGCGACTAGAGCCTCGCGGGACTTGCCGATCACCTCATTGAAGGGAAGACCGAAGCCCAACATGACCAGCTTCGATTCAATCTCATCGAACTGCTCATCGATCAGCGTTTTAACCGGTGCAGTACTCATGGGGTGGTCCTCTTCAGGAAGTCATTGCGCTCGCAGAACTTCGCGTCAAGCGCATCACGGAAACGGTTTGCCGTGGCGCGATCGATAAGCTCGGCGATTTCGGCCAACTCGATCATGCCCATCACAAATGTTCGGTCCGGTACCGGGCTGAAAGAGCGCGAAAGTATCGCGATCTCGAACTCAATTCCGGCTATAGCTTTCTGGGCGATCACAGTTCGTCATCCTCAGCCTTCGCAACCAGAGCATCATCAACCAGCGGCTCAAGCAGCATTTCCGCGATCTCACCAAGCTTGCCCAGCGGGTGATCGCTGCGGCCTAGAAGCTCAGCAACGGCAGTCTTGTCGGCATTGCCGAGGGCCGTCGTGATCAGCAGCCAGCCAAGCGCTGGGGTGTGCACTTCGCTGTCGGCCAGGCGGTTGTTCACGTACTCATCCACTGCCAGGGCGAATTCCTCGGCGGCCACACCCTGTGCAGGGCGCATGCGGCGCTGGAACGATACGCTTCCACCGCGCAGCAGTTCTTCGGCAGCGTTGTAGAGCCAATCCGCCCGAGCGGCGTCTTCAGGGGTATCGCTCACTGGAGGCGGGACGCGGCGTTCAAGTTTCAACTGAGCAAGCTGTAGGGGAGTCATGATCGCCTCCAGAGGCGAGAAGGAGTAGGCGAGAGCCGCCCATCCGTTTTAAACATATTGACCGCTGGCCATTTGGCGCGATCCATCGGGGGTGAACCTTTCGTCAACAAAACTCGGCTGCACTCATCCGTTCCGCTGGTTGCCGTTGGGCGCGGAGGGGAGTGCATGCGGGTTTGGTCGGGAGGGATTGCCGGTTACTTGTCCGGCGCTGATGTCACCAGCAGATCCTGTGGGCCATGCCCGCTGCGGGGCGCTGACAAAGCGCGCTCTCCGGAACCGATATTCTCTCGTCGGTCCAAGCGCCCAGCGCTTTAGTGGCTGGGGATACTGTTGCTCGGCAACGGCGGGTTAGCGCTTCATGGCAGTAGCTCCTATCGCTCGCTCACTGGGCAGGCAGTGGCCACCTATTGAAGCTGCATTGGAATGTCGGTCCTGACCAAGATGCCTAACTACGTCCGCCCGTTCGCATACAAACAGTTGGCCTGGATCAGCTTTTTTCATGGGGCGCCGACATTCCGATGCAGCCTCTTTCGAGGTGCTCGGGAAGATCTACAACCTTCTGACCGACTCTGATTATTTATATTGCCGTAGGCCCGTGAAGCGGCAATTTCGTTTTGGCTTGCGCCGAATAAGTGCAGATGGCCGAGTAAGGCCGCTACGTCTATTTATTGATCGCCTCAGCTCCCGCTGGTCCAAGGCCACGTCCGCTTTCATCTGCGTTGTTGCGGTGATGCAGGGGGCCGCTTTGCGCGGTGCAGAATCATCCGCATCCGTCTGCCCACTCAGTGAATGGGCAGAGGTGATGCTGTCAGTCGTAAATGCCGTAGCTGAAATCGTCTTCGTCGCAGTCCACCAGAATCTTGGAGGCGCCGAAGTAGAGGGCGGCGAGCAACTTTTCGAACTTCGATCTGAAGCGTAGGGTTTGGCCGATTTTCTCGTTGTCGATGCGGGCGGCGTAGACGGTGCCGATTTCTCGACCTCTTTCATCCTGGTCATTTCCGCGTTTATCGAACGAGATGTGGATCGCGTTATCCAGGTTGTACTCGCTGCGTTCGCGGCTGCTATAGGGCGATTCTTCTTTTGGCTTCTTGTCGAAGTAGATGTGCAGGCCGCCGTATTCGGACTCTTGAAAGCGGATGTCCGGACGCTCCCAGCGCTCCTCTGCGGCGCTTTCCTTGTGGTTGTCGATGAAGGCTTCGAGAAGGTCTTGAAGGCTGACTACCTCGGGCATCTGGTCCTTGGTGAGAACGTCGTCGATGGCTTGCTGAGCGCGGCAGACCATGTCGGCCTCTACGCCGCTGGTTTCCCACTTTTCTTTAAGCGCTTTGGCGATCATGTCGTTGTAGCGGGTCAGCTCGAAGACTGTGGTCAAGTTGGCTGGCAACGCTGCCTTGATTGCCTCCTCAACCTGCTTGCCCATATCTCCGTAACGACCAAAGCAGTTGTCGATCACCTTGGTGAACATGATCTTCACATGCTCGTCGATGATTGCTGCCGGCTGATCACTTGTAGCAAAGGCAGTGACTCGCTCAGCCAGCAGCGCTTGAAGGGTTTGCTCGCTCATTTGGTGCTCCGTGCTTGTCGGTTGTTTTCCCAATGCACCCGTCACCAGGTGCATCAGTGAAAAATTCCGTTTCTCCACCACGCGCATCGCCCGATTCATATCTCTAATCCGCGTCACACATTTCGTGTTCGGTGTTCTTCGCAGATCGGCTTGCGTGGTTTCGCGTACTCACATCTGGTGAGCACGGCCAGTTCCAGAGCTGGCGTGGCATCGACTATTTGTTGCTCGCGCTTACCGGCTGAAACCCGGGGTAGTCGATGGCGAGGATCCTGAGCTGTTAAAGAGCGGCAGATCTCTCGACCCTTCGCAGCTGGCCCCTGATTGGGTGCCGGTTGCGATGGAGTAAATATGTACTAATGGTTCACAGTGGTCAAGTACCAAAAGTACATATTTTCTAGAAAGTACAGAGACTGAGAAAAACCTTTGTCGGGGGCTTTAAAGATTTACCGCAGGGGATGGCTTCGCTATAGTCCTGCCTATACTGGATGCATATACAGCTATGGGGGCAGGAGTGGCAAAGGCGAAGAAGCAGGTAAAACCAACAATCCGAGAAGAAGTCAGTGGCGTGCAGCGGCTCGGGTTGCGCGTCTCGTCGATGATTAATCACCCGGTCGCGCAGACTCAGCGCTGGGTAACGATCCATCGGCTCGACACGGACGGGGATCGGGAGTGGGAGGAGGTTATGGGCTTGCTGTCAGAGACGGACGGCATAGACATGACGTTCAACGACGACGAGTCGGTGACGCTGAGGTGGGAACCTCAGGCAGACGAAGATCGCGTCGTCGAGGTGGAGGATGCGTTTGCGGTGGAGGAGGTCGCACCTTTCTGATGGGCGTAAAAAAGCCCGCTCAGTGGCGGGCTAGTGTATTGAACAGGGAGGCGGGCATCACTCTCGCTTCAATGGCTCATTGATGATCAATGACATGAGCGCATCCCGAACAAAATCATTATCGTCTTCGATGTCTTTGAAGAACGGCTGCGCTTTTCTGGCGACATGATGACCGCCCTGAGCTTCAACCCAGTCTGTGAGCTATTTGCATATGATCGTAAGCTTGGCCTGGCGAGCGTTCAGAATGGTGAGCAGGGTGCCGATGGTTTCTTTGTCGGACATGGGGAATCCTCCCGTAAAGAAAGCAATGCGTAGCAGGCTGATGGCGGCAGAACGAAAAAGCCCGCTGGGGGAAGCGGGCTGACTTTTCACAGGAGTGCTGATCCTTCAGCTGTGAAGAGTGTAGATGGCACTGTACGGATCGCAAGCCAGAAACAAAAAGCCCGCACAAGGCGGGCTCTCTGTAGTCGGGGCCAAATCCCTTTGGCGGATCGCAGTATGCGTGTTGCATATGACGACGACGTGCCAGACGGATACGGAAGTCAGGTACAAGGCCGGACAACACAGCTACTCAATCGTGTTTATGTTTTTTGTGCCCGTACTTATGCCCATGCTGTTTGCCGTGTGATTCATGATTATCACCATCATCGGCCATGTTGTTTCCGAGGGCCCCGCCTGCTGCACCACCAAGGCCCGCACCAATAGTTGACCCAGTAGTTCCGCCTACGCTGTTGCCAATGACTGAGCCGCCAGCCGCGCCAATCCCTCCACCAAGTGCCGCTTCATTTCTTTTGCCTTTTTCAGCTGTTATAGCCCCGCCAGCGGCGCCGCCGACACCCGCCCCAATCGCGGCCCCGGTGCTTCCACCCATTTGCTGTCCAATAACATTCCCCAGTGCGCCTCCGATGCCACCGCCGACTGCAGCAGTGCCATCGCCAGCAGCCATAGCGCCTTGAACTGCTAAAAACCCAAAAAGCAATGCGGGTAGTGTGAATCGCATATTTTAAACCCCGAAAAAATGATGCAATGCCGTGAAGCACCGCATATTACAGAAAACAAAAAACCGGCTTGGCCGGGCTGGTCTTATGAGCAGGTTCCACCTTTATGGTGGGAGCCTGTGCCGCCCGTTGGATGCGTGCCCTTGGGGCATGCTGAGGCAGAGATTGAAACTATTGAAAGTAGTGCGATGAGTCCACCGATAGCTATTTTTTTCATATTGCCTCCATGCACTGCAAAGCGCAGTAAAAGTTTATCGACGTGGCGAGCGCATTCTTAAATAAAAAGCCCGCATGGGCGGGCTTGGGGACTCACAATAAACGTCGCTGTTCCATCAGATGGTCGTCAGTGTAGACGGCGTTAGTCGAGGTGCAAGCCGGAAACAAAAAGCCCGGCACTGGGCCGGGCTTTGTTATTCACTGCTTACTAGCTAGCTGCCGAGCGATTTTAGGATCGGCGAAAGGTATTGTTGAACCATCCACCAAACACCGCCAACGGTTGAGCCACCCAAGGCCAGCAGGCCGAATAAGGCCCACAGAGCAATCTGGCCTTTAGTGACCATATTTTTTTCGATGTGATCGAGGCGAGTCTCAATCTTTCCAAGCGAAACCTTCACATCAGTCATTCCGCTCTCAAGTGCTCGCAATCGTCCGTCCATGTCTCCTCCGCCACCACTGCTATCACCTTTCCATGATGGATGACCCGAGATTACTCTGCCAGAAGAATCTTCGATCAGCGGAGCTTTATTCACCTTTATTCCTCCGCTCTTCCGCGTGAGCAATCATGCGAGAAAGAGTCTCGGCGAGCTCTTTCGCAACGCCGATAGGCATTGCTACAGCCGCGACATCAAGCCTGAACGGCTCAATTTCACCAGCCTCAATACCGGACACGCCATTTTCAACGACGAATTTTGTGCTCTTCAAATTAATCGAGTTTCGGCCGAAGGTTAGATGGATCGCTTCGTCGCCATTCCACGACATCGCGAACGCATCGAACTGATCGACCTGCTCATCGACGAAAGATCCGGCCTTGATGTGGGGCAATACCGAAGTGGTGACTTTCTCGCTCACTTTTTTCTCCATGTGCGGCGAACTGATTTAATTTGTTGCAGCGTCCCGCTGCGGCACACAGCGCGCCTACTCGGGCTTACTACGGTTTATTTGTCCAGCCTTCACCTCTTCCGCGTACCCATCAAGCTTGTCCTCGGCATCCGGGAAACCGTCGATGATCGTCAGCAGTTCCCGAGCATCGGCCTCCAGCCCCGCCTCAGACAGCCGGATAGCCATCTTCATCAGGTCGACGCCGGACCACTTGAGCAGGGCTGCAACCTCTTTCAGGTCGCGGCGCAGCTCTTGGTTGGGTTTGGTTAGGGGCATGGCGTTACACCAGGTTCGCATTCCAGACGAGCAGTACCCGCGCCTGGATGTAGGTCGCATCAGCTCGGATCGTCTGTGGAGGGTGCTTCGCATTATCAGAGATCATGTTGATCTGATCATCCCCTAGCCATTGGAGGCGCTTGATGTAGAGATGGCCTTCCCAAGAGAACATGTAGATTCCATCTCCTACGAACTCGCGAATGCTGATGTCAACGAGAAGTGGGTCGCGGTGCTTAATCGTTGGCGCCATCGACTGTCCCCAGCCGGTCACCATCTTCAGATGGAAGTGCTCCTTGAACTCGACACCCATCTCGCGCAGATGTTGAGGGCTCACCCGGACGTCCTGGAGCATCTCAGGATAATCGTGCGGAATCTGCCCGCCGCCCATAGCGGCGCGGACGTCGTAGTGCGCAATCCACACTTCATCTCCGACTGCGCCAGGGCGGTAGTAGTCGATCTCAATGGCGCCACCGCCGTCATCGGCTTCAGCTACTGCAAGCAAACGCCTGCGTGCATCTTCAGACAGTCCTTTCCCTTGATGGGCAAGCATGTTCCGCACTACATCAGCTGCCGATAGGGGCGGTTCGCCCGCAGCGTCAACCTCAACTGCGGCCAGCTTTGAAAACTTGGGCTCGTCACCTGCGCCATGCTGAAGCCATTCGATTTTTACACCTAGCGCACCCGCAATAGCGCTCATCTTGGCAGGCCCCGGCAAGGCCTCACCATTTAGCCACTTGCTCGAAGCCTTGGGCGTGACCTTCGCAATTTCTGCCAGCCGAGCACCCGCGCCCCACTGGTCAATGCCGTGGGCGGATAACGCTTTTTTGAGGCGAGCAACGAACGCTGCGCGAATTTCTTCTATCTGAACCATTGGTTCAGCATCGCATGCCCTTGCATGTACTTTCAGTTCCGACATAATATGTACTGTAAGTTCATAATTGACTCGGAGGCCTTATGCGGCCGCTTAAGAAATCGATCGATGACGCTGGCGGCGTGCCGGTGGTTGCGCTGGCCTGCGGAAAGTCTCCTCGGGCCGTTTACAAGTGGCTTACCGCTGACTGCCTGCCGCGCACCGAATACACCGGTGAGACGCGCTATGCCGAGCGAATTGCTGCCCTAGCTGCTGCCAATGGAAAGCCGTTCGAGCCGTCTTGGTTGCTCGCGGAAGCCCATCCAAAGAAAGCCGCCGCCTAACCCAGCCCGTCACACCGACCTCGGAAGTGAACCCATGGCCTACGGAAACAAGACGCATCGCAACACCCACCAGATGAAGTCGCGCCTCAATGACGACGCTTACGCCGCTCTCCAAGTGGAAGCGCTGAAGCGTGAGATTCAGCCGGGCGCCTTGGTTCGAGACCTCACGTTGGCGGCCCTGCGGTTCAAGGAGGATTACGGGTACTTCCCGTTGATCGATGACGGCGAGTCGGACGAGCTGGATGGCTTTCCAGCGCTGGGCGAACTGGCCCGCGAGCTGAAAATTCAGCCTGGTGCGCTAGTTCGCAACCTCATACGTGCGGCTCTAAAAGCCAGGCGAGAGCAGGACACGATTTCCCAGGTTGACGACAAGAAACTTAGCGCCTGACCAGGCCATGGAGGAGGCACCAATGTCTGCAATACCCGAAGTAGGGCAGTACACGCAGGACGAGAAGGACGAGCTTGAGCGCTGGGCAGATGAGGTTGGTATCGGCATGGATCAACTCGCTGACCGGATTTTGCAAATGACAGAGCGGGCGGTCGAGCGACGCAGCGCTGCACGTCTCGCAACGGATAAAACAACCTTGCGAAGACGCCTCGCTGATCACTGCGCACAAGAGGCGCAGGCAGAGAACGTGGTTTCAATATTCCCGTCCAGGTAACGGTCCGGCCCCTTATTAGGTGCCGCGACAGGGACTGGACCAGGCGGGGCTGGCACCTAATTCGGGGCCAAGAAGAAAGGGTCATGGGTTCATCCGTGATTTCGATTTGAGGCAAGCGAAGCGGTTGCGCGTTCAAAACCGCGCAGCTCTTCGCGACCAAGCCGACCCCTTAACGGACCGGCAACCCGCTCAAACGCAGGCCACAGCCTGAGTTGAGACGACAAGGGAAGGGTGGAAGCCAAGGCGACCACCAGGCAGCAAAGGGCGGTTACCTCGCCTTGTAGTTCGGAAGAGTCGGTCATGGATGCGTCCTTGATCAGTTGATGAGTAAAGGATCGCTGACCTGATGGCATCCAGCCACGTAACAATTTTCGAGGTGTGACATGCAGGAATTGATGAAGGCGATTTACGAAGTGGTCGATGACCACGGCACCCGAAAAATCGCCGAGGGCGCTGACTTTAAGTCCAGAACTCTGCTTTCGCAGAAAGCCAACCCTGACTACGACACCCACCGCATGAACGTGGAAGAGCTACACCGGATCATGAAGTTCACCCAGGACTTCCGGCCGTTGAAGGCTTGGGCTGAGTCTTTCGGTTTCGACCTGGTGCCGAAGGAAAAGCCGGAAGGTATCAATTTGAACACCGCGCTGCTTCGCCTACACGCCGATCTGGCAGACGTGACCCGTCTTGCATTCGACGCCCAGGCCGATGGCCGCGTCTGTTCTCGTGAGAAGTCGGTCCTGCTCAAAGAGGCTGAGGAGGTGATCGTCAGCCTTGAAGTATTCAAGCAGTCGGTGAAGGCCGCCTGAATTTCAGACACAAAAAAGCCGACGTACGAGGTCGGCTTTTTCTACAGCGGTAAAGCAAGTGGAGAAGATTATGCACGCACAGATACAGCAGGACAATACCGGACAGGTCGCGACACGTTTTAATAATTACGAAAACGTGTCGCGTACCACGATGTCTTCGCGGGACATGGCCGAACTGGTCGGTCTTCGCCACGACAATGTGAAGCGGACGATTGATAGTCTGGCCCTGAAGGGCGTTATCGGTTCTCCTCAAATTGAGGAATACCTTGATTCGCTGCGCCGCCCGGCAAAACAGTACCTCGTCGGCAAGCGCGACAGCTTCATTGTCGTCGCCCAGCTCTGCCCGGAGTTCACCGCCCGCCTGGTGGATCGCTGGCAGGAACTGGAAGATCAGACCGCCAAGCCTTCCTTCGACTACGTCGCCGCCCTCAACGACCCGCGCACCTTGCTGGCCTTGCTCACCGACAACGTGAAGAAGGTCGTCGCCCTGGAAGCGGACAACACCGAGCTTTCCAATGAAAACCTGATGCTCGAGCAGAAGGTCGCCGCCGACGCGCCAAAGACAGCTTTTTTCGACGCCGTCACTGTCACGCACGAAACCTACTCGGTAGCCGAAGCCGCGAAGCTAATCGGCACCGGCCAGAATCGCCTGATGGCTTTCATGCGCCAGCGTCGCTGGGTAACTCTCCGCAAAAACGAGCCGATGCAAGGCCCGATTGAATCCGGCTACCTGACCGCAAAGCTCAGCACCTTCGAGCACCCCGAAAACGGCAAGACCACCGTGTCCACGCCACGCGTCACCGGTAAAGGCCTGACGAAGCTCCAGGCTCTGTGGGCTCGCCGTGACGCCGATCTGCTCAACAAGGAGGGCAAGTAATGGCCCGAGCACGCAACCTCAAACCCGCCCTGTTCAAAAATGAACTGCTCGGCGTGGCAGACCCAATGCTAACCCTGCTGTTTGAAGGTCTGTGGCTTCTCGCTGATCGGGAAGGGCGCCTGGAAGATCGTCCGCTTCGCATCAAGGGCGAACTGTTCCCGTACCGCGACGGCCTCGACATGGACGACATGCTCAACTGGCTTGCCGAGACCGGCTTCATCTTTCGCTACACTGTGGGTGAAAAGCGCTACATCGAAATCGACAACTTCGTTAAACATCAGAACCCGCACCGTAACGAACCCGAGTCGTTTATCCCTTCAGTATCAGATGGATGTATCACTTCGGATTTTGGCAGAAGTCCTACCGATAAAATCGAAAGCGCTCCGGCTGACTCCCTCTCTACTGACTCCCTTAACCTGACTGCTGATCCCCTCACACCACCGACGCCTGCGGCATCGGCGACCGAGGATCTGTTCCCGAAGTTCTGGAAGCTGTACCCGAACAAGAAGGGCAAGGCGAACGCCGAGAAGGCTTGGAAGAAACTCAAGGTCACTGACGAACTGTTCGCCCTGATCGCCAGCGGCCTGGCCAAGCAAGTGGTCTGCGCTGACTGGACCAAGGACGCCGGTAAGTACATCCCGCACCCGACGACATGGCTCAACGGCAAGCGCTGGGAGGACGAGGTCAAGGTCGCCAGCAACGTGCACCAGTTTCCGCAGTCCCGTCACACCGGTTTCGCTGAGCGCGACTACACCGCCGGCTTGATCACTAGGGAGGACGGCAGCTATGCGATCTGAAAAAGTAATTGCCATGCCGAGCAGTGCGCCTGCTCCGCAGCAGACCACTGGGATCTGCGAAGACCACGGCCAGTTCCCGCAAACCGTGAACGTGATTTTCGGCAAGGTGTTCAAGACCGGCTGCCCTGAGTGCACGCGGATCGAGAAGGAAGAGGCGGCTGAGCAGGTCAAGATTCACGAACGCTACGAGTTGTCCGTCAAGCTCGGCTCAGCGCTGATTCCGAAACGCTTCGCCGGCAAGACGCTCGCCGGGTACGTGGCCACCACGCCCGAACAGCTCAAAGCCCTGGGCACTTGCCGCCGGTACGTCGCCGAGTTCCCGCAGATCTCCGAATCTGGCCGCTGCCTGCTGATGCTCGGGAAGCCCGGTACCGGCAAGACGCACCTGGGCACCGCCATCGCCAACGAACTGATGCGCAGAACCTCTGCCACGGCCGTGTACCGCACGATCGGCTCAATCTTGCATGACATCAAATCAACGTATGGCGGCGGCACTGAGCGAAATGAGGGAATGATCCTGGCCGGCCTTATCGCTCCGTCTCTGCTCGTCCTGGATGAAATTGGCGTGAGCAAAGAAACCCCGAGCGACTTTGAACTGACCACGCTGTTCTCAATCATCAACGGCCGGTACGAGCAGATGCGCCCGACGGTGATCATCTCGAACCTCGACGGCAAGGCGCTGCCGTCGGCCATGGGCGAGCGTTGCGTGGATCGTCTGCGGGAGGGCGGGGTGATCGTCATCCCGTTCGAATGGGAATCTCAGCGCGGCAAGGAGGGCTTCTGATGATTCCTAAATCAGCAATGACACTGGCCTGCACCTTTGCCGGCTTTGCCATCGGTATTTTCTGCGTCCTGATCACAATGGCGGTGACGGCATGAGCAATCACACGAAAGAAGAATGGCTGGTAGATCGCCAGGACTATTGCGTCTGCGTAATGCGAGATGGTGATCCGCTTGAGATCGCCACGATTGGTGCAATGGATCACAACGGCATCAAGTACGTGATCGGCGATGAGTCGTGGGCAAACGCCTACATGATGCGCACCGCGCCGCAAATGTTCGCAATGCTCGAAGAGCTGATGGCCAAGGCCTGCAAGCAGAACTGGAATGATCAGTACCCGGAACTGATGGAGAAGGCCGAGAAGGTTCTTTCGTTGGCGAAGGCCGGCACCCCGCAAGACTTTGATGATGAGGGCGAGCTATGACAGACCACGCCGAACTGAAGCGGCTGGCCGAGGCTGCAACGGCAGGGCCGTGGAGCATGTGCGGGGAAGCTGACGGCAGCCAAGGCTTTGAGATTATCCAGGACATTTGGAGTGAGTCCGGCACCCACACCGGCAAGGATGTGGTGGTCTACGAGTGGAGCGATGAAAGCGACCCCTTGGGCGTTATCCACCGCGTGGATGCTGAGTTCATCGCTGCTGCCAACCCGGCCGCAGTCCTGGCGCTGATCGCCGAGAACGAGCGCCTCAAAAGCGTCGAGTACGCATTTGGCGAGTGGATTGAAAAAACCGAATGGGTTCAGACCTCGGTACAGGCATCTGACTTGGGTCGCCATCGCGCTGATGTACTTCGCTCGCGCATCGACAATCTCAAGGCCGGCTTCAAAAACTTCCACCGTAGCCTCTGCACTCGCTTCGGTTACTACCACGACGATATCGACTGGCAGCGTGACCAGGTGTCACTGGAAGAACACATCGCCACTCAGTTCAGCCACGTTAATGCAGAGAACAGCGCACTGCGCTCGCAAGTGGAAGCTGTGCAGCGTGGCGCTGGGCAGCTCAAGGCTGAGAACGAGGCTCTCGTCGATGCGATGAACCAAATCGTTCGCGCCACAAATCTCGGCGATGAGGCGTTCGGCATTGCCTGCCTGGTGCTGGGTGAGCTGAGCGCGGACGCCGCCAAGAGTAAGGATGCTTCCCATGGCTGAACTCGCTTTAATCCGCACCGCCCAAGGCTTGGTGCCAGCCACTGAAGCCGACCGTGAAACGGTCCAGAAGTGGAAGGCTGGCCAGATCATTCACGGTAAGTTCACCCGGATGCGCAACGGCAAGTTCCACGGCAAGTTCTTCTCGATGCTGGATTTGGCGTGGGAGTACTGGGAGCCGGTTGGTGGGCTGATCCCGCGCCAGGAGATGCGTGGTATTCAGGGGCTGGCCAAGTTCTTCGAAGCGCAAAGCGGCAAACCCGGCCAGTTATCGCACGCAGTTGCGGCGTACATCACCGGTCTTGAGTCGGCTCGTGCTGAGCGCTTCCCTGCGGTGGACAAAAGTCGCGAGGCCTTCCGTGAGTGGGTGACGATCGAGGCCGGCCACTTTCACCTGGTGCACACGCCTGAAGGCATCCGCAAAGAGGCCAAGTCGATCAGCTGGGCCAACATGGACGACACCGCTTTCGAGCCACTTTACCGCGACGTCTTCAACGCCTGCTGGCGGTTGGTGTTGTCCGCGCACTTTGAGAACGAGGCTGACGCACTTTCTGCGGCTGATCAGCTGGGGAGTTACGCATGAGTATCGCCGCGAAGCCACCCCGGGCGAAGAAGTGCAAGAACCCAGCATGCGGCATCAGCTTCCCACCGCAGCGCCTCGGGCAAGCCGTGTGCAGCCCGAAGTGCGGACTGGCCATCAAGGACGTGAATCAGGAGAAGGCGCGCAAGTCGCTGGCCCAGATCGAGCGCAAAGAGATCAAGGTCCGTAAGGAGAAGCTGAAGAGTAGGGCGGATCATGCCAAGGAGGCCCAGGCGGTCATCAACCGCTATGTCCGTCTGCGTGATGCCCACCTGGGCTGCGTGAGCTGCGACAAGCCGGCGAGCTGGGGTGGCCAATGGCATTGCTCTCACTTCCGCAGCGTTGGTGCTGCTGCACATCTGCGCTTCAACCTTTGGAACATGAACAAGTCCTGTAGCGCCTGTAACAATTTCCTGAGCGGGAATATTGCCGGATACCGGCCAAAGCTGATCGAGAAGATCGGCCAGACCAAAGTTGATTGGCTGGAGTGCAATCAGGACTTGGCGCGCCATGACATTCCGTACCTCAAGCGCCTGAAGGCGGTATTTGCGAAGAAGGTACGCCGGACTGAGCAGAGACAAGAGGTGAGCCATTCATGGTCAGCAATGTGATTCTTGTTCGAAAGTCATTGGTCGAAATTTCTGGTTCGCGAAGGTCGATCGGAGTGTTTCGGTGCCCAGAGTGCCTAGCCGAGTTCGAGACTCGAATGGAGCGAGCCAAGGTTATGACGGGGCTTTGCATTCCATGCGCAAACAAGGCCGGGGGTAGGAAGCGCGCAACCCACGGCTTCAATAATACGAACAGCCGGCTGCACGTGACGTGGGCGAACATGAAGCGCCGCTGCCTGAAGCCTCGCGGCGCCGAAGTCCAGAAGTACCAAGGCGTGACGCTCTGTGACGAGTGGATGAGCTTCGAGACCTTCATGGAGTGGTCGCTCGCGAACGGCTACACCGACCAGCTGACCCTTGACCGAATTGACGCCTCGAAAGGGTACGAACCCGGAAACTGCCGTTACGCCGATTACAGCGTACAGGCAGCCAACCGCAAAAAGACGGACAAGAACACCAGCGGTCATGTCGGCGTTTCCTGGGATCGAGGCAAGTGGTCGGCAAAAGTCCAGTGGCAGAAAAGGCAAATACACCTCGGTCGGTTTAAGGACATCAAAGATGCGGTTAAGGCGCGCAACGATTACTTAGCTGCTCACGACCTGCCGCATTTGAGGGCCTAGAGACATGGAAGAGATCAAGGCCATCAAGGCCGACTACCGGGTAAAGACCAGAGACTTGAAAAAGGACGCAGCATGAAACTGATCAACGCAAGGCAGGTGTGGACCGAAGCTCAGCACGAATCGAACGCGTCGATCAGCGCTGTGGCTATCGACAAGGCCCAATCGGCACCGATCAAGAAGGGCGCACGCATGCGTCGGCATGAAGCGGTATTCGCTGCCATGGGCGATGACAAGGAGGAACGCATTCAGGTTGTGCGCCAGAAGATCAGCATCAGCGAGACCCGCGGTGCACCGATTGGAAGGTCAACCGCCCGCGCCGCGCACTTGGCCACGATCGGCAAGGTGCTGCGCGCCATCGACACACTGCCGTTTCAGGTGCAACAGTTCGGGCACTACCTCTACCACCCGGCGATGACTATGCGCCACGTCATGAACGCGGTGCTGCTGATCACCGCCCATGCCAAGTTGCCGGACCTCACTTCGGCCAAGCGGGTGAAAGCGCAGTACCTGGTGACCCTGGCGCTGCAATCTTACAAGGGTGAGGTGCACGGCGCGGCGGAGTGGGGGCCGGCCCGGGTCGCCGCCGAGATGATGACGTTCTTCGGGGCCACCGTGGACCAGAACAACTGGAACCGCGACTGGCGAGACATGTGGATTGCGCTGAGAAAGGTAATTGCGGAAGTGGATATACAGGCGCAACAACCACTTTGGCAGGTTATTCACTCGGAAAAAGATCAGGAAGCGGCATAAAGCCGTTGACATGAATGAACATTGAAGGTACTTTCCCCATAGTGCACAAGTAACGCGAAACGCACACGAAACCCTGAACCCGGCCACTGCGCCGGGTTTTTTATTGCGCGTTTATCTGCTCATCTTTCAAATGCGTTTCAGCTTTTCTCCAGTGAGAAAAACGACAAATTCCAACTCGTTGATTTTGCTAACCGGGCCATGATTTTCAGCTCGGAAATAGATCTCTTTGTTCACCCATATCGTTGTATCCCGCATGATGCTCACTGCCATCTGGGTCGCTGACTCGATAATCGTGTATTCCTTCCCATATCTATTGACGGCTTGAATACGATTAATTTCTTGAACGCGAGTAGTCATCCGAAGAACTTCCGCATCTATCGTAAGAAGTTAAAACGATAGCACTGAAGACCTATTGCGCCACTTTACGAAGTTTCCGTCGCTCCCAGGCTGGGAGGATATTGAAGCACCACTATTCGAGGCTCGCCATCTGGTGGGCTTTTTCGTTTTCGGCCCCACCACACCCATTGCTACGAGCTGGGAGTGCTGCTGGAGCTGATCTACTTCGAGGCTCGCCATATCGGCGGGCCTTTTCCGTTTCTGGAGCACAGCATGAAGAGCGAGTATCGCAGTCTCGTCGAGGCAATCATCTGTAGTGAGCAGAAGCTCAAAGAGGCGAGGGTCATTCAGCGTGATGCCAAAGAAAATCTGGATCAGGCGGACGGCTTTGTAATGTTCCAAGAGACCAGCCTTCGCGAGAGCGAACAGAAGCTGGCCGAACTTGAGTCGAAGTTTCTCGGGGCAGAAGCCAAGGTGCTTCAGGACGAAATCAAAGAGATCAACGCCTCTCTGAAGTTCCTGTGTCGCGAAGTGATGCGTCCCGAGGTCTAGAGCCCCATCGGTTTTGTGATGATTTGTACGCCAATTGCGAGCGCCTGGTTAAGGATCTCGGAAGCGACCGTTTTGGCGCCGGATTTCGTGGCAGCTGACAGCTTTTCGCCAAGCGTCTCCGTGCCCAACGATGGTTTGGGTACGTGCTTCAAAGCCTGGAGCCCGTAAGGCGTAAGCACGTAGACGTATCTGTTTACAGGTGCTGCTCTACTCGAAATAAATCCAGTCTGAACAAGCCACGTTAGTGTCGCATCGAAAAACTCGGTCTCTGGATCACGCTCACCCTCTGTCACGGCACCTTCTGAAACGGGATCGTATTCAAGGTACGTTACGACCGAGAGGCCAGCAACTTCAGGGCTTACGCTCGAAGGGATGGGGAAGCTCTCATACAGGAACGCGAGTATGTCAGCGCTCATCTCGTCGAAGCGCTCAATATTTGTTTTTGCCATGGTTCCGTCCATCGTCACGCTGTAGGGGTGTCGACGATAGCACGGAGCCATATGCCCGCCATCGAGCGGGCTTTTTTATCAATCATGCCCACCACGGAGTCGAGCGCATGGATTATTTGCACCGCCTGCTCGACAGGCTGGACCTTTTGATTGCTGGCTTGTTTGGCGTGATCGTCGCCAGCTGGTGGCACAAGGACGACCTGACCGACTGGCGCGCCTGGCTGATCTTCCTCACTACCGGCGTGGCGTGCGCTCTGTACCTGACCGGAATGGTGAGCGCCTACCTCGGCGTCACAGAGCCGAACATCGTCGCCGGTGTCGGCTTCTTGCTCGGCACCTTCGGCGGATCGCTGCTGGCAGCCATCAACCGAGCCATCAAAGCCGCTGACCTCTGGGCGCTCATCCGCCAGCGGTTCGGGGGAGGCAATCCACCATGAATCTTGAACTTATCAACTCGATGGCTTGCGGCCTGATCTCGCTCTGGGCGACCTGGTGCGTACTGAGCGGCAAGGTGCGCGACGGCATTCTCGGCAAGCTGATCTATTCGACAATCGCCATCAGCGGGTTTGTCGTTATGGCGCGCAGTCAGAACATCTTCTTCGGTCCGACCAGTGCTGGTCTGACGCTGCATGTCGCCCTGGCTCTGGCCGGTGCCCGCCACATCTTCATGGTCACCTGGTGGCAGCCGGTTAAGGCATGGCTGTGCCGCACGTTGAACTGCGAACACTGCATGCGCTGCGACAAGGCGCCCGGTGGCATCGATCGCCGCAGCAAGTAAGCCGCGACACGTTTCGCGAATCAGCAAATTGTGTCGCGACATATTTCTCAAGATATGGGGTTAGTATCAGCGCTCGAGCAAAACCGGAGCCTACCTCTTGCGCCTAATTACCAATGTGAAAAGAGACTCGCAGTCGCACCTATATGAGCTGAAGAAGCTGTTGTCAGCTTCTGAACAAATCATCATTTGCTCAGGCTGGATGAAGGCCTGTGGCTTGTCACCGTTGCTGAAGCATCTGGACAACGCCATTGCCCGGGGATCACGCATTACGATTTATACCAATCATGAACACACCGATCAGGATTGCGTAGAGAGCTTGGCTGGCATGGGCGGCCTAAGACATATCAATGTGCCGCGGCCAACCTACCTTCATACGAAACTTTATTACGGTCGAAGTGGCGAGTCGTACACCGCGATTCTTGGCTCGGCAAACGTCACCTCGGGTGGGCTATGGAAAAACGAAGAGCTTTCTTGTCAGGTGAGCGGGAGAGTCACTGATGATTCGCATGAGCAACTAGCGCTATATCTTCAGCGGCTGACCGTATTGGAATCGAAAAATATTTAGAGAAGGCATATGACAACCAAGCAATCCGACTGGGAGGCAATCGAACGCGCCTACCGGGCCGGTGTGCTTTCCGTAAGAGAGATCGCTGCTTCCTGTGGCGTCTCTCACACCGCCATCCAGAAGCGCGCAAAGGCCAACGGATGGGAGCGAGACCTCAAGGCGAAGATCAAGGCGAAAGCTGATTCGCTGGTTGCCAAACGAGAGGTTGCCACACAGGTTGCCAGCAAATCAGCGGAAACCGAGCGCGAGATCATTGAGGTCAATGCCGAAGTCATTGCGAACATCCGCATGGCCCATCGCGGCGACATCTCCCGCGGCCGTAGGCTCACCAACAAGCTGCTGGACGAGCTGGAAGCACTGACTGATGAGCAGGGCACCATCAAACAGTTGATTGCTCAGCTGAAGGATGGCGACCATGACGACGGCGATGCAATGGCTGACGTTTTGGCATTGGCCAACAAGATGAGCGCGCTTCCGAATCGAACCAAGACGATGAAGGAGCTGGCCGACACGCTAAAGACGCTTGTTGCCCTGGAACGCCAAGCCTACGACCTCGACACCAAATCCGGCGGTAACGATGCCGACGAGCTATCGAAAATGATGGACGATCTATCGAAGGAAGCCTGACATGAAGCCCGAGCACTTGAAGCTGCTCCGGGACAAGTACTGGCGACTGAACAACCTCTACTTCATCACGGACAAGCAGGGCAAGAAGGTCCGCTTCCGGATGACGGACGAGCAAATCGAGTACTTCGATGGGATGCACACCCGCAACATCATCCTGAAGGCTCGACAGCTCGGCTTCACCACAGAGTGCTGCATCATCCAACTGGACGCGGCCCTGTTCGAGTCGGCCAAGTGCGCCCTGATCGCTCACACCCTGAACGACGCCAAGCGCCTGTTCCGGGAAAAGGTGAAGTACGCCTACGACAATCTGCCGGCCGAGATTCGCGCCGCAAACCCGGCAAGCAACGATTCCGCCGGCGAACTGGTGTTCAGCAAGGGCGGCTCGCTCTACGTTTCCACCTCCTTCCGGGGCGGCACGCTGCGCTATCTGCATGTGTCCGAGTTCGGAAAGATCTGCGCCAAGTTTCCACACAAGGCCCGCGAGATTGTCACCGGCGCGTTTGAAGCCGTGGCCACCGACTGTTTCGTCACGATTGAATCGACGGCAGAAGGTCGGGCCGGCTACTTCTTCGATTACTCGCAGAGCGCCGAGCGCCAGCAACTGGCTGGCGTTCCCCTGGGCTTGCTGGACTGGAAGTTTTTCTTCTTCTCCTGGTGGAAGAACAAGGCCTACTGGCTCGACCCGACTGATGTGGTCATCTCGCAGCGCCTGACCGATTACTTCAACGAGCTGCACGCCAAGCACGGGATCGTCACGAACGACGGTCAGCGCGCCTGGTACGCGGCCAAGGAGAAGACGCTCGGCGACGACATGAAGCGGGAATACCCGTCCATTCCTGTCGAGGCCTTCCAGCAGTCGGTTGAAGGCGCCTATTACGCGCAGCAACTGACCAAGCTTTACGCCCAACAACGCATCGGCGCGATACCGGACAACAGCCATCTGCCGGTGATGACCTTCTGGGACATCGGCGTCAGCGACTCCACGGCCATCTGGTTCGTGCGTCAGGTCGGCACCGAATACCACGTCATCGATTACTACGAAAACTCGGGCGAAGGTCTGCGGCATTACATGAAGGTGCTCAAGGACAAGGGTTACACCTATTCCGAGCACTGGGGGCCGCACGATATCGACAATCGCGAGTTCGGCAGCGATGCCAAGACCCGCCGTGAACTCGCCCAAGAGGGCTACGAGATCGACGGGCAGAAGTACTGCATGACGTTCCAGGTGGTCCCGAAGATCGGCATCAACGACGGCATCGAGCAGGTCCGGGAAATCCTCCCGCTCTGTGTGTTCGATGAGTCGAAGTGTGAAGAGGGCATCAACTGCATCGAGAACTACCGCAAGGAATGGGACGACAAGCGCGGCTGCTGGAAAGACAGGCCGCTTCATGACTGGACCTCTCACGGCTCCGACGGATTCCGGTACTTCGCTGTAGCGAAGAGCGCCAGGAAGCCGGCCACCTCTATCAAAATGGGATACGCCCGATGAGCAACGACGTCTCCTTCAAGAGGGCGGACTACATCGAAGTGCTGGACCGCTGGGCGACCGTTCGCGATGTCTGCGCAGGTCAGCACCGCGTGGTCTCTCGGTTGCCGTACATCAACGCACACGACAAGTCGCCAGAGAACGCCGACCGCAACAAAGCCTACCGCGAGCGGGCGGTGTTCAAGAATGCCACCGGGCACACGCGCAATGGCTTGCTGGGTCTGGCCTTCCACAAAGACCCGACACTCACCGTACCGAAGAAGCTGGAGTACTTACAGGACAACGCCAACGGCTCAGGGGTGAGCATCTATCAGCACTCGCAAGGCACGCTGGAAAAGGTGCTTGAGGCCGGTCGTCACGGCCTATACGTCGATTATCACCAGGATGATGGCGCTGGCGGCCACTCAGTGATCCTGTCGTACTGCGCCGAGGACATCATCAACTGGCGCACCGGCATGGTGAACGGCCACAACGTGCTAACGCTGGTCGTTTTGCGGGAAATGATGGAGGTCGAGGACGGCTTCGGATTCAAAGCAGTCGAGCAGTTCCGCGAGCTTGCACTCGAGGCTGAAGGTTTTGTCTGTCGGGTCTGGCGCCGCTCCGGCCCAAGAGGTGGCGGCCCGCTTGAGGTCACGGACACATTCACGCCGGAAGGCATCACCGGGCGCCTCAAGGAAATCCCGTTCACCTTCATCGGCGCACAAAACAACGATCCGACTATCGACGAATCGCCGCTGTACGACATCGCCATGATCAACCTGGGGCATTACCGCAACAGCGCTGACTACGAAGACAGCGTCTTCTGGTGTGGGCAGGCTCAGCCGTGGATTTCCGGGCTGACAGAGCAATGGGTGAAGCTGCTCGAGGAGAAGGGCGTCTACGTCGGCTCCCGGGCGCCAATGCTGCTTCCAGTCGGCGGCGCTTTCGGTTACGCGCAGCCACTGCCCAACACGCTGGTCAAAGAGGCCATGGCCGACAAGAACCAGATGATGATCGAACTGGGCGCCCGCATGGTCGTCGCATCACTGGCCGCCAAAACAGCAACCGAGTCACGCGGTGATCAGTCTGCGTCGACATCGGTGCTCGCTGGCTGCGTGGCAAACGTCAGCGAGGCCTACACCCGGGCGATCATGTGGTGCGGCCTTTACATGGGCATCACCGACAAGGTTGCGTACCAGATCAATCAGGAGTTCGTCGAGCTGACGGCTGATCCGCAGATGATCACGGCCTTGGTTGGCTTGTGGCAGAACGGCGGATTTGCGAAGGCCGACCTGCGGTCCTATTTGCGCAAGCTGGGCTTGATTGCCCCGGAGCGCACTGACCAGCAGATCGACGGCGAGCTTCAGGAGCAAGGCGATGGCCTGGGCCTGGATGATGAGGTGACACCAAATGGCGGCAAATCAAGCAATCCTTGACGCCACGATCCGGCACGCGGTCTTTCTCGAAAAGCTGAAGGCGGGGGAGGTTGGTAAGTTCGCGCCGTTTCTCAAGGAGATTGACCGTTCGATCCGCGAACGGCTCACCCAATCGGACCTGACCGAGTACAACGTCAAACGGCTTGAGGCGCTGCTGAAGGAAGTGGATAGCCTGCTGCTGGGCATCTTCGATCGCTACAGCGTGCAGCTGAACCTCGACCTGATCGACATCGCCAACTACGAAGCTGAGTTCGAGGCGACGAGCCTAGTTAGGTCGGCGCCAGTCGGTGTGTCGCTCGATGTTGCGGCTCCGACAGCGGCAGCCATCAGGGCGGCGGTGCTGACGAATCCCCTTAGCGTGCGCGGCACCGGTGGCGGGAAACTGCTGAAGTCATTCATCAAGGGCTGGACCACTGCCGAACGGGAGCGCGTCACCGGCACGATCCGGCAAGGTTTCTTCGAAGGGCAGACGAACTTCCAGGTCATTCGCAACATTCGCGGCACAAAGGCAGCGGGTTACAAAGACGGCATCCTAGCCACCACCAACCGCAATGCCAGCACGGTCGTCCACACCGCGATTCAGCATGTGTCGTCACAGGCGCGCATGGAGGTGGCCAAGGCCAATACGGATATCGTTTCCGAAGTTGAAATGATCGCCACGCTGGACAGCAAGACCAGCCAGCAATGCCGCTCACTGGATGGGCGACGATTTCCTACTGAGTCGGGACCTCGGCCGCCATTCCACCCTAACTGCCGTACCACGTTTATTCTGCTGACCAAGCTCAGCGAGATGTTCGCCAAGGGTGCTACGCGTGCTTCGGTGGGAGCGGATGGTGCAGGCCAGGTCAACGCAAGCCTGGACTATTACCACTGGCTTCAGCAGCAGCCGGCGTCGTTTCAGGACGTGGCTATCGGCCCTGTTCGGGCGAAGCTGTTCCGTGAGGGCGGCCTGAGCGTCGAGCGATTTGCCGAGCTGCAGCTTGATCGCAACTTCGCGCCGTTGACGCTGGCGGAAATGAAAGGGCTTGAGCCTCTGGCGTTCGAGCGGGCCGGTATCTAAACGAACAAATTCAATCAACCGCCTCCGGGCGGTTTTTTATTGCCTGCAAAGCGGGCAACACATACCCAAGGGGTGCATCGCCGTGGCAGAAGAAAACGAAATCGACCTGGAAAATCCGGCAATCAAGGCCGCTATCGCGACTGCCGTTGAAGCATCCGTCTCGGGTTTGAAAACCAAGAACACGGAGCTGCTGGGCAAGCTGAAAGACACCACCGGCAAGCTCACCCAGTTCGAAACCCAGTTTGAAGGCATCGACATCGACGCCGTCAAAGGTCTGCTCAGCCGCGCCGGCCAGGATGAAGAAACCAAGCTGCTGACCGAGGGCAAGGTGGACGAAGTCTTCAACCGCCGCACCGAGCGGCTTCGGGCCGACACCGACAAGCAACTGAAGACCATCACTGCACGAGCCGAGAAGGCTGAAGCCTTCGCCGCCAAGTTCCAGGGCAAAGTCCTGGGCGACTCGGTGCGAGGCGCAGCACTGAAAGCCGGCGCTCTGCCGGAAGCAACCGACGACATCATCCTGCGCGCCAAGGGCGTGTTCTCACTGAATGACGAGGGCGAAGCGGTCGCCGTCGATGAGTCTGGCCAGACCATCCTCGGCAAAGACGGCAAAACTCCTCTGACCCCGCTCGAATGGGCGGAATCACTGCGCGAAAGCGCGCCTCACTTGTGGCCCAGGGCTACAGGAACAAATGCCCTGGAGCGGGTGAATGGTCAGGCCACGCCGAAACGCTCCGAAATGACCTCCGAGCAAAAGCGCGATTACCAGCGCAAGCACGGCCAAACCGCATTCCTGCAATTGCCCAAGTAAGGGGACTCACCCATGGCTACAACCGTTAACAGCGACCTGATCATCTACAACGATGAGGCGCAAACCGCATACCTGGAGCGCGTCCAGGACAATCTCGATGTATTCAACGCATCGTCTAACGGCGCGATCGTTCTCGACAACGAGCTGATTGAAGGCGACTTCCGCAAACGCTCCTTCTACAAAATCGGCGGCTCGCTGGAACATCGCGACGTCAACTCCGTCGGCAAGGTGACGGCCAAGAAGATCGGCGCCGGCGAGGCAGTCGGCGTCAAGGCGCCATGGAAGTACGGCCCGTACCAAACCACCGAAGAGGCGTTCAAGCGCCGCGGTCGTCCGGTAGATGAGTTCTCCCAGATCATCGGCGCCGATGTGGCCGACGCTACCCTGGAAGGCTTCATCCAGTACGCCACCGCCGCACTGCGTGCCGCTATCAGCTCCAACGCCGGCATGGTGGTCACCGCCAACATCGAAACTGATGGCAAGAAGACCCTGACCCGCGGCATGCGCAAATTCGGCGACAAGTTCGGCCGCATTGCCCTTTGGGTCATGCACTCCAGCGCTTATTTCGACATCGTCGATGAAGCCATTGCCAACAAGGTCTACGAAGAAGCTGGCGTCGTGATCTACGGCGGCCTGCCGGGCACCCTCGGTAAGCCAGTGCTGGTGACCGACACCGCTCCGGCGGATGTGATCTTCGGTCTGCTGCCGAACGCTGTGGTGATCACCGAATCCCAGGCTCCGGGTTTCCGCTCGTACAACGTGGACGACGAGGAAAACCTTGGTATCGGCTACCGCGCCGAGGGCACCGTCAACATCGACGTGCTGGGTTATAGCTGGAAGGACGCCGTCGGTGGCGCCAACCCGACCCTGGCGGCCGTTGGTTCGGCAGCCAACTGGGTCAAACACTCCGACAGCGACAAGGTCACCGCTGGCGTGATGATCACTCTGACGACCACGCCTTAAGGCTCACCCCTGACAGCGGCCAGCAATGGCCGCTACGGAGATTTCCATGGAACTCATCTATTCCACTCAAAGCTCCGGCTTTGACCCAGACAAGCGCTATCGCAACCCGGAACACTTCGATCGGCCAGAAGCGGGCGTGACCGGTGTTGTCGTCGTAGGCGTATGGCCGAAGGTGGTTGAAGCCTACGAGCATGTCGGCGTAGAAGTGACGGCGATAGACGCTGAACCGCGCCAGGTGCTGGTCGTTGGCGCTGGTGACAATCGCGTTGAACTGGAAGCGCTGATCGGCAAGCTGCAGATCGAAAGCGATACGGTCCGCGCCGTGATCGACGGCCTGGACGCCGGTGAGATTGAAAAGCCGGAAGCCGGTGAGCTCGCAATTCGGCTGTTTCATGCGCTGGACGGCATCCGCGTGCAGATGGCCGAGCTGGTCGGTGCGCGCGACGATCTCGCAACGGAAAACGAGATGTTGCGCAACGGGGTCGCCGAACTGAAGGCTGGTGAAGGCGTGGAAGTCGATGCCCTGAAAGCCAAACTCGACGCTGCTGGCGTGACTTACCGGGCAAACGCCTCGAAAGAATCCCTGGAAAAGCTCGTCGCTGATCTGCCCAAGGCGTGATACTGCTGGCTACCGGTTACCTGGTGGCCATTCATTCAAAGCTCAATCCAGCGAGTTGAACCATGACACTGATCATCGAGGACGGCACCGGCAAGCCAGACGCCGAAAGCTACGCGAGCGCGGCGGACTTGGTCACGTACGCCGGCAAGTTCGGCGTGACCATCCCCGCGGACGAGCCTGCGCAAGAAGCACTGCTTCGCCGGGCCGCCTTGGCGATGGATGGCAAGACTTGGAAGGGGCGCAAGACGGACAGCGATCAGGCATTGGCCTGGCCGCGCCGAGGGGTTGAACTGGATTGTCAGATCAAGCCCGACAACTATCTCCCTGCGCGAATCCAGTACGGACAGATGGCCTTGGCCGCAGAGATTCATGCTGACGACTTTGATCCGCCAGAGAAGAGAAAAGGCGCGGTGACGTTGGAGCGTGTCGAAGGCGCGGTGACTCGCGAATACGCGACGATCCCGAACACCAGCGGCCGATTGCTCCCGGCGGCGCCGGATAGGCCGAGCGCCACGCAGTTTGCCGATTACCTACAGAAACGGGGATTGTTTGCGGTGCGCGCGTGATGATAGCGTGTTGCCTTCATTAAACGTGGAGGCTTGTATGATTGTTAACGGCACAGAGAAACATCAAATTTGGAAAAGTGCTTACATTGCTGCTTTGAGCGGCCTCTCAGCTGTGCAGAATGCCTATCCAGGTGACATCGTGGATAAGGCCGCGACGATCGCGAATAAGGCGGTCGATGAGTATGTAAAGCAAATGGCAGGAAAGACCTACTAAGCAGTACCAATTGATTTGAGGAGCCACCATGGCCTTCTATGACGAAATGGCCGTGATGGCTCTGGAGATGATCACAGAGTTCGGCCAGCCTGTGCTTATTCGCTCGATCACCTTGGGCGAGTACGATCCAGGCTCCGGCCTAGAGCCCGAAGAGACCATTGTTGAGCAAACCGCCCAGGGCATCTTGCTCGACTTCACCGGCCAAGAATTCCAGAACAATAGCCTCATCAAGCAGGGCGACAAGAAGCTCAAGATCGCCGCGCAGGGGCTCGCGTGGGTGCCGGGGTTGCTGAACAAGGTGATCATCCAGGGTCGCACCTGGTCAATTGTTCCACCGCTGAAAGAGATCAACCCTGCAGGCACGCCGATTTTGTATGAGCTTCAGGTGCGGTCATGAGCAAATACTCAGGCCTGAACGGCAGCTTCGCCGAAAACATCCGCCAGTTTGCCGAGCAGGCCCAGGCCGGGCTCGACGCCACCTTCCGCGAAATCGTGATCGAGATCGGCAGCAGCGTCATTCGCATGTCACCGGTGGGCAATCCCGAGATCTGGGCTTCCAATGTTGCGCATCGCCAAGCCAACACGGCTGCGGCCGATGCTTACGACTTCAAGGTGGCTGTACGCAATACGGTCATCAACCTGACCGACAGCAACTTCACCAAGGCCGGCAAGCTGAAGCGCGGCATGAAGTACGCCAGGCCCCTGACCAAGACCGAGCGCGACCAGAACTTCAACGTGAACGGCTTGGTCGCCGGCAAGGACTACGTCGGCGGAAGGTTTCGCGGGAACTGGCAGTTCTCTATCGACATCCCCGCAGACGGAGTGCTTGATCAAATCGACCCATCTGGCAACGTCTCGATCGCGGTGCTGAGGACTCAGGTGCAGTCGCTGACCATCGGCCAGACGGCGTACCTGGTGAACAACCTGCCGTATGCGGTGCCGCTTGAGTACGGACATTCGAAGCAGGCGCCCGGCGGGATGGTCCGCATCACCCTGGCCCGCTTTCAGCAGATCGTCGATGAAGCCATCAGGAACAACCAGGTATGAGCCATAACTTAATCGCCTCGGTCTACGAGGCCAAGCTGATCGCTTGGGCGAAAGCGTTGCCGGTGCCGCTCAAGGTTGTCGTCGAGAACGAGACTTACACGCCCGTGGACGGCGTCACCTACCTGAAGGCGTTCACGCTGCCGGGCGACACCGCAAGCAACACGCTCGGCGGTGACCACAAGCTGTACACCGGCGTATTTCAGGTCAGCATCGTGACGCCCTCGGGCAAGTATCGCGGGGCGGCCGGTGTACTGGCTGACCAGATCGCCGCGCTGTTCCCGCTGTATGAACGGAACACCAAGGGCGCGCTGACGGTGGTGACCATGAGCCCGATCGACCCGGGCCCCGGCATCCCCGACGACACCACGTTCACCGTGCCTGTGTCGTTCATGTACCGCGCCGACACCAACTAATTCGCCCATTGGGCAAACCCAGAACCCGCCATTGTGCGGGTTTTGTCATTTCTGAAAAGAGGAAAAACCCCATGGGCTACAAGATTCCGAACGGCGGCACCTTCCAGCATGCCGCGACCTATGCCGCTGCGCTGGCGTTCACTGCCATCTCCAATGCTTCCGAGGCCGTGGCCACGGTTGTCGGTAGCACCTTGGCCGCTGGCGATATTGTCCTGCTCAGCTCTGGCTGGAGCAAACTGGACAACAAAGTGGTGCGCGTGAAAGTGGCTACGGCCACCGCGATCACCCTGGAAACGATCGATACCACCGACGCGCAGGTCTTCCCGGCCGGCAACGGCGCCGGAACCATGAAGAAGGTGCTGTCCTGGGTGCAAATCCCACAGGTAACCGACCTAGCTTTCTCTGGTGGTGAGCAGAACTACTTGGATGTGGTGTTCCTCGAGAACGACCAGGGCAAACAGATTCCTACCGACAAGTCCGCCGCCAGCATGGTGCTGACCATTGCCGATGACCCGGCCCAGCCATTCAACGCCGTGCTGATGTCTGCCGACGCAGGCAAGCAGGTGCAGGCTGCACGCCTCAACCTGCCGGGCAACGACACGCTGCTCTACGGGGCCTACACCTCGTTCTCGAAACAGCCGGCCGTCTCGCGCAACAACCTGCTGACCCGTACCGTCAACCTGGCGTTGCAGGCCGAACCAACCCGTTATCTGACTGCGGTGGCGTAATCCATGGCCAAGTTCACGCTTATTCAGAACCCCACTTTCAAAGCTGACGTCATGCTACCGACGGTTGGCGGTGAACCGGTGAAGGTGGAGTTCGAGTTCAAGTATCGCAACCGTACCGAACTGGCGGATCTCTATGCCGACTGGGGTGAACGCCATAAGGCGCTCGGACTGAAGTCGGAGGAAGTGGGGCTGAAGCAGTTCACCACCTTGTTGATCGACCTTCAGGTGGAGCAGCTCAAGGCAATCGTCGCTGGCTGGGAGGTGGACGAAGAGCTCACAGACGAAAACCTTCGCATCTTGGTCAGTTCGATCAGCGCCACGCCAAGCGCGGTGCTGGGCGCGTACTCCGATGCGTTCAGCAAGGCTCGCTTGGGAAACTCCTAAGCGCTGCACGTACCCTCTACGAGCAAGGGCCTTCAGCTGAAGAGCTGAAGACCTTCGGCTTCATGGCGGGCGACCTGACCGGGCAAGACTGCGAGATCTGGCCGGACAACTGGCAGGCCTTCCTACTTTTCGAGGCGCTGAGCACCCAGTGGCGTACAGGCGCGTGCGGCGCTACTGGCCTGGATTACACGTCAATTCGCGATGTCGCGGGCTTCCTCGGGTTAACCCGGGCGCAGGCCGCCGACATTTTCCCGGATATCCGCATCATGGAAGCCGAAGCCCTACAGGTGATGGCGGAACAGAGGGACAGTAAATGAGCACCAACTTCGCGTCCCTGGGCATCGAGGTTAATTCGTCGTCGGCGGCAAAGGCTGCTGACGATTTGGACAAACTGGTCGATTCGGCAGTTGGCGCTGAAAAGGCAATCGATGATCTCGGCAAGACCGGGACCGAACTGGCGGACACTGGCAAGAAGATCGTTCAGGCCGAGCGTGAAGTTGCTCAGGAGATCGACAAGTCCACGGGCGCCACACAGCGTCAGTCCGAGGCAAGGCGTAAATCAGGTGCAAGCGCGACCAGTGAAATTGCCATCATCAGCCAACTTGAAAAGGCGATGTCCGGCAACTTCGGCAGCATCGAGCAACTGGTTCAAGCGGAAGGGTTGCTGGAGCGCGCCCGCAAGGGGGGCCTGGTCACTGTCGAACAGCAGGAGGCGTATCAGGAACGCCTCGGCAAGTCTTACGACAAGATCGAAAAAGCCGAAGCCAAGGAAGTTGCGCAAAAACAGCGCCTGATCGATGCGGAGAACCGCCAGATTGAGGCGCTGAAGCGCACAGTTAACGGCATTGATCCCGTGACCGCCAAACTGGCCAAGTTGGAAGCGCAGGAAAAGGCGCTCAATGACCTGCACAAGGCCGGCGGCATCGACGCTCAGGCTTACGCAGATCGGTTGGCAAAAATCGGCAAGGACAGGTCAGGCCTGACCGCGACAGAAACCGCATTCGACAAACTGAAGCTCGGCACCCGTCAGGCTCAAGAAAACGTCATGCAACTGACCAACGCGCTGTCATCCGGCGATTTGGGCAGCGGGGCGCGGGCTATTGCCCAGCTTGGCGCCGGCGCTGGAGCATCTGCCAAAAGCATGGCGGCTTTGCTGCTTCCGGCAGGTCTTCTCGCTGGAGTGCTAGGCGGCCTCGCTTATGCCTACGTCGATGCGATGAAACAGGCCCGGGCGTTCAACGCTGCCATCAACGGCGGTTCGAACGACGCAGGGCAGAGTGTTGCCAGTCTCAAGGCCATGAGCGAATCGGCCGGCGTGCTGACCGGTAATCTATCCGGTGCACGCGAGGCTGTTATAGAACTCGCTTCCGGTGCGGCTACCAGCGGCGTCCAGATGCAGAATCTGGCTCAGGCAGCGGCAGCTATTGGCGAGGTAACAGGTAAGGGCGTCGGTGATATCGCCAAGTCCTTGGCCAACGCCGGTGACACTGCAACCGAATCTGCGGCGAAAATCAGCGACCAATACGGCCTGCTTACCTACGAGCAATACGAGGTCATCAAGGCGATCGACGACCAAGGCGACCACCAGCGTGCGCTGGATGTCCTGAGTGAAAGCCTGAATCTGTCGGCCCAGGAACGATTGAAGGCCTACCGCGCTTCCCTGTCAGATGTTGAGCGCGATTGGGACAACATCAAGATCGCGATCACCGGCGCCTATGGCGCCATTCGGTCGGAGGTCTTCCCGGACCTGGCCAAGCAGATCGAGATCAGTCAGCGGGTGCTCGATACCCGCAAAGGTGGTGGTGTCGCTGGCGCGGTATCGAACGGACTCAGCTCACTCAACACGTTTCTGGGATTGGGCGAAGGTGAAAATGATGACTCCACCTCAGCATTGGAAGCTCGGCTTGCTGGGCTCAAAGCTCGTCAAGCTGCCAGCCAGAACCTAGCCGTCACAACCGGCGAGACAACCCATGCAAACAAGGAACTGATCGCCGTCCAGAAGGATCTGGACAAGCAGATGGAGGACTTGAACCCGCTTGCAAAGCGGCAGGAGGCATACAAAAAGCTGAATGATCAGTTCACGAAGCTTTATCAGGATGCAGAAAAAACCGGACAGAAGGCACAGCTGCTGAATGGCGTGGAGTTTGACGGCAAGAAGTTCTCCGGCGGCGCATACGAAAAGCTGAAAAAGTCCATCGACGACAAGGACAAGGATCCGAAAGCCGCGGCGGGCAGTGTTGACCTTTCGGGCTTCAACGATGCGAAAAACCAGCTCACGGCGATTCTGGCCGAATACAGCAACGCCCAGAAGCAACTGGACGCGATGCAGAAGGCCGGGCTCATCTCACAGGCGGAGTATTCGCAAAAACGTGACGGCCTGATCGGAAACGAGCGGGACGAAGTAACGGCAGCGTACGAAGCCGAGATTGCGGCGCTAGAGGCCGTGAAGGACAAGTCCAGCACCACGGCAGCGCAGCGCATTCAACTCGACCAGAAAATCGCTGATGCACGCACCGCCATGGTCAAAGCGCAGAAAGACGCTGACAGCCAGCAGGAGGTGTTGGCTACTAGCGAGAAAGGACGCCTCGACAAGCAGACGTACGCGATCAGCCAGTACGTTGCAGCCCTCGGGCAGCAGCAGAAGGCACTGGCACTTGCCGGGCAGCGCGCCGCCAATGGCGTTGGCCAGGGTGATCGGCAAAATGCTCTTTCTGGCGAATTGAACAGCCAGCAAGACCGTTTCGCGCAGCAGTCTTTGGATCTGGAAAATCAGCGCTCCGACCCGTCCAGAAACATGGCCCCTGAAGAGTTCAAGCAGAAGTCCCAAGCCCTCGCAGACGCGAACAAGGCAGCGACCGACCAGATCCGGCAGAACTATGCCGACGTCGAAGCGGCGCAGGGTGACTGGACCAAGGGCGCGACATCGGCCTGGGCCAATTACTTGGATTCGGCGCGGGATATCGCAGGGCAAACACGCAGCCTGTTCACGAATGCGTTCAGCTCTATGGAGGATTCGATCGTCAATTTCGCTATGACAGGGAAGGCGTCGTTCGGTGATTTCGCGAAGTCGATCTTGGCGGACATGGCGCGTATTGCGACGAGGCAGGCCAGTTCGGCTCTGTTGGGCAGCCTGGTCGGGGCGGCTACCAGCTATTTCGTCGGCAGCGGTAGTGGTAACGGGCTGGCCTCTGGCTCTGCCGGTGCTGCTTCCTCGGCTGCAGGAGCGTCTCAGGCTGGATACACCAACGTCGACTTCTCTGGCTACCGAGCAGCCGGCGGACCTGTAGCCCCAAATTCTCTCTACGAGGTCAACGAGCTGGGTCCGGAACTGTACAACGAAGGCGGCAAGTCCTTCCTCATGACCGGCGCGAATGGCGGCAGCGTCACGCCGCTGACTTCCGGTGCGGGCCCAGGCGTTGCTGCACTTGCTGGCTCTGGTGGCGGAACAACGATCAGTGTGCAAGTCATGGTGGCCAGTGATGGATCAACCAGCTCTACGGCTGATGATCCTGCTTATCAGCAGTTTGGCAAGGACTTGGCCGACTTCGTTGATCAGCGTTACCAGAAGCTGGTGAGCGTCGACCTGCGCCGGGGCGGAAAAATCAACAGAGCCATCACGGGGTGATCCATGGCAATTGAGCGATTCACCTGGCAAATCGAAAAGGGCGCTACTGGCGACATCAAGCAGCGCACCAGGTCAAAGCAGTTAGGCGACGGTTACGAGCAGTTGGTCTCGGACGGCATCAACAACGAGCAGCAGTCTTGGCCGGTCACCCACACAGGGAGTTCGGAGCGGATCAAGGAAATCATCACGTTCTTGCGCCGCCACAAGGGGGCAAAGGCTTTCCTGTGGACGCCGCCCCTGGGCGAACTCGGGCTCTACAAATGCACCGGCTTTCAGCCGTCACACAAAGGCGGATCGGTTTACACGCTGACCGCCACCTTCGAACAAACCTTTCACCCCTGAGGTAACGCCGCATGGCTTTGATTACGGACATCCAGAAGCTGGAGCCCGGTGGGGAAGTGCGGCTGTTTGAAATCGATGGCACGGAGTACGGCGCGGACGTTCTGCGCTTTCATGCCCACGCGATTCCGCACACGCCCGATGAATTGTTGGCCTATGAGGGTTCGGTCGAAGAGTTGCCGGCGAAATCGATTTGGTGGCAGGGCAGCGAGTACGCGGCTTGGCCGGTACAGATTGAAGGGATCGGCGCCGACAGTAACGGAAGCGCTACCCGGCCGACGTTCATGGCCGGCAACGTGAATGGGCGAATCACAGCGCTGTGCTTGGCTTTTGATGACCTCGCAAAGTTCACGCTCACCGTGCGCGAGACCATGGCGCAGTATTTGGACGCCGTGAACTTCCCCGAGGGCAATCCAACTGCCGACCCTACCCAAGAGGCGCTGGAAATCTGGTACATCGACCAGAAGACCAGTGAAGACGGCGAGGTAGTGCAGTGGGAGTTGTCCTCACCAGGTGAGATCGACAACCACGGATTGCCTGGTCGACAGATGACGACCTTCTGCCACTGGGCAATGACCGGCGGCTACCGCGGGCCAAACTGCGGTTACACCGGCGGCGCGATGTTCGATGACGACGACAACCCCACGGACGACCCGAGCAAGGACGAGTGCAAGGGCGGGCTGAAGTCCTGCAAATTGCGCTTCGGCCAGAACAACCCACTTCCTCACGGCGGATTCCCCGCGGTGTCCCTGATCGCACGGAGTTGACCATGCGCAAGCACATCCTGAGCGCGATGGAGGCGCACGCCGCCGCCCAGTATCCGAAAGAGGCCTGCGGCCTGGTGCTGGCGACCGGGCGCAAGCAGAAGTACTTTCTATGCCGGAACATCGCAACCGAGCCGACCGACGAGTTTCGAATCGATCCCGAGGATTACGCCGCGGCAGAGGACGCTGGCGAGGTGATCGGTATCTTCCACTCACACCCGGACGCAACCAGCAGGCCGTCACCGCATGACTTGGCCATGTGCGAGGCGACAGCCTTGCCTTGGCATATCCTCAGTTGGCCGGAAGGTGATCTGCGCAGCATCACCCCAAGCGGCAACACGCCGCTGCTCAACCGGCCGTTCGTGCACGGGGCTTGGGATTGCTGGCAAGTCTGCGCCGACTGGTACAAGCGCGAGTGGGGTCTGGAGTTTGAAGCCTTCAAGCGCACCGATGGGTGGTGGGAGAGCGCCGACAACACCAGTCTGTACGAGGCGAACTACGAGGCGGCAGGCTTCTATAAGGTCGATCAGCCGCAACGCGGCGACACGATCGTCATGGAAGTCGGTCGGACGGTTTACCCGAACCATGCAGGGATTTTCCTCGGTAGCGATCCATCCTTGCCTGGCGAGGATGCGAACACCTTCGGTCCTGGCCCATTTTTGCTTCACCATCTGTACGGAAGGCCGAGCGAGATCATCGTCTTCGGCGGGCCTTGGCTGGACCGAACACGCCTGATCCTCAGGCACAAAGATGCACAACCAACCATATGACGCGGCAGAGCCGCGGGAGGGAGATATGCAACAAAGCGACCCGTATCAGCCAGCGATTGCTTGGCGCAGCCGACTGAGCAATCTGCCGAAGCGAGAACCTATTGAAATAGACGTTCAAGATGGGCGCGCCGAGTATGTACTCAGCGGCCCATATCATCTTGCCGAGGGAGCATTAATAGAAGTGCGAGACGGCAAGGTGCTTTACCGCAGCGGTTGCTCTCGGCCTACTTAATGTGATCGAACACTCGGGCCAGTTCGCCATCGGCATGGTTGTATTTGAGGTCATTCGCTTGAACTAGCCCGAACTCGTCGCCGATTTCGCTCAGACTTGAGAAAACCTTGTCGAATTGATGGTCCGCCAAAAAGGTGGTGATTCCCTTTCCTCGGTGGATGCCTGTAGGTGATAGCGATGAGGCTTTATTGATGACCGATGCGCTGTTGGTTATCAGTACATAGGGAAAGCGGGCTTGCTCTGTCACATTGACCTCCAGGTCATAAACGCGCCGAAATTGGCGCAATCCCAGTCCTTGGGCTTGCAGGCAAAGGACTGGGAAATCCTTCAATTCATTCTCACTGCCCATCCGGCAGCAGGAGGGCTGTATGCAGCCGAGCCAGCGCTACATGCTGACCATTCACGACCTCTTCACTATTACCGACGGCGGTATCTGCGGCGCTGAATCCGGGGTCGCGATTCTGGACGCCGGCGTCGAGATCGGTCACATGAAATTCTCCGGAAAGTGCCAGAGCAAGGATGGCTACCGCCGTGCGTACACTGGAAAGCCTGGGCTCACTGCTAAGCTCGTGTCCGGCCCTGGGCGGATCCACTTTGCAGAAGAAAAGCTTCCGGTTACTTCGGCGGTATAAGCCCGCCGATAAAATCGCCCGTACCAAGGCGGTGAGATCCGTATTCGACGCTGTAACGTGGCCCACGGGCTGAGGATTCAGCTTCGGCCGCATCTTTGGACGCGTAAATGTCGATGAATCGCCACGGCGATTTCTGAATCACTCCCCAGCCAAGGACTGAGCCAAAGTTGTCGGGATCGGCCGGCAGGTTTTTCGCAAGACTTCTGATTGACATGACCGCTCCTTGGTTTCGAGAAGGCCAAAAGCTACTACCGAACGAGGGCGGGGCGTTACTGGGGATTCGTACAGGCGGGTTTTATACTTCGGCCCAAGGGTTTTCAGCGCTTCGGTTTGGGGTGCGCTAAATATTTTTTGGACGGTGCCGATATCCTCTGGTCTATATACCAACGGAGTGGCAGCGCATGGAAGTAAGCAATACCCAAGGTGAATATCAGAAGCCCAAAAACCTAGCTGGTCTGGGGCGTCGATGGGGAGGACAAATGATTGACTCCATGATCACCGTTTTTCTATTTACTTTCGTCGGGCGGTTGGCAGCTGTTGTTGGTTTACCGTCTAGTGTCGTAGGCGCGCTCGCTATCGGCTCAGGCGTGGTGTATTACCTGTTTTCCGATGCAATGCCAAACGGCCAGAGCATTGGAAAAAAGTTGTTGGGCATGACAGTGATTGATGAGCGCAGCTACCTCAGCTGTAATCTGTATCAATCTTTCATGCGAAACATCACGACGCCGTTCCTGAATATTTTTGATTGGATATTCATTTTTTTTGGTTCCCGAAAACGTTTGGGCGACATGATCGCATCGACCATCGTGATTCGGTCCAAGTAATGATAAATGCTATGGTCACCCCCTTTCAGGACGAGGAAGAATCATGCGGATTTTGATAGGGGTGGTGGCTGTAATGCTGCTGGCGGGGTGCATGGCGCCGACGATGAACGAAGCGCGTCAGGAAGGGCCAGACAAGATTCTGTATTCGAAGAAATCTGACAAAGCGCTGGCTCAGTGCGTCCAGTACGAATGGCAGAATCAGTCCCTGTTCGGGGTTACGCCTGAAGCCACGCTCCAGCCTGGCCGGGATGGTGGGTACACCGTATTCACTGCAGGCTCCGAGTATTTCGCCGATATCCAACCAGGCGCGTCCGGCGCGGTAGCCAAGTACTACGCTGTGCTGAACAACTGGATATCCGCAAAAAGACTGACCGCCCTGCAAAGTTGCCTGTAGACGAAACCTAATTCAAAGCCCGCTTCGGCGGGTTTTTTGTTGCTTGGAGAAAAGCATGAGCGCGCTGGCGATCAATTACCAACCCATGACCACGATCAAGCTATATGGCCAACTTCGGCAGTTTGGTCGGTCGTTCCGACTTTCCGTCCGATCGCCGGCTGAAGCTATCAAGGCTCTGTGTGTGCAAATTCCGGGGTTTGAGCGGTTTCTTTCCAACGCAAAATCGAGAGGCATGGAGTTTGCCGTGTTCCGCGGCATAACGAATATTGGGGAGCAAGAACTGAGCTTCAGCGGAGGCGGCGAGATTCGAATTGCACCGGTCATCACTGGCAGCAAGAAGGCTGGCGGGCTTCAAACGATCATTGGTGCGGTGTTAATCGTGGTCGGCCTAGTCATCACCGGCGGCACATTCGGCGCAGGCGCCCCGTTTGGCTCAGCCTTGATCACGATGGGTGCGTCTATGGCTATCGGCGGCGTCATTCAGATGCTCAGTCCTGCCGCGAAGGGGCTCAAAACCAGCGCGGCCCCCGAGAACACTCCCGGCTACGCGTTCGGCAGCGCCAAAAACACCACGGCTTCCGGCAACCCGGTACCGCTTTGTGTCGGCAAGCGTCGGTGGGGCGGGGCGATCATCAGCGCTGCAATTTATGCCGAAGACCAGATGTAGTCCGACCAACGACCACCACAACCGCCTATGAGGCGGTTTTTTATTGCCTGGAGAAAAGCATGGGCGCAGCACAGCAGCTTGATATTTACGGCGCCAAGGGCGGATCGGATAAGCCAAAGACCCCGACCGAAGCGCCGGATAGCCTGCGCTCGGTAGCCGTGGCCAAGATACTGATTGCCATGGGTGAGGGCGAGTTCGCCGGCAATCCGACGGCACAGGACATCTACCTCGACAACACGCCGCTGCAAGACCCTCAGGGCAACATGAACTTCCCGAACGTGAAGTGGGAGTACCGCAACGGCTCCGTCGAGCAAAGCTATATCCAGGGCATTCCATCGGTAGAGAACGAAACCACCCTTGGCATTGAGTTGCGCAGCGGCACGCCTTGGGTGCGCGCGATCAGCAACACCGAACTGTCAGCGGTGCGCCTGCGATTTGCGTGGGCGGCTCTTCAATCTGTAGATGCTGAAAACAACATCAACGGCTACAGAATTGAGTACAAGGTCGAAGTCGCAACCGACGGCGGCGCCTATCAGCAGGTGCTGAGCGAAGCTGTGGACGGCAAGACCACTACCACCTACGAACGCACTCGTCGCGTTGATTTGCCTGTGGCGACCAGTGGGTGGCTGATCCGCATCACCCGTATTACGCCGAATCAGAACAACAACAAAATAGCCGACACCATGCAGATTGCCGGTTTCACTGAGGTGATCGACGCCAAGCTGCGTTACCCGAATACCGCTTTGCTGTACATCGAGTTTTCGGCCGAGCAGTTCCGTAGTATCCCGGCAGTGACCGTCGATTGCCACGCCCGCAAGTGGATGGTACCGAGCAACTATAACCCCGATACCCGCTCTTACACGGGCATCTGGGATGGGACTTTCAAGGAGGCGTGGACCGATAACCCCGCCTGGGTCACCTACGGCATCACAGTAAACGACCGCTTCGGCTTGGGCCGCCGCATCAAACCGTGGCAGGTCGATAAGTGGGAGCTTTACCGGATCGCTCAGTATTGCGATCAGTTGGTGCCGGATGGGAAGGGTGGTCAGGAGCCGCGTTTCATCTGCAACCTCAATCTTCAGGGTAAGGCTGACGCCTGGTCACTGCTCCGCGATATCTCTACGATCTACCGCGGCATGACTTACTGGGCTCAAGGCCAGGTCTTCACTCTGTCCGACATGCCGCGCGCGACCGACTTCGACTTCGCCTACACCCGGGCGAATGTCATCGACGGCAAGTTCACCTACTCGAGCGCATCGGAACGCACCCGCTACAGTCGCGCCCTTATCAGTTACGACAACCCGGCGAACAACTACGACACTGACGTCACTGCGGTGACGGATGCCAAGCTTCAGCGGCGCTACGGCGACAATCCGCTGGAGATCAGTGCGATCGGCTGCACCCGCGAGTCGGAAGCGCAGCGCCGTGGCAAGTGGGCGCTACTGACAAACTCTAGGGATCGCGGGATCAACTTCCGCGTTGGCCTCGATGGCCGCATCCCACTGCCTGGCTACGTTATTCCTGTGGCCGACGAGCTGCTGGCCGGCCGTCCAATCGGTGGACGTATTTCTGCGGTGTTGGGCCGCGCCATTACCTTGGACCGCGACACCCAAGCCAAGACCGGCGACCGACTGATCCTGAACTTGCCCAACGGCAAGTGCGAAGGTCGCACCGTTCAATCGGTAGCAGGACGGGTGGTAACGGTGACTGTTGCCTACTCAGCTGTGCCGGAACCAGAGCTCGTTTGGGCTCTGGATGCTGATGACCTGGCTGTGCCGTTGTATCGGGTAACCGCAGTATCGCGTCCAGAGCCTGGCGTCTTCGAGATCTCGGCGGTTCAGTACGACCCGAGCAAGTTCGCCTACATCGACACCGGCGCGCGCCTGGAAGAGCGCCCAATCAGCGTAATCCCGATCACCGTCGTCCCGGCGCCGGCCAGCGT
Organism: Pseudomonas sp. ACM7; assembly: GCF_004136015.1. Classification (NCBI taxonomy): domain Bacteria; kingdom Pseudomonadati; phylum Pseudomonadota; class Gammaproteobacteria; order Pseudomonadales; family Pseudomonadaceae; genus Pseudomonas; species Pseudomonas sp. ACM7. Next base: position 6,133,070 of record NZ_CP024866.1, on the reverse strand, counting down.
CACCGTCACGTCGAACTCGGTCGTGTCCCAGGGCATCGCCGTCGCCACCATGACCATCACCTGGCCGGCGGTGAACGGCGCGGTCGGCTACGACGTGGAGTGGCGCAAGGACAGTGGCAACTGGATCAAGCTGCAGCGCACTGGCATGACCAGTGTCGACGTGGTGGGTATCTACGCCGGCGCCTACGTGGCTCGCGTCCGCGCGGTCAGTGCCTTCGACATCTCGTCGGTCTGGCGTAACTCGATCCTGACCAACCTCAAGGGGAAGGAAGGATTGCCGCCGGCGCTCAGCTATCTGACGGCCACGCCGTTGCTGTTCGGTATCTACCTGAAGTGGGGCTTCCCAGCTGGCGCAGAGGACACGCAGCGGACGGAAGTCTGGTACGGCCCGACAACCAGCCTGGAAGCCGCTTCCAAGCTGACAGACCTGTCGTACCCGCAAAGCGATTTCTCAATGCTCGGCCTGGCCGCAGGCGTGACCTTTTACTTCTGGGCGCGCCTGGTGGACCGGATCGGCAACATCGGACCGTGGCACCCAATTGGTATCGGCGTGCAGGGCCAGTCGAGCTCTAACGCGTCCCCGATCCTGGCAATGATCGCCGGCCAGATCACCGAGACGGAGCTCGGCCAGGACCTGCTGGACGAGATCAACAAAATCCCGGGCCTTCAAGATCAGATCGATGCGCTGGACGGCCTGTCCGCTTACAAGCCGGATCAGGTTTACGAGAAAGACCAGATGGTCGTGGAAGACGGTCACATCTTTCAGGCCAAAGGCGAGGTTCCAATCAACACGCCGCCACCGAATGCAACCTACTGGCTGGATGTGGGGCAGTCGGTTGAAACTGCAAATGGGTTGGCGCAGCAGGTGGCCACCAACACGGCTGACATCATCGAGATCGACGGTGTGGTCACTGCTCAGGCGACGGCCTTCCAAGCGTTGCGGGCGTCGTCCCGCGACGACAATGGCGAAGGGGATCTGGCCGATGCCCTGAAGGGCTGGACCAGCACCGCGGCGATCGCTTCGGAGTCCAAGGTTCGCACCTCTGAAAACGAAGCGATGGCACAGAGGCTCACTACCTTCGACGCCGCCATCGGCGAGAACGCGGCGAACATCACCGAACTGGAACAGGTGGTCGCCACCAACGATTCAGCAACGTCCACGAAGATCGATCAGTTGAATGTGTCGGTGGGACAAAACACCGCCGCGATTCAGCAAACATCGACGGCCTATGCCGACACCGCTGGCAAGCTGAACACGATGTGGTCGGTGAAGATGCAAGTCACGGCGGGCGGGCAGTACGTCGCCGCCGGTATCGGTCTGGGCATCGAGAACACCGGTGCAGGCTTGCAAAGCCAGTTCCTGGTGAGCGCTGACCGGTTTGCTGTCGTCAACACAATCGCCGGCGGTGCCATCTCGGTTCCGTTTGCGGTGCAGGGTGGGCAGGTCTTCATAAATTCGGCATTTATCGCGGACGGCACCATCACCAACGCCAAGATCGGCAGCTACATCAGCTCGACCAACTACATCGCCGGTCAACAGGGTTGGATTCTCAACAAGGACGGCACACTGGAGATCAACGGCATCGTTCCCGGGCAAGGCCGCCTGGTAATCAACTCGCTGAACGTCTCCGTCTACGATGCGAACAACGTGCTGCGTGTGCGTCTCGGATACTTGGGGTGAAAAATGGCTCATGGAATGCGGATCTGGGGCGCCGATGGGGTGCTTCAGGTCGACGAGAACTCATTCACCATGCGGGTCGTATTGTCCACGCTGGTTACCTTTGCCAATAGCACAAAGGCGAATCAGGACTTTTCGGTACCGGGAAGTGATGCTTCCAATTCAGTCGCGATCGTGATCCCGGTAGGTCCGTACAACGAAGCGACATCCTTTCAATTGGAAACTGAAATGCTGTCGGGAGTCGCGCGTGTTTACAACTACACGCGCACTTTCGCGGCCAGTCTTTCCACCAGCGGAACCATGCGATTGATGGTTATAAGGTTTGCTTAATGGCGTCGTACGGACTCAGCTTCGTCAACAACAGTAATCAAGTGGTGATCGACTCGGAATTTTCCAGGTTGAACGTCATCTGTAGCGGCCGCTATGCGCCGACGCAGGAGTCCGGACTTGGATCCTCCACTTCCTTTCCGCGCGTCATCACTAGTCAAGAGCCACCTCTGGTGTTTTGCCGGCCGGATACCGGCGGGGTGGCGGGACTCACCGCCATGCAGGTGATTGGATCAGCTGGCAACTGGACCGGCTTCTATGTCCGAGCGTACGACGTGAATACCAATCAACCGAACGGGCGGTACTTCGCCGCGACCTTCGGCGCGCAGCCGGTTGCTTCATACGGGATGCGGCTTTGGGACGGTGATTCAAAGCTTCTTTTCGATTCAGGAACTCCGACGGCACTGTTCACTCGAGCGTTCCAGACCTGGACCTATGTCCGATCTGAAACTACCGCCACGGGCAGCACCCGAAGTTTTTACACCGTGTCGTTCAACTTTCCAGAAAACGAATACATGCTTATCAATACCTTCGGCATGAACATGCTGACGGGATCTGGGTCCGGTCGCCTTGTTAAAACTTTGTGGAGTTTCAGCACCGGTACGCTGTACGCCGTTACCGACGGGTTCTCCAACCCGTTTGCCTTCTTCATGCCGGCCGTGTTCGCAAAGCTCGCCGTCTAAACACCTTCGAATAGGAAGTACTCCATGCCTTGGTATAAAGCCGGGACGGTTTCGGTCGTCCTAAATTCCAATGCCGTGATCGGCACCGGCACCGCTTTTATAGCCAATGGCCGCGTGGGCGATGGTTTTCGCGGTCCCGACGGCGGCTGGTACGAGGTGACCAACATTGCCAGCGACACGGCGATGTCGATCTCGCCGAACTATCAGGGCGCAACCAACGGTGCAGGCGGTTACGCGCTGGCGCCGCTGCAAGGCTACGTGAAGGATTCGGCCGATTCGCTGAGAGCCTTGGTCAATACCTATGGCGCCAAGTTGGCTGCACTCGGTACGACCGGCAACTACGATGTCCTGCCGCCGAGCAAAGGAGGGACCGGGATCACCGACCTTGCACCGTTCGCCCAAGGGCTTCTCAATGACACGGATGCAGCTGGTGCGCGTTCTACATTGGTCGCCGCAAAGTCGGGAGCGAACGCAGATATCACTTCTCTGTCTGGGCTCACGACTGCGCTGAGCATCGCCCAGGGAGGGACGGGCAACGCGACAGGTACCGCCACAAAGCTCGCTGCTGCGGCGATTCTTGGGTCCGTTTCGCAATCTGGTGGAACGCCAACTGGCGCGCTGATGGAGTATGTAAGCAACGCGACGGGAGAGGTCTGGAAGTTTGCCAACGGGCTCATGCTGACCTCGCAGTCTATTAGCTACCCGGCGCTTAGTTGGACCGCAGGAACAGGCGTCCGATATTTAAACGTGACCGCTTCTTTGCCTGGTGGATTTGCTGCAACGCCAAAACTCTATGCCCAGCTTGTAGATCAGGATATTTCTACCCGGTCGGCATGGGTAACTAACGTAACGGCACCCACTTTAAGTACCTTGAGCGCATGGCTCGCCGCCACCTCGGGGACTACGGGTGCTGGCGCCTTTGTCTTAAACGTGCATGCAATAGGCAGGTGGTACTGATATGAATATCAAACTTGTTCCGGTTCGGCTTGATGAATCGCTGTATGCACTCCGGGCCGACGATGTCCTTATTTTGAATGGGGCGTCCTTCGACTTTTCCGCCATCGGTGAGGGCGACACGCTTCCTCTCCTGGCAATAAACTCGGCGTGGTTTGCCAGTCAGGTTGAGCGAACGAATGGCGAACTGACCCTTTCGCTTATTCTGCCTAACCCATGGAACTACAGTCCGGAACAGGCCTTCCCTGTGCCGTTGCTGAGTGTGCCCAACGGCGTAATACAGTTCCCTCAGCCGCTCCCGAATGATCCCCCTTCCGAATCACCTGAGCCCCTGCCATCTCCTCGCGAGCCGGTAGCTGGAGAGATCGATTGGTCATTGCTGATCACCGCCGAAATGAAAGCGGCGACTTCGGCGGCGGCACAGCTGGCCGAGGCCAAAGCCATGCTCGCCGCCAAGAACGCCAAGGCCGTCTTGCAGATCGCCCGTATTCAGGACCGCGTCAACACGCTCGGATATGGCATTGACGCCGGGGATGCCACTGAGGCGGATGAAGCAGAGCAGGCCGCGCTGCTGATCAATCTCAAAGCGTGGAAAACCTACAAGTTCGCCCTGGGCAAGGTCACCGTGCAGCCGACTTGGTACGCCGCGCCGGTTTGGCCGACAGAGCCGGTCGTGCCGGTCATTGTTGCTGACCCAGAGGCTCGATCCGCTGACCTGATGTAGAGCGACAAAGCAGCACAGAGCCCCGCCATCGAGCGGGATTTTTTTTGCCTGGAGAAAAGTGATGCCAGTTACCGAAAAAGACCGCGACATACTCGCGCGAACGCTATGGGGTGAGTCTCGCGGCGAAACGTCGGCCGGCCAAGTGGCCGTGGCCTGGACGATCCGCAATCGCGTTTTCGATGGAAAGGAAAAGCCATGGTGGGGTGAGGGTTATGCTGGTGTGTGCCAGAAGCCCTATCAGTTCAGTTGCTGGAATAAGACAGACCCGAACTACCAGTTTCTGATCGGGCTGAAGCAGATCCCGTTCCGCGAGCTGGCTCAGGCGCGCATCGCTGCCGATCAGGTCATTGACAGCAAGGTTCCTGATCCCACCGGCGGCGCAACGCACTACTACGCCACCGCAATGCCGAAGGCGCCGGCCTGGGCGGCGAAGGCGAAGCAGACCCTCAAACTGGGCGGTCACGTCTTCTTCAAGGATGTGCCGTGATGACGCTGGCGCAAAAGTTGATCGGTCTGCTGGCGCTGATTCTGGTTCTGATGGCCGGCACCGCGACATCCGCCTGGAAGGTACAGGACTGGCGCTACGGTAAGCAGCTCGCCGAGCAGGCTGGCCTGCATCAGGACGACCTGACCGCCATAAGCAACGCGGCCGCTGCCCAGCTTCGTGCCGATCAGCAAAAGCGTTTGGCGCTCGAACAGCGTCTGTCGGCCAGCGACGAAAATCACTACAAGGAACTGACCAATGCTCAATCCAATCAGGCTCGCCTGCGCGATCGCCTTGCCACTTCTGATTTGCGGTTGTCAGTCCTTCTCGACACAGCGGATACAGCCAGTGGCTACGCAGTGCCAACCGGTGCCGCGGCCGGCAGCGTGGTTCATGGAGGAGCGCGCGCCCGACTTGACCAAGCGCATGCTCAACGAATTGTCGCCATTACCGACGCCGGCGATCAGGGATTGATCGCGCTGCGTGCGTGCCAAACCTACGTGCGAGAATTGTCGCGATGACGATCGGGATGAGACAGGGGGGTATCTTACTGTGAAGCGGTGAGCGTGCTTGTTGTGTCCTTGCATGCCTCAGACAGCAGGGAAGGAGGCACGAAGGTCTCACCCACTTTCGAAAAATATTTATCCTGCAGCCCTGCGTCGAAACCGGTAGGACTAGCGCTAGATCCAAGGTAACGAACAGTGGAATCAGCGCAATTAAATTCTAGCTTTACGTACGTCTTGTAATCCCCAAAGTCCCTTTTCGTGATGACGATTCGGGTTTGGTCGGCTTGGCTGATTGAAACGGTCGAGTCTTGGCTGAGTGAATGCGAGGGCAAGATAATAGAGTCAGCACCATGGGCAGCAGAGCAGGAAAATACGGCGCAGGCGATAAGAAAGCGACTCATGGGGAACCTTCCGTGGAGAATATGATCGAGTGGGGGGGGATGATAGCCATTTCGTAGACATTGCATAGTAATTATTGCAACTGTATGTCGAACCTAAATGATCGTTTTGGGCCGGGGCGTCAGGCCCTCCAGCATTCCCTTGAGCCGCTCAGCCTCGCGTTTGTGACCTCTGGCCGAGATTTCGAGGTTGTACAATTCCTTTCGGACGCTTGCCAGTTGAGCTGACCTCTCCCGAAGATTGCTCATTGCGTCGTCTCGTTGCGTGATCGCTTCGTCATACATCTGCACCAGGCCGAAGATATCCTCTCGCGCCTTCCGAAGGTGCAGGTTTAGTTCTTGGACCTCGTTTTCCAGCATGCGCAAATAGTGGGTGCACGTTTCAAGTTCGGTGGGGCAGCCCAGCCAGTCGGAGGTGTCTTCGATTTCGTACGGGTCCACGGCCATGCCTTATCGATACTGTTCGCATATACAGTAGTCGAGGCGGGCGGGATCGGGCGAGGGTGAGGCGACGAACCGTAGGTTATGAAAGGTGTACGGTCGGTGGAACACTTGAGCTAAAAACTGACCATTAGGTCAGGATAGTTGGCTGTACTTCTCCCATTATGAGGATGTCCCCATGCGCAACTTCACCTTGGAATACCTGTTCAATGGCGAGCCTCGCACATACATGTTCGAATTAAAGCAGCCTCAGCTGCCCGTCCATGAGGCGGCAATGCACCTGCTACAGCTGCATTTTGGGGATGGAGAGAACAGCCTGATCATGCCCACTGCGGACGCGACGCCGGAGGAGATTTTAGAGCAGGCTGAGCTGGTAGGGCTGGCGCAGATTAGGGTCGTCGATCAACCCAGTTGATGCCAGGTGCAGTGACCGGTTGAATTCCCAGCCGATAGCAGTCACTCCGGCGTCATTAGGACCGCGAGCGTCAGCTTGATGAACTCTTCGTTCTTGTCGATGGTGTCCAGAGCGCCGCGTACGTTGTCGGCGACGTCAGCCGAACCGCGAGCCTCGACCCAGTTGGAAAGCTCCAGGATGGCGGCTTCGAGGGCGAGTTGGTTTTCGTTGATCTTGAAGAGCAGGGAAGGGAGCAGGTCTGAATGGGGCATAGGCGATTACTCGGCGGATGAGGGCATTGCAGCAGTGGCAGTTCTGGTTCGCGTGATTGCCATGTAGTGGCCATGTGTCTGCACTTTTCAGCTACCATTGCGCATCTAGGAATAGTTAGCGACTACTCGCACGCGTTGCACATGGAAGGTAATCAATAACATGGATGGTGTGCGTTCTGTGCAAGTTATCGCCGTGACCGGCGGAAAGGGCGGCGTCGGCAAGACGACTGTGGCTGTGAATCTTTCATTGGCGCTTGCGAAGTTTGGAAGGCGAGTCGTATTGCTTGATGGCGATCTTGGCTTGGCGAATATCGATGTCCTGTTGGGGCTTTCCCCGCAGTACACGCTTACCGATTTAATCGAAGGTCGCTGTGAGCTATCCGAGGTACTTTTGCGCGGTCCGGGCGGGATACGAATCGTCCCCGCGGCTTCAGGCATCCAGAGCATGGTGCATTTGTCTCCGACTCAGCACGCAGGCCTGATCCAGGCCTTCAGTGAAATCGGTGACAGTCTCGATGTGCTGGTGATTGACACAGCTGCGGGCATCGGCTCGTCGGTGGTCAGTCTCGTCCGGGCGGCCCACGAAGTCTTACTGGTGGTCTGCGACGAGCCGACCTCGATCACCGATGCCTACACACTGATCAAACTGCTTAATCGTGATTACGGAATGGACCGTTTCCGGGTGCTGGTCAATATGGTGCAGAGCCCGAATGAAGGTCGCGCGCTGTTCGCTAAGTTGGCCAAAGTCACCGATCTCTTCCTCGACGTAACCCTGCGGTATGTGGGAGCGGTTCCGTACGATGTATGTGCGCGTAGGGCAGTGCAGAAGCAGCGAGCAGTCTACGAACACTTTCCGCGCTCCAAGTGCGCCCAAGCATTTCAGGAGATCGCTTTAAAGGTCGACGCCTGGCCTTTGCTGGCTACCCCCAGAGGGCATATGGAGTTCTTCGTTGACCGACTCGTCCATAATTCGAGAGGGTGACATTTCTCTCTCGGCCGTAAGAGTGGTGCGATTGTGGTGTCCGCTTATGCCTAGTAAGCCTGGAGGCACTTTTTTTGGGTCGGCTTGCGCAAAACCTCCTTTGGAGTCCGCGAGTTTCCTTTTGCATAAGCGGCCGGCAGGATGCCTGAGATGGGTGCGTGACTTTTGCGTGACTCTCTCACGCACGTGTAAGCACTTGTGGGCATTCGATTGCAGCGAGCGCCAGTAAAAACGGCCATTTCACAAGGTCTTACATTGGTACTGCGTGCATGGGGTGCTAGGGGTCGAGGCGATACCAGTAGAACGCGTGGATGTATGCATCATTGGCATAGTGTGGATTTGTTTCGACTCGCGCTGAGCGGGCATTTTTTCGCTTTGAACATGGGTTTTTCCGGGCCGCAATCATTTAGAGGTATGCGGAAACATTGGGCTGCATGGCATCCTTTTTTGCCTGATTGCGACCCGGAAAAGCTATTGGGAGGCACGGCCTGATTGATTTTCCCTTGGGACTTAAAATCCCCCGCTCGTAAGGGCGTGCCGGTTCGATTCCGGCTTCGGGCACCATCTAAAATCAAGGGTTTGCGGGCGAAAGCTGATGCAAACCCTTGTTTGTTTCTGGCTTGCTGTTTTTTAGCCCGTAGCAGTTATTGACCCCGGCCGCTAGCCCCTGGATTAGCGCCGCGTCGATCTTCGCCAGAAGGGTTGCCGGTATCGACAAGCCTTCTCTCGACCAAGACATTTTGAAGGGCCTGGCGGGCTTCAGCGTCCAGCTGGTGCTCTCTCTCCTTGAGTTCAAGCAAGATTGGGCTGGACCAGGTGCGATAGGTTTGCTCGGTCTTACGAATTGATGTCATCTGTCCCCTCCTTGATGAGTGCCCGCCAACACCGTCGGCGCAATTTTGGTTCGATAGAACCCTAGTTGAGGAATCTGTTTGCCGCCAAAAAATTGCATGGCAATGGTGCACACCTCGCTGACGCCGCTATTGATCTTATCGTCAAAAAATATATTGATCAGTTTGGGGTTATCTAACCTTAAAAGTTACGTTGTCTGAATATAAAAAATTGTAAGAGGTGGAAGTGATGAGTAAGTTGTTGACTGCCATTACTGTAGCGTTCTTTCTCTCTGGATGTTCTTCCGGACCTCAGATTCCAAACGATGCCCATACCCCGGCACCTGCTGGTGCGAAGCAATTAAGCGGGGATGAAATTCACCAGGTGTTGATTGGTCGTGAGCTCAAAAGCAAAACCGCCAAAGGCGAGCCGTTCTCGGAAACATTGAGTCCTGGCGGAGCCGCGTTAATTAAAATTGCTAATTATCCAGAGATTAAAGGTAATTGGACTGTGGCGGGTGACGTGATCTGCGTCACCTATAAAGAATATGGAAAAGAATGCAATACCGTGCACAGTGATGGCGCTTCAGTGTGGCTTGTAGACCAAAATACAAAGACAAATAACAATAAATTCAGTGTGCATTAGTTAAGGAAGGTCTGAAGTACCCACCGATTTTTCATGCCCTCTCTGCTTGAGGTTCAAAAAATCATGAGTCGGTCGAAAAACAGGCCTTTCCTGTCCTTAATTCATGGTTCTTTCCTCTAGTCGCGCTGCTTCAGGGCGATCAGCCTGCATTACAGACGCACCTCGCCCATACCCATCAACCGTTTTCGCACCATCCACAGATTCGACAAAGCGAACAAGGTTGTCTGTTGAGCGATGTTTTTCGACAAGCCACGAAAGCGCACTTTCGTATAGCCAAACTGGCGCTTGATCACGCGAAACGGA
>NZ_CP024866.1:6089771-6123348 GCF_004136015.1 Pseudomonas sp. ACM7 | reverse complement strand
GCAGGTCGGAGCGATAGATAACTATTTCAGCCTTGGCGATATCGATGCCAACAACCGTCTGCGAAGTAAGGATTGTCATGACGAATCCTCGGAGCTAGGGTTTAAGAGCTTGTCGGGGTCTACCGTTGCGCTGGCTTGCCTCTATCGTCGGTTTTACCGATGAATTCCTTATCGGCGCTTTGGGTAGAAAGGGCGGGACGAGAAGTCTCCCACGGTCTGTACTGGTCAGAGTCAGAATCGAGCTTTTAGTCCCGCCCACCCCTTCAAGTCTAAACATACAAGCGAGCTTGCTCGCGATGACGGACTGACATTCAAAATTGATGTCGACTGACACTCCGTAATCGCGAGCAAGCTCGCTCCCACAGGGGGTCTGCATCAGGCCACAAATCGCAGGCATAAAAAAACCCGCCTCAAGAGGCGGGTTTTTTTATTGGCTGACCGAAGATTACTCTTCGAGGCTGCCCATGGCCGTGGTGTTGAAGCCACCGTCCACGTACATGATTTCGCCGCTGATGCCGGACGCCAGGTCCGAGCACAGGAAGGCGCCGGCGTTGCCGACTTCGTCGATGGTGACGTTACGACGCAGCGGGGTTTGCGCTTCGTTGGCGGCCAGCATCTTGCGGAAGTTCTTGATGCCGGAAGCGGCGAGGGTGCGGATCGGGCCAGCCGATACGCAGTTGACGCGGGTGCCGTCCGGGCCCAGGGAGCCGGCCAGGTAACGAACGCCCGCTTCCAGGGAAGCCTTGGCCATGCCCATTACGTTGTAGTTCGGCATGGTGCGCTCGGCGCCCAGGTACGACAGGGTCAGCAGGCTGCCGTTGCGGCCTTTCATCATTTCGCGGCCGGCTTTGGCCAGGGCCACGAAGCTGTAGGCGCTGATGTCGTGAGCGATGCGGAAACCTTCACGGGTGGTGGCTTCGGTGAAGTCGCCATCCAGTTGGTCGCCCGGGGCGAAGCCGACGGAGTGAACGATGCAGTCCAGGCCGTCCCACTTCTTGCCCAGTTCAACGAAAACCTTGGCGATTTCTTCATCGCTGGCCACGTCGCACGGGAAGCACAGGTCAGGGTTGGAACCCCAGCTTTGTGCGAACTCTTCGACACGACCCTTGAGTTTGTCGTTCTGATAAGTGAAGGCAAGCTCAGCGCCCTCGCGATGCATGGCGGCAGCGATGCCGGATGCGATGGACAGCTTGCTGGCGACACCGACGATCAGTACGCGCTTACCGGCGAGAAAACCCATGTGTTGCTCCTCTCTTTCAGGTTATTGCGCAGTGGCTGGGGCCAGGAAAGCGGCTTCCAGCAACTGCTGTGTATACGGATGTTTGGGGGCCGCAAAAATACTTTGCGCGTCTCCCTGTTCGACCACTTTGCCTTGCTTGACCACCATCAGCTGGTGGCTCAGCGCTTTGACGACAGCCAGGTCATGGCTGATAAACAGATATGTCAGGTTGTACTTGGTTTGCAGTGAACGCAAAAGCTCCACCACCTGGCGCTGCACTGTCCGGTCGAGAGCCGAAGTCGGCTCGTCCAGCAGAATCAACGCCGGTTTTAGCACTAATGCCCGGGCAATGGCGATTCTCTGCCGTTGCCCACCGGAAAATTCGTGGGGGTAGCGGTTCCGGGTTTCCGGGTCCAGACCTACCTCCTTGAGTGCCGCAATAATCGCCAGTTCCTGCTCCGCCTCGGTGCCCATCTTGTGGATCCGCAGGCCTTCGCCGACGATCTGGCTCACGCACATCCGTGGGCTCAAGCTGCCGAACGGGTCCTGAAACACCACCTGCATCTCCCGACGCAGCGGTCGAACCTGTTGCTGCGTCAGGCAGTCTAGCTGCTTGCCTTCAAAACGGATGGCGCCTTTGCTGCCGATCAGCCGCAAAATCGCCAAACCCAGTGTCGACTTGCCCGAACCACTTTCTCCCACAATCCCCAGGGTCTGGCCCTGAGGCAGGCTGAAATTGATTCCGTCCACCGCTTTGATGTGGTCGACGGTCTTTTTCAGAAAGCCTTTCTTGATCGGGAACCAGACTTTCAGGTCCTCGACTTGCAGCAACGGCGGGCCAATCACATTGGTCGCCGGCTTGCCGCTCGGCTCCGCTGCCAGCAGTTCCCGAGTGTACGGATGCTGCGGCGCGCGGAACAACTCTTCGCACGATGCCTGTTCGACGATGCAACCGCGCTGCATGACACATACGCGATGCGCAATTCTTCGCACAAGGTTCAAATCGTGACTGATCAGTAGCAGCGCCATGCCCAATCGGGCCTGTAATTCCTTGAGCAATTCGAGGATTTTCAGCTGAACGGTTACGTCCAGCGCGGTGGTTGGCTCGTCGGCGATCAGCAGTTCCGGCTCGTTGGCCAGGGCCATGGCAATCATCACCCGCTGCCGCTGGCCACCGGACAATTCATGGGGCAGGGCCTTGAGGCGCTTCTCGGGCTCCGGGATGCCGACCATTTCCAGCAGCTCCAGCGTGCGCTTGGTCGCGACTTTGCCGATCAGGCCTTTGTGGGTGCTCAACACCTCGTTGATCTGCTTCTCGATCGAGTGCAGTGGATTGAGCGAGGTCATCGGCTCCTGGAAGATCATCGCGATCCGGTTGCCGCGGATGTGGCGGATGGTTTTCTCTTTCAGGCTCAGCAGGTTTTGCCCGGAGTACTCGATGGTCCCGGACGGATGCCGGGCGAGCGGGTAGGGCAGCAGCCTCAGGATCGAGTGCGCCGTCACCGATTTGCCGGAACCACTTTCGCCCACCAGGGCCAGGGTTTCCCCGCGCTTGATGTCGAAGCTCACGCCTTCGACCACCCGTTGAACGCGCTCGCCGACGACAAATTCGACGGACAGGTCGCGCACTTCGATCAGATTGTCCTGATTCATTTCACTTCCTCGGGTCGAAGGCATCGCGAGCGGACTCGCCGATGAACACCAGCAAACTCAACATCAACGCCAGCACGGCAAACGCGCTCATGCCGAGCCACGGCGCTTGCAGGTTGGATTTGCCCTGGGCCACCAGTTCACCGAGGGACGGCGCGCCAGGCGGCAAACCGAAGCCGAGGAAATCCAGGGCAGTCAGGGTGCCGATGGCGCCGGTCAGGATGAACGGCATGAAGGTCATGGTCGAGACCATGGCGTTGGGCAGGATGTGGCGGAACATGATCGCCCCGTTTTGCATCCCCAGCGCCCGCGCAGCGCGCACGTATTCCAGATTACGCCCTCGCAGGAATTCGGCGCGGACCACGTCCACCAGGCTCATCCACGAGAACAGCAGCATGATCCCCAGCAGCCACCAGAAGTTCGGCTGGACGAAACTGGCGAGAATGATCAGCAGGTACAGCACCGGCAGTCCGGACCAGATCTCCAGAAAACGCTGTCCGGCCAGGTCGACCCAGCCGCCGTAGAAACCCTGCAAGGCTCCGGCAATCACGCCGATGATCGAGCTCAGAATGGTCAGTGTCAGGGCAAATAGCACCGAAATCCGGAAGCCATAAATCACCCGCGCCAACACGTCGCGGCCCTGATCGTCAGTGCCCAACAGGTTGTCGGTTGAAGGTGGCGCTGGGGCCGGGACTTTCAGGTCGTAGTTGATGCTTTGATAGCTGTAGGGAATCGGCGCCCACAGGACCCAGGCGTCTTTTTCCTTGAGCAATTCGCGGATGTACGGGCTCTTGTAGTTGGCTTCCAGCGGGAATTCGCCGCCGAAGGTGGTTTCCGGGTAACGCTTGAGCGCCGGGAAGTACCAGCCGTTGTCGTAGTGCACCACCAGCGGTTTGTCGTTGGCGATCAGCTCGGCGCCGAGGCTCAGCCCAAACAGCAGCAGAAACAGCCACAGCGACCACCAGCCACGCTTGTTGGCCTTGAACAGTTCGAAGCGTCGGCGATTGAGAGGGGACAAATTCATCTCAATGCTCCCGGCTTTCGAAGTCGATGCGCGGATCGACAAAGGTGTAGGTGAGGTCGCCGATCAATTTCACCACCAGTCCCAACAAAGTGAAGATGAAAAGCGTGCCAAAAACCACCGGGTAATCGCGATTGATCGCCGACTCGAAACTCATCAGCCCGAGGCCGTCGAGGGAGAAGATCACCTCTACCAGCAACGAGCCAGTGAAGAAGATGCCGATAAACGCCGACGGGAACCCGGCGATCACCAGCAGCATGGCGTTGCGGAACACATGGCCGTAGAGCACGCGGTGATTGGTCAGGCCCTTGGCCTTGGCGGTGACCACGTATTGTTTGTTGATTTCGTCGAGAAAGCTGTTCTTGGTCAGCAGGGTCATGGTCGCGAAGTTGCCGATCACCAGCGCCGTCACCGGCAATGCCAGGTGCCAGAAGTAATCGAGAATCTTGCCGCCCATGCTCAATTCGTCGAAGTTGTTGGAGGTCAGCCCTCTGAGCGGGAACCAGTCAAAATAGCTGCCGCCGGCGAACACCACGATCAGCAGGATGGCGAACAGGAACGCCGGGATCGCGTAACCGACAATGATTGCCGAACTGGTCCAGACGTCGAAGTGGCTGCCGTGTCGCGTGGCCTTGGCGATCCCCAGCGGGATCGACACCAGGTACATGATCAGCGTGCTCCACAACCCAAGGGAGATCGACACCGGCATCTTTTCCTTGATCAGGTCGATAACCTTGGCGTCGCGGAAGAAGCTGTCGCCGAAATCCAGCGTCGCGTAGTTCTTGATCATGATCCACAAGCGTTCCGGCGCCGATTTATCGAAGCCGTACATGTGCTCGATTTCCTTGACCAGCATCGGGTCCAGGCCCTGGGCACCGCGATAGGCGGAGCCCGCCACCGAGACTTCGGCACCGCCACCGGCAATGCGGCTGGTGGCCCCTTCGAAGCCTTCGAGCTTGGCGATCATCTGTTCCACCGGCCCGCCGGGGGCGGCCTGGATGATCACAAAGTTGATCAGCAAAATGCCGAGCAAGGTCGGGATGATCAGCAGCAGTCGCCGAAAAATATACGCCAGCATCTGATTACTCCGTGCCCGCAGGGTCGGCTTGCAGTTTGGTTTCGACTTCTACCGCAGGTTTGGCATCGGGCTTGACCCACCAGGTGTTGATGCCGATGTCGTACTTGGGGGAGATTTTCGGATGACCGATGTGGTTCCAGTACGCCACGCGCCAAGTTTTGATGTGCCAGTTGGGGATCACGTAATAGCCCCATTGCAGCACGCGGTCCAGCGCGCGTGCATGGGCCACCAGGCTTTTGCGCGAATCGGCGTTGATCAGTTGCTCGACCAACAGGTCCACCACCGGGTCTTTCAGGCCCATGGAATTGCGGCTGCCGGGTTTGTCGGCGGCGGCGGACATCCAGAACTCGCGTTGCTCGTTGCCCGGCGAGTTGGACTGCGGGAAGCTGCCGACGATCATGTCGAAGTCCCGTGAACGCACACGGTTGATGTACTGCGAGACGTCGACCCGGCGGATCACCAGGTCAATCCCCAAGTCGCTCATGTTGCGCTTGAACGGCAGCAGCACCCGCTCGAATTCGGTCTGGGCCAACAGGAACTCTATGGTCACCGGTTTGCCCTTGGCGTCGACCATCTTGTCATCGACGATCCGCCAGCCCGCCTCTTGCAGCAGTTGATAGGCTTTGCGCTGCTGGGCGCGGATCATGCCGCTGGCGTCGGTCATTGGGTTCTGGAACGCCTCGCTGAACACCTGCTCGGGGATCTTGCCGCGGAACGGGTCGAGGATCGCCAATTGATCGGCGTCCGGCAGGCCGCTGGCAGCCATTTCCGAATTTTCGAAATAACTGCGGGTGCGCGCGTAGGCGCCGTTGAACAGTTGCTTGTTGGTCCATTCGAAGTCCAGCAACAGGGTCAGGGCCTGGCGCACGCGCACGTCCTGGAACACCGGGCGGCGCAGGTTGAATACAAAGCCTTGCATGCCGGTGGGGTTGCCGTTGGGGATCTGTTCCTTGATCAACCGGCCCTCGGTGACGGCCGGAATGTTGTAGGCGTTGGCCCAGTTCTTTGCTGCCATTTCGAGCCAGTAATCGAATTGCCCGGCCTTGAGTGCTTCCAGGGCCACGGTGTTGTCGCGGTAGTAGTCGGTGGTCATCACGTCGAAGTTGTAGAACCCGCGGTTGGCCGGCAGGTCCTTGCCCCAGTAATCCTTGACCCGCTCATAGCGCACCGAACGCCCGGCCTTGACTTCGCTGACCTTGTACGGGCCGCTGCCCAACGGCATTTCCAGGTTGCCCTTGGTGAAATCGCGCGTCGCCCACCAATGCTTGGGCAGCACCGGCAACTGGCCGAGGATCAGCGGCAGTTCACGGTTGTTGTTGTGTTTGAACTTGAACAGCACCGTCAGCGGATCTTCAGCGACCACTTCCTCGACATCGCTGTAGTAACCGCGGTACAGCGGCGCGCCGTCCTTGATCAGGGCCTGGAAGCTGAACACCACGTCCTCGGCGCGCATCGGATGCCCATCGTGGAAGCGCGCTTCGGGGCGCAGGTAGAAACGCACCCAGCTGTTGTCCGGGGCTTTTTCGATCTTGCTGGCGACCAGGCCGTACTCGGTGAACGGTTCATCCAGGCCCTGTTTGGCCAGGGTGTCGTAGATCATGCTGATGTCGTCGGCCGCGACACCCTTGTTGATGAAGGGATTGAGGCTGTCAAAGCCGCCGAAACCGGCCTGACGGAAGATCCCGCCCTTGGGCGCCTCGGGGTTCACGTAATCGAAATGTTTGAAGTCGGCCGGGTATTTCGGCGGCTCGTTGTACAGGGTCAGGGCATGTTGCGGGGCGGCACAGGCCAGCCCGGCGAACAACAGACCGCTGGCCTGCAAGAGCAGGGCGCGTATGGGTTTCATCGATCTTTCTCCGAAGATTTCAGCCACCACGCGCTCAGGCCCAACGTGTAGGGCGGCGTGGTGACGAAGGCGAACCGGTTGCGGTAGGCCAGGCGGTGATAATTGAGATACCAGTTGGGAATGATGTAGTGCTGCCACAGCAACACCCGGTCCAGGGCCTTGCCGGCGGCGACCTGTTCATCGCGGGTCTGGGCGGCGAGCAATTGTTCGAGCAAATGGTCGACCACCGGATTGGCAATACCGGCGTAGTTTTTGCTGCCCTTGACCCCGACCTGGCTGGAATGGAAGTACTGCCATTGTTCCAGGCCCGGGCTGAGCGTCTGGTTGAGGGTCATCAGGATCATGTCGAAATCGAACTGATCGAGGCGTTGCTTGTACTGGGCGCGATCAACCGTACGCAGCCGGGCATCGATGCCGATGCTGGCGAGGTTCTCGACGTAAGGCTGAAGGATGCGTTCCAGGTTCGGGTTGACCAGCAGGATCTCCAAACGCAACGGTTGGCCTGCGGCGTTCTGAACGTGCTGGCCACTGAGCTTCCAGCCGGCCTCGGCAAGCAGGCCCAAGGCCTTGCGCATGGTTTCCCGGGGGATGCCGCGCCCTTGGGTCTGCTGCAGGCTGAACGGCTCGGTGAAGAGCTTGGCGGGCAACTGCTCGCGATACGGCGTGAGCATCAGCCATTCATGGCCGACCGGAAGGCCAGTCGCGGAGAATTCGCTGTTGGGGTAGTAGCTCATGGCGCGTTTGTAGGCGCCGCTGAACAGGGTGCGATTGGTCCACTCGAAGTCAAACATCAGGCCCAGCGCTTCACGGACTTTGGTCTCGGAGAAGGCCGGGCGCCGGGTGTTCATGAACAGCCCCTGGCTCTGGGTCGGGATCTGATGCGGGATTTGCGCCTTGATGACGTCGCCGCGTCGCACCGCCGGGAAGCTGTAGCCGTTTTCCCAGTTCTTCGCCTGGTGCTCGATATAGATGTCGAATTCGCCGGCCTTGAAGGCTTCGAACGCGACGTCGCTGTCACGGTAGAACTCGACTTCCATGCGGTCGAAGTTGTATTTGCCGCGATTGACCGGCAAGTCCTTGCCCCAGTAGTCCTTGACCCGCTCGAAAATGATCCGCCGTCCTGGCTCTACCGACGTGATTCGATATGGCCCACTACCCAGCGGCGGTTCGAAGGTGGTGGCCTTGAAGTCGCGACCTTTCCAGTAATGCTGGGGCAGCACCGGCAACTCGCCCAGGCGCAGGATCAGCAATGGATTGCCGGCGCGCTTGAAGACGAAACGAATGCGCTGCGGGTTGAGGATGTCGACCCGCGACACTTCCTGAAGGTTGGTGCGGTATTGCGGATGGCCTTCCTTGAGCAGCAAGCGGTAGGAAAACGCCACGTCATAGGCGGTAATCGGTGTGCCATCGTGGAAACGCGCTTCGGGGCGCAGATTGAACACCACCCAGCTGCGGTCCTCGCTGTATTCCACCGATTTGGCGATCAGGCCATAGCTTGAGGTCGGTTCATCGCCGGACGGCGCGTACTGGCCGGTGCCGACCATCAACGGTTCGTTGAGCTCGTTGATGCCGTATTGCAGGAAATTCGGCGTGGAAACCGGGCTTGAACCCTTGAAGGTGTAGGGGTTGAGCGTATCGAAGGTGCCAAACGCCATCACCCGCAACGTACCGCCCTTGGGCGCTTGCGGGTTGACCCAGTCGAAGTGGGTAAATCTGGCCGGGTACTTGAGCGTGCCGAACTGCGCATAACCATGGCTTTCGCTGATCGTCGCGCTTGCGGGGGAGCTCAAGGCCAGGCTGATCAGGAGCAGGAGGAGGGGACGCTTCAAGTCAGGGATCCGATCCAGGCGGCTTGGGCTTTGTGGCCCGTACAGTAACAGCTTGTATCGACAGGAAAAAGACGGGACTTAATGCGGGGTTAATTGCTGGCGCGATGGGCCGATAGGGCGCAGAAACTGTGGGAGCGAGCTTGCTCGCGATAGCGGACTGACAGGCAACATGCGTGTTGAATGTAAAACTGCTATCGCGAGCAAGCTCGCTCCCACTAGGATTTCGGTGTATTGGGGTAAGTCTCCTCGCCACAAAAACCTCAAATAGCAGGCCAAAAAAAGCCCCTGAAATCAGGGGCTCATTTTAGTGCGGCGAAGCCACCGTCAGCATCTGCCCAGGCTTCAACGCCTGGCCAACACGTGGGTTCCAGCGCTTGAGGTGTTGCATTTCAACATTGAAACGTTTGGCAACCATATACAGCGAATCGCCTTGCTGGACCTTGTATTGGGTCTGCGGCTTTTCCTTGACTGCTTTGCTGTTGGTTTTGCTGTTCGCCGCCACGACCGTGTTGACGCGACTACCGCTACGCTTGGTGGTGTCCTGCATCACCAGGGTCTGGCCAACCTTGAGGTTCTTGCCGGTCATCTTGTTCCAGCGCTGCAGGTCCTTGATGTCGACCTTGTTGGCCTTGGCGATGGCCGCCAGGTTGTCCCCGCGTTTAACGCGGTAAGCGCGTTTGAGACTGGCGAGTTCGGAGTCGTCCGAGCCTTCGAATACCGGCTTGAGCGGCTTCTTGCTGATCAACTCTTCAGGACGCATGGTCGACAGGCTGGCCGTCAAAAGTTGCGCCTTGGACGTTGGCACCAGCAAATGCTGGGGGCCATCGATGGTGGTGCGCTGCTTGAAGGCCGGGTTGAGCTGGAACAGTTCGTCTTCGTCGATGTTAGCCACCGCGGCGACCTTGGACAGGTCCATGCGCTGGTTGATTTCGACGACCTGGAAGTACGGTTCGTTGGCGATCGGGTTCAGGTTCACGCCGTAGGCTTCAGGTGCCAGCACCACTTGCGACAAGGCCAGCAGCTTCGGCACGTAGGCCTGGGTTTCGGCCGGCAGCGGCAGGTTCCAGTAATCGGTCGGCAAACCGAGCCTTTCGTTACGCTCGATGGCCCGGCTGACGGTGCCTTCGCCGGCGTTGTACGCCGCCAGGGCCAGCAGCCAGTCACCGTTGAACATGTCGTGCAGGCGGGTCAGGTAATCCATGGCCGCGGTGGTCGAGGCGGTGATATCGCGACGGCCATCATAGAAACGGGTTTGACGCAGGTTGAAGT
Organism: Pseudomonas sp. ACM7; assembly: GCF_004136015.1. Classification (NCBI taxonomy): domain Bacteria; kingdom Pseudomonadati; phylum Pseudomonadota; class Gammaproteobacteria; order Pseudomonadales; family Pseudomonadaceae; genus Pseudomonas; species Pseudomonas sp. ACM7. Next base: position 6,113,436 of record NZ_CP024866.1, on the reverse strand, counting down.
AACGCCCGGTGGAAGGGATGAATTGCCACAAGCCAACCGCGTCGGCCCGGGAATAGGCCATCGGGTTGTAGGCGCTTTCAATCACTGGCAGCAGCGCCAGTTCCAGCGGCATGTTGCGTTCTTCAAGGCGTTCGACGATGTAGTGAATGTAGAGGCTGCCGCGTTCGCCAGCGTTTTCGAGGAAGGACGGGTTGCTGGCGAACCACAGGCGCTGTTGCTCGATGCGCGGGTTGACACCCAGGTTGTCCTGCAACTGGAAGCCCTGGCGCATGCGCTCCCAGACATCTTGCGGAACTTGTGGGGTCGGTTTTTCGCTGAGCCAGATAGGTTTCTGCTTGGCCCGGGCGGCGATATTCGGAGTGTGTGCCGCGTCGGTCTGCGGCACATGGCTGGAACAGCCCGCCAGAGTGGCGGACACAGCCACCGCGATGGCTTGAGCCAAGCGGGTCAATGCGTCTGAATTGATGGCTTTACGAATAGATGACGACATTGGCTGGAAGTAAGTTCCGGGCAAAAATGTCGGGCGATTCTAGAAAGCGGGCCCCCTGCGGTCAACCATTCAGAATTTTTGTACCAACGTGATGGCTACTTAGAACTTATCTTTCCAAGCACGTAGAGCAGCAAAAACCGTACTCGGAGCCCGGTTTTGGGTTCCGTTCCGTTCGTCCACTTTTTCTTTAACGGATGTTTCGTCGACACGCAAAAACGGGTTGGTAAGCTTTTCAAGCGCCAGAGTAGAGGGCAGCGTCATGATTCCGGCTTCACGTTGTGCGGTGACTTTTTCCAGACGTGCGGCGGTGTCCGGATTGCCCGGTTCGACCGCTGCGGCAAACTTCAGGTTGCTCAGGGTGTATTCGTGAGTGCAGTAGACCAGCGTATCCTCAGGCAGCGCGGCGAGGCGGGTCAGTGAGGTATGCATTTGCTCCGGCGTACCTTCGAACAAGCGTCCGCAACCGGCAGCGAACAGGGTGTCACCGCAGAACAGCAAACCATGATGGTAATAGGCGATATGCCCCAGGGTGTGGCCGGGGACGGCAAAGACATCGAAGTCCCAGCCCAGCACGCTGACGCGGTCGTTGTCCTTAAGCGCCACGTCCCGGACCGGGATGGTTTCGCTGGCCGGACCGTAGACTGTCGCGTCTGTCGCTTTTTTGAGCTGCTCGACGCCGCCGACGTGGTCATGATGATGGTGAGTGATCAAAATATCACTCAACACCCAACCCGGATGCGCTGCGAGCCAGGCCTGCACTGGCGCGGCATCGCCCGGATCGACCACTGCGCAGCGCTGGGTGCGGTGGTCTTGTAACAACCAGATGTAGTTGTCGGTGAAGGCGGGCAGGGCACTGATCTGTATCATCGTCGGATTCGCCAAGCGGAAAACAATGGCGCATCTTAGAACTTCCTGGCGCGTTGGAGAATGCAATGACCGATAAAGCGTTCGCTCAGGCTGATCCTGAATGGCTGACATTGATCAGCGCGGCCCGAGAATGGCTGTCCGGCCCCATCGGGCAATTTCTGCTGGACGAAGAACGTCGCATGCTCGAAGACGAGTTGGGACGGTTCTTCGGTGGCTACCTGGTGCATTACGGTCCGTCGGCCCAGACGCCGCCGTCGGCGCCGCAAGTCCAGCGCAATGTGCGGCTCGGCGCGCCATTGCCGGGTGTCGAGATCGTCTGCGAAGAGCAGGCGTGGCCTTTGAGCGAGCATGCCGCCGACGTGGTGGTGTTGCAGCATGGGCTGGATTTTTGCCTGTCGCCCCACGGCCTGCTGCGCGAAGCGGCGAGCAGCGTGAGGCCCGGCGGGCATCTGCTGATCGTCGGGATCAACCCCTGGAGCACCTGGGGCTTGCGTCACGTTTTTGCTCACGACGCCTTGCGCAAGGCTCGCTGCATCTCCCCATCGCGAGTCGGTGACTGGTTGAACCTGCTGGGCTTCGCGCTGGAGAAACGCCGCTTCGGGTGCTATCGTCCGCCGCTTGCGTCACCCGCCTGGCAGGCTCGTCTGGCCGGTTGGGAGCGCAAGGCCGGTGACTGGCAACTGTCGGGTGGCGGCTTCTATTTATTGGTTGCGCGCAAGATCGTGGTGGGCCTGCGGCCCGTCCGTCAGGAGCGGCGCGAACCGATGGGCAAGCTGATTCCATTGCCGATGGCCAAGGTCAATCGTCGCCGCATCGATCCGTAATACACTTTTTATTTTCCCGGCCGGGTTTGCCCCGGCCTCGGGCATCGTCGATCACCGATCGGCGAGCCACCGCATTTTCTGGATAGATTGGCATGAGCGATAGCGTAGAACTCTTCACTGACGGCGCCTGTAAAGGCAATCCTGGCCCTGGCGGCTGGGGCGCGTTGCTGGTGTGCAAGGGCATTGAAAAAGAACTGTGGGGCGGCGAAGCCAACACCACCAATAACCGCATGGAGTTGATGGGCGCGATCCGTGGCCTTGAAGAACTCAAGCGCTCCTGCGACGTGCTGCTGGTCACCGACTCGCAGTATGTGATGAAAGGCATCAACGAGTGGATGGACAACTGGAAGAAACGCGGCTGGAAAACCGCCGCGAAAGAACCGGTGAAAAACGCTGATCTGTGGAAGCTGCTGGATGAACAGGTCAATCGCCACAACGTCACCTGGAAATGGGTGCGTGGCCACATCGGTCACCATGGCAACGAACGCGCCGACCAATTGGCCAACCGTGGCGTGGATGAAGTGCGCGGTTACAAACAAGCCTGACTGCTGAATCCCCTGTAGGGCTGTGTAGGAGCTGTCGAGTGCAACGAGGCTGCGATCTTTTGACTTTGTTTTTTAAAGACAAGATCAAAAGATCGCAGCCTCGTTGCACTCGACAGCTCCTACAGGGGCCGTGTTCACGGCATCAAGACGCCAGTCACCTGGCGGCGCGGCGTGTTAACATCGCCGCTTTTGCACGAATGACCCGTTGAGAGCTGAGCACTGATGGCCACCAGATCCGTTGTACTCGATACCGAAACCACCGGCATGCCGGTGACCGACGGCCACCGGATTATCGAAATCGGTTGTGTCGAGTTGATCGGTCGGCGCCTGACGGGCCGGCATTTCCACGTTTACCTGCAACCGGACCGCGAGAGTGATGAAGGCGCCATTGGCGTCCACGGCATCACCAACGAATTTCTGGTCGGCAAGCCGCGCTTCACGGAAGTGGCCGATGAATTCTTTGAATTCATCAAGGGTGCGCAGCTGATCATCCATAACGCGGCGTTCGACGTTGGCTTCATCAACAACGAATTCGCCCTGATGGGCCAGCACGATCGTGCGGACATCACGCAGCACTGCTCGATCCTCGACACACTGATGATGGCCCGGGAACGTCACCCGGGGCAGCGCAACAGCCTCGACGCCTTGTGCAAGCGCTATGGCGTCGACAACTCCGGTCGTGAACTGCACGGCGCCTTGCTCGACTCCGAGATCCTCGCCGACGTTTACCTGACCATGACGGGCGGCCAGACCAGCCTGTCCCTGGCTGGTAATGCTTCCGACGGCAACGGTTCCGGGGAAGGTGCGGACAATTCCGCCACCGAGATCCGCCGCCTGCCGGTCGATCGTCAACCGACGCGGATTATCCGTGCCAGCGAAGATGACCTGGCCCGACACGTGGCACGCCTGGAAGCCATCGCCAAATCCGCCGGCGCGGCGTCACTCTGGCAACAACTGGCCGAGGCCAAGGCTCAAGCCTGATTTTCTCGCCACACAATGGTGCGCCCGATGACCTCCTTCGGGGCACCGCACTCGCCACATGCGCTCGAACCCTCTACCCTGAGGTGATTGGCGGACCACGGTCTGCCGCCTCAGGATACTGAGCCCCATGTATAAAGATTTGAAATTCCCGGTCCTGATCGTCCATCGCGACATCAAGGCCGACACCGTCGCCGGTGATCGCGTGCGTGGCATCGCCCGGGAGCTGGAGCAGGAAGGCTTCAGCATTGTCTCGGCGGTGGATTACACCGAAGGGCGTCTGGTTGCTTCGACCCATCACGGTCTTTCCTGCATGTTGATTGCGGCCGAAGACGCCAGTACCCACTCTCATCTATTGCACAACATGGCCGAGCTGATCGGCCTGGCGCGGGTGCGTGCGCCCGACTTGCCGATCTTCGCGCTGGGTGAGCAGGTGACCCTGGAGAACGCTCCGGCCGACGCCATGGCTGAACTCAATCAACTGCGCGGGATTCTTTATCTGTTCGAAGACACCGTGCCTTTTCTGGCCAGGCAGGTCGCTCGAGCGGCACGCAAATATCTGGATGGTCTGCTGCCGCCGTTTTTCAAAGCGCTGGTGCAGCACACGGCCGACTCCAATTATTCCTGGCACACGCCCGGCCATGGCGGCGGCGTGGCGTACCACAAGAGCCCGGTGGGCCAGGCGTTTCACCAGTTTTTCGGGGAAAATACCCTGCGATCCGATTTGTCGGTGTCGGTGCCGGAACTCGGTTCCTTGCTCGATCACACCGGTCCGCTGGCAGAAGCCGAGGCCCGTGCTGCCCGCAATTTCGGCGCCGATCACACCTTCTTCGTGATCAATGGCACCTCGACCGCCAACAAAATCGTCTGGCATTCGATGGTCGCTCGCGATGACTTGGTGTTGGTGGATCGCAACTGCCACAAGTCGATATTGCACTCGATCATCATGACCGGCGCCATTCCGCTGTACCTGTGCCCGGAGCGCAATGAGCTGGGGATCATCGGTCCGATTCCCTTGAGCGAATTCAGCCGCGAATCGATTCAGGCCAAGATCGACGCCAGTCCGCTGACCAAGGGCCGGGCGCCCAAGGTCAAGTTGGCGGTGGTGACCAATTCGACGTACGACGGCCTCTGCTACAACGCTGAGCTGATCAAGCAGCAACTGGGCAACAGCGTCGAGGTCTTGCACTTCGATGAGGCCTGGTACGCCTACGCGGCGTTTCACGAGTTCTTCGCCGGGCGTTACGGCATGGGCACTTCCCGCAGTGAAGACGGCCCGCTGGTGTTCACCACCCATTCCACCCACAAACTGCTGGCGGCGTTTAGCCAGGCATCGATGATTCACGTCCAGGACGGCGGCGCGCGGCAGCTGGATCGGGATCGCTTCAATGAAGCATTCATGATGCACATCTCCACCTCGCCGCAGTACAGCATCATCGCGTCGCTGGATGTGGCGTCGGCCATGATGGAAGGCCCGGCCGGGCGTTCGCTGTTGCAGGAAATGTTCGACGAAGCGCTGAGTTTCCGCCGGGCGCTGGCCAATTTGCGCCAGCACATCGCCGCTGACGATTGGTGGTTTTCCATCTGGCAACCGCCGTCGGTGGAAGGCATCAACCGTGTGGTCACCGACGACTGGCTGCTGCAACCCGATGCTGACTGGCACGGCTTTGGCGGTGTGACCGACGATTACGTGCTGCTTGATCCGATCAAGGTCACATTGGTGATGCCGGGTCTGACGGCAGGCGGCGCCCTCAGCGAGCGCGGGATTCCGGCGGCGGTGGTCAGCAAATTCCTTTGGGAGCGTGGGTTGGTCGTTGAAAAGACCGGGCTGTATTCGTTCCTGGTGCTGTTCTCCATGGGCATCACCAAGGGTAAATGGAGCACGCTGCTGACCGAGTTGCTGGAGTTCAAACGCAGCTACGATGCCAATGTCAGCCTCGCGACTTGCTTGCCGTGCGTGGCGCAAGAGAATGTCGCGCGCTATCAGGGCATGGGTTTGCGCGATCTGTGCGATCAATTGCACGCCTGCTACCGCAGCAATGCCACGGCCAAACACCTCAAGCGCATGTACACGGTGCTGCCGGAAATCGCCATGAAGCCGTCTGACGCCTATGATCAATTAGTGCGTGGCGAGGTTGAAGCGGTGTCGATCGATGCTCTGGATGGGCGGATCGCCGCTGTCATGCTGGTGCCGTACCCGCCGGGTATTCCGTTGATCATGCCCGGCGAGCGCTTTACCGAGTCGACGCGCTCGATCATCGATTACCTGGCATTTGCGCGCACGTTCGATAGCAGCTTCCCGGGGTTTGTCGCTGATGTGCACGGATTGCAACACGAAGACGAGGGCAATGGACGGCATTACACCGTTGATTGCATCAAGGAATGAGGACCTTTCCCAGTATGCAACCGATCATGAATCCGAAATACCCAGGGCTGTCGGTGCGCGTTGCCGACGATGGTTTTGCAGCCTACATCTGGGGCAGTGATTTCAGTTTTGAAGTCGCGGCCTACGGCGCAGCCGAAATCGGCAAACCGGTGGAGCAGTGGCCGGTGACGCCGATCACGCCCTATCGCAAGTGCTACGGCATTGACCCCGAAGAGTTCAGCAGTTTCCGCGATGCCGCTGACAGCGCGATTTTCATGGCTTATCTCGATGATGAGCCCGTGGGTCACCTGGTGGTCAGTACCAACTGGAACGGCTTTGCCCATATCGACGAGTTGGCGGTGCATGCGCCAGCGCGTCGTCATGGCGTGGCCAAGGCGTTGCTGGATGTGGCGCAGTTCTGGAGCCGCAAAAAGAAACTGCCGGGCATCATGCTCGAAACCCAGAACAACAACCTGGGAGCCTGCCTGCTCTATGAGCGCCGCGGTTACGTCTTGGGCGGAATCGATCATCTGCGTTATCGCGGAATCGATCCGAACACCGCCGAAGTGGCGCTGTTCTGGTATCGATTGTTCGATAATCCGCTGGAAGCGCCGCTTAGTTCGCCAACATCGCCACGGCTTGTTCCGTGATGATGCCCAGCAATGCCTGAACCGCTGGCGATGGCTCGCCGTTGTTGAGGGTCAAGGCATACAGGCTGATCGGCACGGCCGGCGCCAGCGGGCAAGCATCCAGCCCGGCCGATTTGGCCCCGAGGGCGGTGAAAGGGTCGACGATGGCCAGGCCTTCACCGGCCTCGACCATGCTGCGCATCATCTGGTGAGTCTGTACCCGGGTCTGAATGACCGGGGCAGGGCGCAGAGCATGCAGCTTGTTTTCCAGCGCCGGGCTCAGCAGATCATGACCTTCCAGGCCAACCATCGATTGGCCGGCCAGGTCCTGCAGCGCGATGTACTTTTGTTTGGGTTGCAACCAGCCGTGGGGCGCGAGCAACTGAAGTTTCCCCTGGGCGATCACTTGGCAATGAATGTCGGCGTGATCGGGGTCATGCAGGCTCAGGCCCAGATCGCTTTCGCGCAGCAGCAGGTTTCTGACGATTTCGCGAGTCGGTTGGCTCAGAAGGGTGCAAGGCGCGTCAGGAAGGCGTCGGCGCAGGGCGGCAATGCTCTGTGGCAATAGCTGCTGTGCCAGGGGCGGCGTGCAGACGATTCGCAAGGGCGGAGCCTGATATTGCTTGAGGCTGTTGGCCAGCCGCTGGACCGGCTCGAGCGCTTCATAGACGTGGGCGATCTGGACCTGCAACTCCCGCGCCTCGCGCGTAGCCTGCAAGCGTCCACGCACGCTGGAAAACAGCATGAAACCCAACTGATCCTCGGCGTCGCGCAGAATCCCTTCGACTTCGGCCACAGGCAACTGCAGCCATTCGGCGGCGGTGCCCAGGTGACCGGTCTGCAGGAGCGCCTGGATCACTTCGATATGACGTAAACGCATGCGTGAAGTCCATGTTCAGCAGGTGAGGGAGTCAGTGGCTGAATCCTAACTCAAGTGCGCGCATATGACTTCTGCTCATAACACGGGGGTTATGACGCGACGTTGGTTTCCGGCCGGCTGCCGACATAGGTGTCGGGCTCGCGCACGATAGTGACGTCCGATTGCACCAGCAAAAACTGGTTGTCATCGAGCTTTTTAACGCGATCGCCAATGGCCAGCTTATAAGTGGTGACAGGCACCGAGCCAGTGAGGCCGTCTGCCGACGGGGTGGATTCCTGGAACTCATGCACGGAATAAACGCGGCCTTCCGCGTCTCTTGCATGGAACTGACCGACGAGTACTGCTGCCATCTGCTTAGAACCTCTGGGGATAAATCACTCAATTTGCGGCTCTGTAGACCGTGGTTGGGCGAGGTAAGTTTTCCTACAGGAAAAAAATAGTCAGGGGCGGCGTTTTTCAGTCGCCCACTGGTTGAATCGTCATCTATAACTACAAGCTCTTTCCATCGACAGTCGAGAATCTTCCATGAGCAACGTCTATAAGATCGCAGTACTGGTCGGCAGCTTGAGAAAGGAATCGATCAATCGCAAGGTGGCGCTGGCCCTGGCCGAGCTAGCGCCTGCCAATCTCAAACTGGTTATCGTCGAAATCGGCGATCTGCCGCTCTACAACGAGGACATCGATGGCGCTTCACCGCCGGCAGCCTACAGCACTTTCCGGCAACAAGTGAGCTCATCCGACGCGGTGCTGTTCGTGACCCCCGAATACAACCGTTCGGTGCCTGCGCCGATGAAGAACGCGATCGATGTGGGTTCGCGTCCCTATGGCAAGAGTGCCTGGAGCGGCAAGGCCGGAGCGGTGATCAGTGCTTCGCCGGGCGCTATCGGTGGTTTTGGCGCCAACCATCACCTGCGCCAGTCCATGGTGTTTCTGGATGTGCCGTGCATGCAGCAACCGGAAGCCTATCTGAGCGGCGCCGGTTCAGCGTTCGACGAGGCAGGTAACCTGTCCGAGTCGCTAAAACCGTTTTTGCAAAAATTCATCAATGCCTATGGGCAATGGGTCGAGCAGCATAAAAAGCAATGACGCTCATTTAGCCACGGAGCCGGCCACAGATCATCGATTCGATCTCCAGCAGCCATGCGGCGGTTTGCGCCGCCGCAGGTTGTGCGCTGACGCAATAACGGCGCCCGCCCCAAGCCGTGATTAGCCAGGCATCAATGGCTTCCTTGCTCGGGAAGTAATCGTACAACGTGCCAATGGCGACGCCTGCTTCCAGGGCCACCGCACGCGTGGTCAACCCCGACCAGCCGTCGCGCTGCCAAATCCGAACAAATGCTTCGTAAATCGCCTCTACGGTGAAAATCGCCCGAGCCTGGCTCGGCCGTTTCAGCGGCTTTGCGCGGGGATTGAGGGTGGGCGCGATGCCCTTGGTGTTTCCGAACCCGCTCTTCATTGGCTGCCACTACTCTGGTGCTACCCGCCATTCACTCGCAGCAGGAGTCTGAAAGATGCAAAGTCCGAGCACGGTAACACGGCTGATCACCCGCAAAAACGCCCTTGACCAAAGCCGAATCGAGCAGGAGCAACGTAGCCTGATTCCGGCTGCCGGCGAGGTGATTTTCAAGATCGACCGGTGCGCGTTGACCACCAACAACATTACCTACGCGGCCTATGGCAATTCGATGAACTACTGGGAATTCTTTCCTACAGGGTTGGCGGAATGGGGACACGTCCCGGCGTGGGGTTTTGCCGATGTCGTGGCGTCTGATGTGGCCGGTATCAAAGTCGGGGAGCGTTTCTACGGGTATTTTCCGATTGCCAGCCATCTGTGGATGCGCCCGGAACGGGTCACCGAGCGTGGTTTCTATGACGCCGCCGAGCATCGGCAGGCACTGACGTCGGCTTACAATCAATACACCCGTTGCAGTTGGGATTCGTACTACAGCCCAGAAACCGAAAACCTGCAGATATTGCTCAAACCGCTGTTCCTGACCTCGTCGATGCTGGCGGATTTCCTGCAGGACAAGCAGTTCTTCGGCGCAACCCGGCTGGTGTTCTCCAGCGCGTCGAGTAAAACCGCCTATGGCACGGCGGTCTGCCTGGAAAATCACCCTGACCTGGAGCGGGTGGCGCTGACCTCGACCGGCAACAAGGCGTTTGTCGAGAAGCTCGGTTGTTATGAGCGAACGGTGGCCTACGCAGAACTGGCGAGCCTGGCCAATGACCGCCCTACGTTGTATGTGGATTTTTCCGGCGGCCTGAATTTACGTGATCAGGTCCACCAGCATTTTGCCGGGCAGTTGGTTTACAGCTGTTTCGCCGGTTCTGCGCAAAGCACCGATGAGGCTCGATTGACGGCCATCGAGGGGCCGCAACCGGTGTTCTTTTTTGCGCCGATCCAGATCCGCAAGCGCAATACCGAGTGGGGGGCGGAAGGAGTCAGTCAGCATATTGGTGAGGGTTTGCAGCGTTTCTACCGGCAATTGACGGCGGCTGATAAACCATTGCTGGAAGTGGTCGAGAGCAAAGGCTATGAAGCCGCGCAGAGCGTGATTTCCAGGCTGTTCCACGGCCAAATCGCACCGATCGAGGGCCATGTGATCCGGCTATAGCACACCGATCTGTCGTAGCAGCTGCCGAGCCCGCGAGGCTGCGTTCGGCGACGAAGTCGTCGTAAACCCTGCGAACGCGGTATTCCTGGGACACCGCAGTGCCTGATTTCACGACGACTGCGTCGCCGAACGCAGCCTCGCAGGCTCGGCAGCTGCTACATCGAGCCCGGTGCGTTGAGGGGGAGGCAGCAAGTTTGGGCTTTACTCCGCTCGTGTGTTGCGGCTGAATCGCGGTTTGCTTTTCCGACAAGGCTGCACTGCATGCTGACCGCATCGTTGATTTTCCTGCTGACCATCACCTTGGTGATCTGGCAGCCAAAAGGCCTTGGCGTCGGCTGGAGTGCGGTATTCGGCGCGGTACTTGCGCTGATTTTCGGGGTCGTACACCTGAGCGATATCCCGCTGGTGTGGCAGATTATCTGGAACGCCACCGGGACCTTTGTCGCGCTAATTGTCATCAGTCTGTTGCTGGACGAGGCGGGGTTCTTCGCCTGGGCGGCGCTGCACGTCGCCCGTTGGGGGCGGGGCAGCGGACGCAAGCTGTTTGCTTATATGGTGCTGCTCGGTGCGTTGGTCTCGGCGTTGTTCGCCAACGACGGGGCAGCGCTGATTCTCACACCCATCGTGATTTCCATGCTGCTGGCGTTGCGCTTTTCCCCGGCGGCGACCCTGGCGTTCGTCATGGGCGCCGGTTTCATCGCTGACACGGCGAGTCTGCCGTTGGTGGTGTCGAACCTGGTGAACATCGTTTCCGCGGACTTCTTCCACATCAGTTTCAACCGTTACGCGGCGGTGATGATCCCGGTCAACCTGGTGAGTGTCGCGGCAACCCTGGCGATGCTGATGTGGTTTTTCCGTCGTGACATTCCCAAGGATTACGACCCCGAGCAACTGGCGCATCCGGCTTCTGCGATCCACGACAGCGCCACGTTTTATGCCGGTTGGGCCGTGTTGGTGATTCTGCTGCTCGGCTGCTTCGCGCTGGAACCGCTGGGGATTCCGATCAGTGCCATTTCTGCGGTGTGCGCGGCGTTGCTACTGGCCATTGCCGCCCGAGGTCACAAGATTTCCACGCGCAAAGTCATCAAAGAAGCGCCGTGGCATATCGTGATTTTCTCGCTGGGCATGTACCTGGTGGTCTATGGCCTGCGCAACGCCGGGCTCACGGGGTATCTGGCCGGATGGCTGGATGGTTTTGCCGGTTACGGCGTGTGGGGCGCGGCCATGGGCACGGGCGTGCTGACGGCGCTGCTGTCGTCGATGATGAACAATCTGCCGACGGTGCTGATCGGTTTGCTGTCGATCGATGCCAGCCAGGCGACCGGGGTGGTGAAGGACGCGATGATCTACGCCAACGTCATCGGCAGTGACCTGGGGCCGAAGATTACGCCGATCGGCAGCCTGGCGACGTTGCTGTGGTTGCATGTGCTGGAGCGCAAGAGCATTCGGATCGGCTGGGGGTATTACTTCAAGGTCGGGATTGTGCTGACGGTGCCGGTGTTGTTGGTGACGTTGGCGGCTTTGGCATTGCGGTTATCGGTTTAGACCGCGTCGGCTCCTTCGCGAGCAAGCTCGCTCCCACAGGGATCTTCGCCAAAAGGAGATCAAATGTGGGAGCGAGCTTGGTCCGGGCGGCGTTCCGACGATAGGGCCAGCCCAGACGCTAAAAGACTCAACCACTGCCAGGAACGTTAGGCCAAAGATCCGCCACCAGAAACAGCCGTTCGGCTTCTTCCCAATCGCCCTGGGTGTTTTCTGTGAGTCGCACCAGCAACTGCGCCGGGGCCAGTGGTTCCAGATCGCTGAGCCAGGCATTCAGCTGTTCAGTGCTCCAGGTCTGCTCCACCGGATAGTGCGCCGGCGCCAGCCAGGCGTGGCGGGGCAGGGGTTGCCAGCGACCGAACGGGCGTTGCACGACAAAGTCTGCCCAGTCCTTCTGGTGCAGCCAGCTACCGCGTAAATGCTGGGGATGTGCACCATTCGGTGGCTCGGCCGGTCCCGGCCACGGATACAGCAAATAGCCGCCCAGCCACAAATGTGCACTGAACTGCTGGATATCCAGCGCCGCCAATACTTCGCGGCTCTCCGGGCGCGCCGAAATCGGCAATTGATGCTGCGTCAGATGGGCCAGTTTGCGGTCCAGCCGATCGTGGCAACCGGGGCCGAGCCACTGCGCCGTGTCGTGTCCGTCGCCATTTTGCGGGCCAAGGTAAAGTTTAATCGCCAGTTCCAGATGATGCACGCCGTCACGATCGCGCAGCAGCATGTCCAGCTCGCCCAGCGTGTGGCCTTCGCGGCGGATCGGCATGTTGGCGGCAATCAGGTCGATACCCGGCGCGTGCTGCACGGCGTATTGCCAGAGGCGTTCGTAGTACAAGCCCAGTCGCCGGGTCCGGGCCTGCGCCAACCAGTGCAGCAAGTCATAACTGTCGTGATCGAGTTGCCGCAGCCACCGTTCCAGCTGCTCCGGCGCTTGTACCCAATCACTGCCGGTCAGTGGGTGACGCTGCGGCCACGTCGTGACGCCAAGCATCGGCGGCGCGAGGATGACCCATGCCAGGTCGCGCACTTCGGGGTGGCGCAACTGGTGGGGTAACTGCAGCAAATCGGGAAATAGGATCATCTTGCGAGCATAGCCTCAATCGTGAGTACACCGCTGTGGCTGAAAGGATTTTGTCTATCCCGCGCTTTCGCCCATAATCGTGTTTTTCGCCGCCGCGCAGGAACCTCATGGAGCAATTTCGTAATATCGGCATCATCGGTCGCCTGGGCAGTTCTCAGGTGCTGGATACCGTTCGCCGACTGAAACGGTTTCTGCTCGATCGTCACCTGCACGTGATCCTCGAAGACACCATCGCCGAAGTGCTGCCGGGGCATGGCTTGCAAACTTCGTCGCGCAAGATGCTCGGCGAAGTGTGTGACATGGTGATTGTGGTCGGTGGTGACGGCAGCCTGTTGGGCGCCGCGCGGGCATTGGCCCGACACAATATTCCGGTGCTCGGCATCAACCGTGGCAGCCTGGGCTTCCTGACCGATATTCGCCCCGATGAACTGGAAGTCAAAGTCGCCGAGGTGCTCGACGGCCACTATCTGGTGGAAAATCGCTTCCTGCTGCAAGCCGAAGTTCGTCGTCACGCCGAGGCCATTGGTCAGGGCGACGCGCTGAACGACGTGGTGCTGCACCCCGGCAAGTCGACGCGGATGATCGAGTTCGAACTGTACATCGACGGCCAGTTCGTCTGCAGCCAGAAGGCCGACGGCCTGATCGTCGCTACGCCCACCGGTTCGACCGCCTACGCGCTGTCGGCGGGCGGGCCGATCATGCATCCCAAGCTTGACGCTATTGTGATTGTGCCGATGTACCCCCATACCTTGTCGGGCAGGCCGATCGTGGTCGATGGCAACAGTGAGCTGAAAATCGTCGTGTCCAAAGATATGCAGATCTACCCGCAAGTCTCCTGTGACGGGCAGAACCACTTCACCTGCGCGCCGGGTGACACCATCACCATCAGCAAGAAGGCCCAGAAGCTGCGGCTGATACACCCGCTCGACCACAACTACTATGAAGTCTGCCGGACCAAACTCGGCTGGGGCAGCAAGTTGGGTGGTGGAGGCGACTGATGCTCGATCCCGCGCGAAGCTACGACCTGATCGGTGACGTGCACGGTTGCGCTCTGACCCTTGAGCACTTGCTCGACCGGCTCGGTTACCAAAAACACGCTGGCGTCTGGCGGCATCCGTCGCGCATGGCGGTGTTCGTCGGCGACATCATCGACCGCGGCCCGCGGATTCGCGAAGCGCTGCACATCGTTCACGACATGGTCGAAGCGGGTCAGGCGCTGTGCATCATGGGCAACCATGAATTCAACGCCCTCGGCTGGAGTACGCCGGCGCCTCCGGGCAGCGGCAAGCAGTTCGTGCGTGAACACACCCCGCGCCATGCCCGTTTGCTGAACGAAACCCTGACCCAATTCGAAGACCATCCGGCTGACTGGCATGACTTCCTGCAATGGTTCTATGAGATGCCATTGTTCGTCGATGCCGGGCGTTTCCGGGTGGTGCATGCCTGCTGGGACGCGGGGCTGATCGAACCATTGCGCGCGCTATTCCCCAACGGTTGCGTCGATGAACATTTCCTCCAAGCCTCAGCCGTACCGGGCAGTTTCGCCTGCACCGTGTTCGACCGCCTGCTGCGCGGCACTGACATGCGCTTGCCTCATGGTCTGACAATGACCAGCGGCGATGGCCTGACGCGTTCGTTCTTCCGCACCAAGTTCTGGGAAGACGACCCGCAAACCTACGGAGACATTGTGTTCCAGCCCGACGCCTTGCCCGAACCCGTGGCCCGGACGCCGCTGTCGTCCACTGAAAAAAACACCTTGCTGCGCTATGGCGTCGACGAGCCACTGTTGTTCGTGGGCCATTACTGGCGTAGCGGCAAACCGGTGCCGATCCGGCCGAACCTGGCCTGCCTGGATTACAGCGCAGTGCTCTACGGCAAGCTGGTCGCCTACCGCCTGGACCAGGAAACCCGTCTCGACCCGCACAAATTTGTCTGGGTCGATGTCGAGCGGCCGGAGGTGCTGCGATGAGTGCCGTTGCTGTTTTACGGCTGCCGCTGGCGGTGGACTTGAGCGGGTTCGTCAAACTGTTGCAGCGCATGCAGGTGCCGCATCGGGTCAGCGAAGAGGCGGGTGAGCAAGTGCTATGGGTGCCGGCCAACATCAGCGAAGACGTGCGCTCGTTGTACGAACGCTACCCGGCCGGTGATCCCGATCAACAGCTGGACATTCCTGTGGCGCAAACCATAAAGCGCCCAAGTTTCGTCGAGCAACTGCGCCACGCCAAGGCAACAGCGTTCGTGTTGCTGCTGAGCCTGCTTGTCGGCGCGGTGACGCTGCTGGGCGAAAACCTCGACACGATGCGCTGGCTGACCTTCCTCGATTACCGCATTGTCGGCGAGTACATCCACTTTGTGCCCTTGGCTGACAGCCTGGCGGCGGGGCAATGGTGGCGTCTGGTGACACCGATGCTGATCCACTTCGGCATCCTGCACCTGGCCATGAACGGCATGTGGTACTGGGAACTGGGGCGACGCATCGAGTCGCGCCAGGGCAGCATCAACCTGATTGGCCTGACGTTGCTCTTCAGTCTTGTGTCCAACTACGGCCAATATTATTTCAGTGGCCCGACCCTGTTTGGCGGGTTGTCCGGCGTGCTCTATGGCCTGCTCGGGCATTGCTGGATTTTCCAGATGATTTCGCCGAACCGTGCTTATAGCCTGCCGCGTGGCGTGCTGGTGATGATGCTGGTGTGGCTATTGCTGTGCCTGTCCGGGCTGGTCTCGATGATCGGCTTCGGTGAAATTGCCAATGCGGCCCACGTCGGCGGGTTGCTCGTCGGATGCTTTACCGGCTTGTTGGGTGGTTTGTACAACCGCCGTAAACTGGCCGCCTAAAACTGTTATGTATTAAAGAGCGCGGAGCCCTTGATGTCCTCTTTTAACGAAATGATCAACAACATCACCCCTGATATCTACCAGAGCCTGAAACTGGCGGTGGAAATCGGTAAATGGTCCGACGGTGGCAAACTCACCGCCGAACAACGCGAACTGTCGCTGCAAGCGATGATCGCCTGGGAAATCCAGAACCTGCCCGAAGACCATCGCACCGGTTACATGGGCGTGCAGGAGTGCGGCTCCAAGTCGATCGAAGTGCCGAATATCCTGTTCAAATCGGATGCCGTCCATTGATCGAGATTGGCCGCGGTGCAATCAGCAAAATGTCGGCGCGCCTTGACGGGCCGAACGTGCAGTACGCGTTTCGTCTGGACGACGTCGAGGTGCCGGCCAATCCCTTGATCGGGACCACGGTGCGCCTGGAATACCTGGGGGCGATTCACTGCACCCATTGTGGACGCAAGACCAAAACCAGTTTCAGCCAGGGTTACTGCTACCCGTGCATGACCAAACTGGCCCAATGCGATATCTGCATCATGAGCCCGGAGCGTTGCCACTACGACGCTGGCACCTGCCGTGAGCCAGAGTGGGGCGAGAAGTTCTGCATGACGGATCACATTGTGTATCTGTCCAACTCTTCGGGGGTGAAGGTCGGGATTACCCGCGCCACCCAGCTGCCGACCCGTTGGATCGATCAGGGCGCCCGTCAGGCCTTGCCGATCATGCGCGTCTCGACCCGTCAACAGTCGGGCTTCGTCGAGGACCTGTTCCGCAGTCAGGTGGCGGACAAGACCAACTGGCGTGCTTTACTCAAGGGCGATGCGGTGTCGGTCGACCTGGCGCAGGTTCGTGATCAGCTGTTCGACAGCTGCGCCGAAGGATTGCAAGGTTTACAGGAACGATTCGGCCTACAGGCGATCCAGACTATTGCCGATGTAGAAACGCTCGAAATCCGCTATCCGGTCGAGCAATACCCGGCCAAGATCGTCAGCTTCAACCTGGACAAGAATCCGATCGCCGAAGGCACGCTGTTGGGAATCAAGGGCCAGTACCTGATTTTCGACACCGGCGTAATCAATATTCGTAAATACACGGCCTACCAGCTCGCCGTGCATCAGTAAGGACTCCAGCATGCGCACCGAACAACCGAAGATGATCTACCTGAAGGACTATCAGGCGCCCGAGTACCTGATCGACGAGACGCACCTGACCTTCGAGTTGTTCGAGGACCACAGCCTGGTCCATGCGCAACTGGTGATGCGCCGCAATCCTGAGCGTGGCCCGGGCCTGCCGCCGCTGGTGCTGGACGGTCAGCAACTCGACCTGCTGTCGGTGACGTTGGCCGACCGCGAACTGAGTGAAGCCGACTACCAGTTGACCGAAAATCACCTGACCCTGCACCCGACCAGCACCACTTTCACGGTCGACACCAGCGTCAGGATCCATCCGGAAACCAACACTGCGCTGGAAGGCCTGTACAAATCCGGCACGATGTTCTGCACCCAGTGCGAGGCCGAAGGCTTCCGCAAGATCACCTATTACCTCGACCGTCCGGACGTGATGAGTACGTTCACCACCACGGTCGTCGCCGAGCAGCACAGCTATCCAGTGCTGCTGTCCAACGGCAACCCGATTGCCTCAGGTCCCGGCGAAGACGGCCGGCACTGGGCGACCTGGGAAGATCCGTTCAAGAAACCGGCCTACCTGTTCGCGCTGGTGGCCGGTGATTTGTGGTGCGTCGAAGACACCTTCACCACCATGACCGAGCGCGCTGTGGCGCTGCGCATTTATGTCGAGCCGGAAAACATCGACAAGTGCCAGCACGCCATGAACAGCCTGAAAAAGTCCATGCGCTGGGACGAAGAGGTTTACGGTCGCGAGTACGACCTGGACATCTTCATGATCGTCGCAGTCAACGACTTCAACATGGGCGCCATGGAGAACAAGGGCCTCAACATCTTCAACTCCAGCGCCGTGCTGGCCCGCGCTGAAACCGCGACCGACGCCGCGCACCAGCGGGTCGAGGCGATCGTTGCCCACGAGTACTTCCACAACTGGTCGGGCAACCGCGTGACCTGCCGCGACTGGTTCCAGTTGTCGCTGAAGGAAGGCTTCACCGTGTTCCGCGATTCGGGCTTCTCCGCCGACATGAACTCGGCCACGGTCAAGCGCATCCAGGATGTGGCATACCTACGCACCCACCAGTTCGCCGAAGATGCTGGTCCCATGGCTCACGCCGTGCGCCCGGACAGCTTCATCGAGATTTCCAATTTCTACACCCTGACCGTGTACGAAAAGGGTTCGGAAGTGGTCGGCATGATCCATACCTTGCTCGGAGCCGAAGGCTTCCGTAAAGGCAGCGACCTGTACTTCGAACGCCATGACGGCCAGGCCGTGACCTGCGACGACTTCATTAAAGCAATGGAAGACGCCAACGGTGTCGACCTGACCCAGTTCAAGCGCTGGTACAGCCAGGCCGGCACACCGCGTTTGGCGGTCAGCGAGTCCTATGACGCGGCGGCGAAAACCTACAGCCTGACGTTCCGTCAAAGCTGCCCGGCAACCCCGGACAAGGTTGAGAAGTTGCCGTTCGTGATTCCGGTCGAGTTAGGCCTGCTGGACTCCAAAGGCGCGGCCATTGCGTTGCGTCTTTCCGGTGAAGCTAGCGTTCAGGGCACCTCACGGGTCATTTCGGTGACCGAAGCCGAGCAGACATTCACCTTCATCGACATCGCGGAACAGCCATTGCCTTCGTTGCTGCGTGGCTTCTCGGCGCCGGTGAAACTGAGCTTCCCGTACAACCGCGATCAGCTGATGTTCCTGATGCAACACGACAGCGACGGTTTCAACCGCTGGGATGCGGGTCAGCAATTGTCGGTTCAGGTGCTGCAAGAGCTGATTGCTCAGCAGCAAAAGGGCGAGAAACTGGTGCTGGATCAGCGTCTGATTTCTGCCTTGCGCACCGTGTTGTCTGACGAGACGCTGGATCAGGCGATGGTCGCGGAAATGCTTTCGTTGCCGGGCGAGGCGTATCTGACAGAAATCAGCGAAGTGGCTGACGTTGACGCCATTCACATAGCTCGCGAGTTTGCTCGTAAACAATTGGCAGAGGGTTTGTTCGAGGCGTTGTGGCTGCGTTATCAGGCCAATCGCGATCTCTCGAAGAAAACCCCATATGTAGCCGAGGCCGAGCACTTCGCTCGTCGCGCGTTGCAGAACATTGCGCTGTCGTACCTGATGCTCAGCGGTAAACCGGAAGTATTGGCGGCGACGCTGGAGCAATTCGAGACGAGCGATAACATGACCGAGCGCCTGACGGCGTTGGCGGTGCTGGTGAATTCGTCGTTCGAAGAAGAGAAGGCCACGGCACTGGCGAGTTTTGCCGAGCACTTCAAGGACAATCCGCTGGTCATGGATCAGTGGTTCAGCGTCCAGGCCGGCAGTGTATTGCCCGGTGGTCTGGAGCGGGTCAAGGCGTTGATGCAGCATCCGGCGTTCAATATCAAGAACCCGAACAAGGTGCGGGCACTGGTCGGCGCGTTCGCCGGGCAGAACCTGATCAATTTCCATGCGGCCGATGGCTCGGGTTATCGGTTCCTGGCGGATCTGGTGATTGAGTTGAACGGGTTTAATCCGCAGATCGCTTCTCGGCAGTTGGCGCCGCTGACTCGCTGGCGCAAGTATGACGACGCGCGTCAGGCGTTGATGAAAGGTGAGCTGGAGCGGATTCGCGCTTCGGGTCAGCTGTCGAGCGATGTGTTTGAAGTGGTCAGCAAAAGCCTGGCTTGATATTGACACTGCGGTCTGCCTGGCAGACCGCAGCGCTCCTTTCGCGAGCAAGCCCGCTCCCACATTCGACCGCATTCTTCTGGTAGAACACGGTTAAATGTGGGAGCGGGCTTGCTCGCGAAGACGTCAGAGCAGACACCACGGCTTTCTCCACTTGATTCATCCATCATCCGTCCGAATACCCCCACATTCACCCACGTCCGTTATCCCCCCAGTTAACAAAACATAACGTGGCGTCGATTGTCAGACCTTTCCAAACCTCGATAGGATAAGCCAGCTTCCGAAGGGGCTCTAGATTGCGTATTTCAGGACTATGCTCCAGAAAAGGCATTCGCAAAGAGCACCCTTATGGCGCCCAGAAAGGTTGAACGACCTAACAATAATAATGGGGGAAGGTCTATGAGTGAGCCTGTCATGGGTGTGGGTATCTGCCGCCCGCCGGCACTACGCAAATTCGCGTTGCTGGCTACAGCGCTCTCGCTGTTGGGCTGTGCCGTGCTGTCGGCACCTGCGCTGGCCGCTGCTGCGCCAGCATCCGACATTGTTTATTCCGTTGAATCTGCCAAAGCCAGCAAGAGCCTGATGCTCGATGTCGTGCACGCCGGCAAGCGCCTGGTGGCGGCCGGGGATCGCGGGCACATTTTGTATTCCGATGACCAGGGCGCGACCTGGACCCAAGCCAAGGTGCCGACGCGGCAACTGCTGACGTCGGTGTATTTCGTCGACGACAAACACGGCTGGGCTGTCGGCCATGACGCGCAGATCCTCGCGAGCGAGGACGGCGGCGTCACCTGGACCAAGCAATTCGAAGATCTGAAACGTGAATCGCCGCTGCTCGACGTCTGGTTCCAGGACGTCAACAGCGGCTTTGCCGTGGGTGCTTATGGCGCGTTGCTGGCCACCACCGACGGCGGCAAGAACTGGGAAGATGTCAGCGATCGCCTCGACAACGAAGACCAGTACCACCTCAACGCCATCGCGGCGGTCAAGGATTCCGGTCTGTTCATCGTCGGCGAGCAGGGCAGCATGTTCCGCTCCGCCGACTGGGGCCAAACCTGGGAGAAGCTTGAAGGTCCCTATGAGGGCTCGCTGTTTGGTGTGATCGGCACCGCTCAAGCCAATACGCTGCTGGCCTACGGGTTGCGGGGCAATCTGTTTCGCTCCACCGATTTCGGCACGACCTGGGAACCGGTTGAACTCAAGGCCGCTCGCGGTGCGCTGGAATTCGGTCTGTCCGGCGCGACGCTGCTCGACGACGGTTCCATCGTGATCGTCGGCAACGGTGGCTCGGTGATCCGCAGCAACGACAACGGCGAAACCTTCAGCGTGTTCAACCGTCCGGATCGCATTTCCGTTTCGGCAGTCACCGCAGCGGGCAACGGCAATCTGATTCTGGCAGGACAGGGTGGCGTTCGCGTCACTTCGCCAACCGGCGCAGAGAATGGAAAAAATGGGTCGTCCAAATGAGCCGGGCAAATAATAAGAAGGCGGGTCTATGACATCCTTGAGCACTCATCATCATGACAAGGCGACGTTTCTCGAACGCCTGATTTTCAACAACCGCCCGGCAGTGATCGTCATCTGCCTGCTGGTCAGTATTTTCCTGTTCTGGCAAGCGACGCTGATCCGGCCGTCCACCAGTTTCGAAAAAATGATCCCGCTCGAGCATCCGTTCATTCAAAAGATGATGGAGCATCGCAACGATCTGGCGAACCTGGGCAACACGGTGCGCATCTCGGTGGAAGCCACTGATGGCGACATCTTCTCCAAGGAGTACATGGAGACTCTGCGTCAGATCAATGACGAGGTGTTCTACATTTCCGGTGTTGACCGTTCCGGTCTCAAGTCGCTGTGGAGCCCGAGCGTACGCTGGACCGAAGTGACAGAGGAGGGCTTCGCCGGTGGTGAAGTGATTCCGCAGAGCTACAACGGCTCCCAGCAAAGCCTCGACCTGTTGCGCAACAACGTGCTCAAGTCCGGTCAGGTCGGGCGTCTGGTGGCCAACGACTTCAAGTCGAGCATTGTCGACATCCCGCTGCTGGAGTCCTACCCGGACCCGCAGGACCAAGGCAAGTTGCTGGCGCTGGACTATCGCAAGTTCTCTCACGAACTCGAAGACAAGATCCGCAACAAATTCGAAGCCCAGAACCCTAACGTGCAGATCCACATCGTCGGTTTCGCCAAGAAAGTCGGCGACCTGATCGATGGGCTGGTCATGGTGGTAATGTTCTTCGGCGTCGCCTTCATCATCACGTTGATCCTGCTCTACTGGTTCACCAACTGCATGCGCAGCACCGTGGCGGTGTTGAGCACCACGTTGGTGGCGGTGGTCTGGCAGCTCGGTTTGATGCACTTCTTTGGTTTCGGGCTCGATCCCTACTCGATGCTGGTGCCGTTCCTGATCTTCGCCATTGGTATCTCCCACGGCGTACAGAAAATCAACGGTATTGCCTTGCAGTCCAGCGAGGCGGACAACGCCTTGACTGCGGCGCGGCGCACGTTCCGTCAGTTGTTTCTGCCAGGGATGATTGCGATCCTCGCGGATGCGGTGGGTTTCATCACGCTGCTGATCATCGACATCGGCGTAATTCGTGAACTGGCTATCGGCGCGTCCATCGGCGTGGCGGTGATCGTGTTCACCAACCTGATCCTGCTGCCGGTGGCGATTTCCTACGTTGGCATCAGCAAACGCGCCGTTGAACGCAGCAAGAAAGACGCGCACCGCGAACACCCGTTCTGGCGTCTGCTGTCGAACTTTGCCAGCCCGAAAGTGGCGCCGGTGTCCATTGTGCTCGCCTTGCTGGCCTTTGGCGGCGGCCTCTGGTACAGCCAGAACCTGAAAATCGGTGACCTCGATCAGGGCGCTCCGGAACTGCGTCCGGACTCGCGCTACAACAAGGACAACAACTTCATCATCAGCAATTACTCCACCAGTTCCGACGTGTTGGTGGTGATGGTCAAGACCAAGTCCGAAGGCTGCTCGCGCTACGAAGCCATGGCGCCGATCGACGAGCTGATGTGGAAGATGCAGAACACCGAGGGCGTGCAGTCGGCGATCTCGCTGGTGACCGTATCCAAGCAGATGATCAAGGGCATGAACGAAGGCAACTTGAAATGGGAAACCCTGTCGCGTAACCCGGACGTGCTGAACAACTCGATTGCTCGGGCTGATGGTCTGTACAACAACAGCTGCTCATTGGCGCCGGTGCTGGTGTTCCTCAACGATCACAAGGCCGCAACCCTGGATCGCGCCGTGCATGCAGTGCAGGACTTCGCCAAGGAGAACAACAAGGAAGGCCTGGAATTCATCCTTGCCGCCGGTAACGCCGGGATCGAGGCCGCCACCAACGAGGTGATCAAGGAATCCGAGCTGACCATCCTGATCCTGGTGTACATCTGCGTGGCGACCATGTGCATGATCACCTTCCGCTCCTGGGCAGCGACGTTGTGCATCGTGCTGCCGCTGGTCCTGACCTCGGTACTCGGAAACGCCCTCATGGCCTTCATGGGCATCGGCGTGAAAGTCGCAACCCTGCCGGTTGTGGCGCTCGGGGTGGGGATTGGCGTGGATTACGGCATCTACATCTACAGCCGTCTGGAAAGCTTCCTGCGTGCTGGTCTGCCGTTGCAAGAGGCGTACTACCAGACGCTGAAGTCCACCGGTAAAGCCGTGCTGTTCACCGGCCTGTGCCTGGCGATCGGCGTGTGCACCTGGATCTTCTCGGCCATCAAGTTCCAGGCCGACATGGGCCTGATGCTGACCTTCATGCTGCTCTGGAACATGTTCGGCGCACTGTGGCTGCTGCCAGCGCTGGCACGGTTCCTGATCAAACCGGAGAAATTGGCGGGGCAGAAGGGCAACTCGTTGTTTGCTCACTGATCCCACGCTGAAATAGAAAAGCCGCAACCAAGGTTGCGGCTTTTTTACATGTGCGCCAGGCATGGCGCGTTGCGCGCAAGCGCAACCAGCTTGGCTGTGGTGGCCTCGCTGGTGACTTGGAGGTGAAAGTCCTCTACACACCCGGCAAGGGGAAGTGTTAGCCAGAGGCAAGGGTGTCGCGGGTGACCGCGAATCTGAAGGAAGCCCGAGGCAAAATGCTGGCTTGACGAACAGCAAGCGGATAGAGGCGGCGCAGCGGGGTAAAGGGGCGTGTTTCCCTAAAGCCCAATACTTGCACGGGACGCTGCGACGTAGATCCGACAGGCATAAGCAGGAAGGTCGCGC
>NZ_CP024866.1:5948243-6089671 GCF_004136015.1 Pseudomonas sp. ACM7 | reverse complement strand
CCATTGCCGGATCGCTGTAGCCGAACCAATTCTGCATTAGATGAACCCGCAACATAGCCATCAACGGATACGCCGGACGGCCACCTTCGCCCTTCGGATAGTGTGGCTCGATCAAGGCAATCAGGCCCTTCCAAGGCACCACCTGATCCATCTCGATCAGGAAGCGCTCGCGGCGGGTCTGCTTACGTTTTCCGGCATATTCGGCATCGGCGAAGGACATCTGTTTCATCGGGGTTCAACCGCTCAGTTTGTGCGAGGTGCGTATTTCACCAAATCTGGATGTCTTTTTCAGAGTTTCCTTAAGTATCATCCAACTAACGCACACCCGTTATCTCACTGTACGCCATCGGCAACCGGTGTATTGCGGCCATCAAGCACGATGGTGAAGAGATACAGCACCAGGTCGATCAGTTGTGCGGGAAGTTCTTCCTGTGCCAACGCCTGACGATAAGCCTCCGACGGTACTGCGGCGAAACGGATTTCGCGTTTTGTCGCACGGGCGATTTCATCAGCGGCTTCGGAAAAAGCGCATGTCGTTGCTGGAAATCATGGCGCCAGCGGCCGGATCGAGTGAATTCGATTCAGCCGCCGATGCTGTCAGCTAAACGAAAGGCTGACCGGTGAAACCACGAGGCAATCGTTGCAGTCCTTCCATGGCGGTGAGCCGTTCGACCCAAGCCGCGCGCCAGTCATTGGCTGTATGCGTAACTTTGGCTTTGCGTGCGGCGCGGCGTGCAGCGTTGCGTTGGTCTTTGCGCGCATCCTTGAACGCGTCGGTGTTGCGGCAGCTTCTGCATTTCACCCGGGTCAGTTCACTGGTTGAAACGAGCTTGCTGCCTTTATGGCCGCAGGCCAGATGCCCGCCGACTTTAAAGTGAGTAACCATCAGACGTCTCCTTCGTTGCGTGTAATGGTTTGACCTCCAGCGTACGGCGACGTTCGTTGCCTGATTAATGGGCAAAAAAAAGGCCCGCATGCGGGCGGGCCAGGGGGATTCTTCAAAGGAGTCGGGTCCACTGTAGGGCGTGAGTTGTGAATACAGTGTGAAACAGACTGCGCAGCCAAAAAAAAGCCCAGCGCCAGGCTGGTTTGGGGATGTAGCAGGAAGCGCTCAGGCAAGGACGCACCCGGTGACGATAAGGTCGCCGTTCATGCGTCCTGAATCAGGCCGTGTCCTTGAGGATGCCCAGATCGAATCATCTGAACCGCGGCAGGGGCGGGTCGACAGGTTTGAGCGAAGACAGCGTATTGCGAATCAGTGGCGCGTCCTTCTCGATGTCGTTCAGACGATCACGAATTCTAAGGGCCGTCGGGTGCCCGCCTTGATGATCGACCCAGTCGGCGATTTCCTTGCACGCCGCTGCCAGGCGAGCCTGACGGGAGTCGAGCAGGGTGAGCAAAGTGGTGATGGACTCTTTTTCGGACATGGCAAACACCTCCGTTCAAGAAACCTGTATTTGGCAGCAAAAAGCCCGCGGGGAGCGAGCTTTCTGCCGATGGGGTCGCTATTCCTTCAGCTTTTTCAGTATAGACCCCTAAATGGCAGGTGACCTCAGCCTTGTCGGGCCGTCACTTGCGACCTGGCATTAAGCTGCCAGCATTCACGCAGGGCGTCTTCTTCACGATCGAAACCGTCACCGATGAAGCCGCGGGTTCGAGTATCGGCGATGCGATACCAGACGGCGGCGTCGGGTGGTGGATGATCGGGTTCTCCGGCCCGGCGACCATGGATGATGATCTTGTTGCATCGCTTCACAACGAAAATGTCTTCCATGGCTCACCGCAGCTAATTCAGGTTCACATCAACTATAGAAGCCATTGGCGATCATGCAAAAAAATAGACAGGTCAGTTCGTCGCCTCAGCCATTGCCCCGCATCTCCAAAAACACCGCCAGCCCGACTTCCTCTGCCCTGAGCCCTTTGCGCGCTCGTGGTCTGGGCAGCTCAGCCAACGCACCCAAAAGAAAACCATCGAGCACCGCCGGGTGGATGTAGCACTTGCGGCAGACTGCCGGGGTGTTGCCCAGTTGTTTGGCAACGTTCTTGACCATCTCCACCACATGCCGCTTGGCATCCGACTCGGGCTCCCACTGCAGTTCGCGCAAAACCGCCAACGCCAATGCGCTGCCGGCCCAGGTTCGGTAGTCCTTGGCTGTGAAGTCGGCGCCGGTGAGGGTTTGCAGGTAGGCGTTGACATCGGAGGAACTGACGGTGTGTCGTTCACCGTTTTCATCCAGGTACTGAAACAGGTTCTGCCCGGGAATTTCCAGGCAGCGTTTGATAATCCGCGCCAGGCGTCGGTCTTTCACGGTGATCTGGTGCTCGACACCGCTCTTGCCACGGAACTGGAACAGGATCGCGTTGCCGTTGACCTCGACGTGACGGTTGCGCAGGGTGGTCAGGCCGTAGGATCGGTTGTCCCGAGCATACTGGGTGTTGCCGACCCGGATCAGCGT
The DNA here is from genome assembly GCF_004136015.1 of Pseudomonas sp. ACM7. Lineage (NCBI taxonomy): Bacteria > Pseudomonadati > Pseudomonadota > Gammaproteobacteria > Pseudomonadales > Pseudomonadaceae > Pseudomonas > Pseudomonas sp. ACM7. The sequence continues at coordinate 6,087,215 of NZ_CP024866.1, read as the reverse complement.
CGCGTCGAGCAAGGTGATGACCGTGGCCATGACCTTGTCGCGACTGAAGCCGGGAGCTGCCAGCAGTGCTTCAAGCTGTTTGCGCAGTTTCGGCAGCGCCAACCCGAAGTCCCGTAAGCGTGAGTATTTGTCGGCATCACGCACTTCTCGCCAGCGTGGGTGATAACGGTATTGCTTGCGACCTCGGGCGTCACGGCCGGTGGCTTGCAGATGGCCGCGCGGGTCGGCACAGATCCATACATCGGTGTAGGCCGGGGGCACGGCGAGGGCATTGATGCGTTTGATCTCGTCTTGATCGGTGATGAGCTGACCCGCAAGGTCGTAATAGCAGAACTTGCCGCGCAGTTTCTTGCGGGCGATGCCGGGCTGGGTGTCATCGACGTAATGCAGGTCTGATGGCAGCGCATCGGGCAGCGCGATATCGGGCATGGCGGTAGTCCTTGGCGACGGATCAGGGGCCGTTACAGCCATTGACCGCACGCCGTTGCAGTCGTGCCAGCGGATTTATGCCAGAACCGCTACTGCCTTGATCTGTGCCCAGAGTTGCTGGCCGGGGTGCACGCCCAATTGGTCTCGGGAGTAGCGGGTGATCCGCGCCAGCAGCGGTGTGCCGCCAGCGTCCAGACGGATCAGCACGTGGGCGGCGTTGTCCGCGCCCATTTCACTGATCACGGTGACCGGCAGGCGATTGAGGATGCTGCTTTGCTCGACACTTTGCAGGCTCAGGCTGACATCCCGTGCCTGAACCTTGCAGCGCAGCGCCTGACCCAGGGTCATCGGTGAGTGAGCCACCCGAATATTCAGGGTCGTGTCGGGCAGTTGCAGGGTTAGCAACTGGTAGTCGGCGTCATGGGCACTGACGTGCCCCTCGATCACCACGCCAGCGTCGTCGCCCAGCGCCAGGGGCAGGTCGAGACGGGCCAGCGTTTCGCCAATAGCCCCGCTGGCCAGCGCTTTGCCTTCACTCAGCAAGACGATGTGGTCGGCCAACCGCGCGACTTCATCCTGTGAGTGGCTGACGTACAGCACCGGGATGTCCAGCTCATCATGCAGTCGTTGCAGGTAAGGCAGGATTTCGTTTTTGCGTTGGCTGTCCAATGCCGCCAGCGGCTCGTCCATCAACAACAGTTTCGGGCTGGTGAGCAGGGCGCGCGCGATGCCGACCCGCTGCCGTTCACCACCGGAAAGGTGCTGCGGATGGCGATCCAGCAAATGGCCGATCCCGAGCAGTTCGGTCGCGTGTGCCATGTCGACCCGTCGCTGTGGGCGAGGAATGCGCTTGAGGCCGAACTCCAGATTGGCCAGCACCGACAGATGGGGAAACAGGCTGGCTTCCTGGAAGACGTAACCCAATGCCCGTTTATGTGGCGGTACGAAAATCTTCTTGTCGCTGTCCTGCCAGACTTCATCGTTGACCTGGATGAAACCCTGCTCGGCCTTCTCCAGGCCGGCGATGCAACGCAGACAGGTGGTCTTGCCCGAACCGGAATGACCGTAAAGGGCAGTGACGCCGCGGCCGGGTAATTGCAGATCAACTTCCAGGGCGAACCCTGAATACCTCAGTTTCAGACGCGTATGGATCATCGATCAGCTCCAGCCCGCTTTGGTTTTACGGCTGGAGTAAAGCGCCAGCAACACAATAAAGGAGAACACCAGCATCGCTCCGGCCAGCCAATGGGCCTGGGCGTATTCCATGGCTTCGACGTGATCGTAGATCTGCACCGAGACCACGCGGGTCTTGTCGGGAATGTTGCCGCCGATCATCAGCACCACGCCGAACTCACCGACGGTGTGGGCGAAACCGAGAATGGCAGCGGTGATGAAACCGGGGCGGGCCAGCGGCAGGATCACGCTGAAAAATGTGTCCCAGGGATTGGCGCGTAAGGTCGCGGCCACTTCCAATGGGCGAGTGCCAATGGCGGAAAAAGCATTTTGCAGCGGTTGGACCACGAACGGCATCGAGTAGAGCACCGAGCCGATCACTAACCCTGCAAAACTGAAAGTGAGGGTGCCGAGCCCCAGTGATTGGGTGAAGTGGCCGACAAACCCGTTAGGGCCGAGCGCCAGCAACAGGTAAAAGCCAATCACCGTCGGCGGCAGCACCAGGGGCAGGGCGACGATCGCCCCGACCGGGCCGCGCAACCACGAGCGGGTGCGCGACAGCCATAACGCAATCGGAGTGCCGATGACCAGCAGGATAACCGTCGTCAGCGACGCCAGTTTCAGGGTCAGCCAGATGGCGGAAAAGTCGGCACTCGATAGCGTCATTTAGAGTTGGTAACCGTAGGATTTGATGACTGCGGCGGCTTTCGGACCTTTGAGGTAGTCAACCAGCGCCTTGGCAGCCGGGTTGTCCTTGCCTTTGTTGAGGATCACCGCGTCTTGTTTGATCGGGTCGTGCATGTCGGCTGGAACGATCCAGGCCGAGCCGCCGGTGACTTTGCCGTCTTTGTAGATCTGCGACAAGGCCACAAAACCCAGTTCGGCATTGCCGGTGGAGACGAATTGGTATGCCTGGGTGATGTTCTGGCCTTCAACGATCTTGGTTTTGACCTTGTCGGTCAGGCCCAGCTTGGCCAGCACCTGAGTAGCGGCCAGACCGTAAGGCGCCGCTTTCGGGTTGGCAATGGACAGATGCTGATACTGGTTGTCGCTCAACACTTTGCCCTTGGCATCGACGTAACCTTCCTTGGCCGACCACAACGCCAGGGTGCCGATGGCGTAGGTGAAGCGCGAGCCCTTGACCGTGTCGCCTTCGGTTTCGAGTTTTTGCGGGGTGGTGTCGTCCGCCGAGAGAAACACTTCGAACGGTGCGCCGTTCTTGATCTGGGTATAGAACTGGCCGGTGGCACCATAGGAGGTGACCAGTTTATGCCCGGTATCTTTTTCGAAATCAGCGGCGATCGCCTGAATCGGTGCAGTGAAGTTGGCGGCGACGGCGACCTGGACTTCGTCCGCCTGGGCGGACCCGAAAGCGAACACTGCAAGCAGGGTTGCCAGGCAGGTGGGGGCAAAACGTGAGGCACGAATGGTCATGAAACGGCTCCGTTATAGGCAAGTGCAACGAGGGGGTGAAACGCTATATAGCGGAATATATAGCGAAATGCCTACAAACGGAATGTGTCGGATGCGCGTTATTGAGGCCACGCATAACCCTGTAGCAGCTGCCGAAGGCTGCGTTCGACTGCGAAGCGGTCGTGAAACCAGATACCGCGGTCTTTCAGGTTAATCGTGGCAGCTGAATTTACGACTGCTTCGCCCGAGCGCGGACCGGGCCGAACGCAGCCTTCGGCAGCTGCTACAGGTGAGTGCATTACCGACCCAACAACTTGGCCAATCCTTCCTCAGCCAGGCGCCGGGTCAGTTCAGCCGTGGTCATTTCAACGCCCAGCGTGAATGCCTGACCCGCCCAGAGATTGCTGAAATCCGCTTCCCCCTTGGCCCGCAACGGCATCAGCGCACCACCCGCCAGCGGGAAGGCCGGGGCTTTTGCGCTCATCGGCCCAAGTTCGCGCATCACCCGATTGAGAATTCCGCGCGCCGGGCGTCCGGTGAAAATGTTAGTGACGGCAGTTTCACTTTCCTTGGCCGTGCGCAACGCCTTGTGATGAGACGCGCTGACCTTGGCCTCTGGCGTGAACAAGTACGCCGTGCCCACTTGCACCGCCGAAGCCCCTAACAGGAAAGCCGCCGCGACGCCTCGTGCATCGGCAATCCCGCCGGCAGCAATCACCGGCACTTTCACGGCATCGACGATCTGCGGCACCAGCGCAAAGAGGCCCACCTGGCTGCTCAGATCATCACTGAGAAACATGCCCCGATGGCCACCGGCTTCGTACCCCATGGCGATGATTGCGTCACAACCCTGCTGCTCCAGCCAGATCGCCTCTTCGACGGTGGTGGCCGAGGAAAGTACTTTCGCTCCAGTGGCTTTCACGCGATCCAGCAGGGACTTTTCCGGCAGTCCGAAGTGATAACTCACGACTTCGGGGCGAAACTCTTCGATCACTTCGCAGGCTGCGCTATCGAACGGCGCTCGATTGGACACTGGCGTCGGCGCGTCGAAGTCCACGCCAAGTTCCCGGTAGTAGGGTTCCAGCAGATTCTTCCAGTCTCGAGCGCGTTGCTCATCGGCGGCGGGAGTCTGATGGCAGAAGTAGTTGACGTTAATCGGACGCTGAGTGTGTTGACGAATCGTTTTCAGCTCCTCGCGCAACTGATCGATGCTCAACATGGCTGCCGGCATTGAGCCCAGTCCGCCGGCATTACTGGCTGCGATAACCATGGCCGAATGGGTCGCGCCGGCCATGGGCGCCTGGATGATCGGCAGCTCAATGCCAAGCAGGTCAAGAATGCGGGTGTCTGGCCATTTGCTCATTTGAAGGGTTCTCCGACGTCATAACAGGGCAGGGACGGTAGGACCGTTTTTGTATCAGCAATGACTGACATAAGGCCAGTCGAGTTTTCAGTTCGTGTGCCACTCTTGGCTTAAAGTCGAGTACGGTGAAATGTTGCTGTGTGTTATTTCAACTGCACGACAACTGAGTGATTCCATCTGGAGGCAGCAATGTTCCAAGGCATTTTGATCGACAAAGACGACAGCGGTTACCGGGCCACACTGCAAGAGATCAATGACGATCAACTGCCCGAGGGCGATGTGACAGTGCGTGTTGCGTACAGCACGCTGAACTTCAAGGATGGTCTGGCGATCACCGGCAGCAGCCCGGTGGTGCGAAAGTTCCCGATGGTGCCGGGGATCGATCTGGCAGGTACTGTCGAAGTCAGCGGGCATCCGGACTACAAGGTCGGCGATCAAGTCGTACTCAACGGCTGGGGTGTTGGCGAAGGGCATTGGGGCGGACTCGCGCAGAAGGCTCGCTTGAACGGCGACTGGCTGATTCCGCTGCCCAAGGCGTTCACCGCGGCGCAAGCGATGGCTATCGGCACGGCCGGTTACACGGCGATGCTGAGCATCCTGGCGCTGGAACATAATGGCGTGACGCCCGAGCAGGGAGACGTGTTGGTCACCGGCGCCAATGGCGGTGTAGGCAGTTTCGCCATCGCACTGCTGAGCAAGCTCGGCTATCGGGTGGTCGCGTCTACCGGCCGCACCTCCGAGCACGATTACCTCAAGCAATTAGGCGCCAGCGAAATCATCGACCGCGCCACGCTGTCCGAGCCGGGCAAACCCTTGGCCAAGGAGCGTTGGGCGGCGGTCATCGACTCGGTCGGCAGCCACACATTGGCCAACGCCTGTGCCAGCACCAAGGCCGACGGCACTGTCGCCGCGTGTGGCCTGGCGCAAGGCATGGACTTCCCGGCTTCAGTCGCCCCGTTCATTTTGCGCGGCGTGACCCTGGCCGGGATCAACAGCGTGACTCAGCCCAAAGCCAAGCGGATACTGGCCTGGAATCGTCTGGCCAAGGATCTCGACTTCACCTTGTTGCCGCTGATCAGCCACGAAATCGGCTTGAGCGAAGTGATCGAGGCTGCACCGCGATTACTCGCCGGCCAATTGCGTGGTCGGGTGGTGGTCGACGTCAATCGTTGACTGTCTCACCGCCAATCAAACAGACAAACGACAGAGACAAGGACTATCGACCATGGATGTAAAACAGCGTGAAGTGCGGCCCTTTAGCGTCTCGGGCCTGCAAGTGCGCACCTGCAATGCCGCAGAGCAGCAACCAGACACGGCGCGCATCGGCCCGATGTGGGAACAATTTTTCGTTGAGGGAATCTTCGACAAGATCGCCCACAAGCAGCCGGATTCCTTTGTGTACGGCGTCTATTCCAACTATGAGTCCGACGCTTCGGGCCACTTCGATGTGACCGCGGGGGTGGCGGTCACCGCGCCCTCCGAGGACTTTCCGCAGGTTCAGGTGGAGGGAGGCGAATACCTGGTGTTCAGCGCCAAAGGGGCGATGCCAGACAGCGTCATTCAGGCGTGGGGCCTGATCTGGGCCTACTTTAAGGACAACCCGCAGGTTTGCCGCACGTTCGCCACAGACTTCGAGGTTTATACCAGCCTGGATTCAGTGTCGGTCTATATCGGCATTCAGGACTCAGACGGGTTTTCGCGCTCAAGCAACTGACGCTTGCGCTCCACACCCCAGCGATAGCCTGAAAGGTTGCCGTCGCTGCGCACCACGCGGTGGCACGGAATCGCCACCGCCAGGTTGTTCGCGCCGCAGGCTTGAGCCACGGCGCGCATCGCTTTTGGCGCGCCGATTCGCTGAGCGATATCGGCGTAGCTGGCGGTGCGACCGACGGGAATCTCCCGCAGGGCTTGCCAGACCCGTTCTTGAAAAGCGGTGCCACGAACATCCAGCGGCAAGTCCAGGCCCAGGGCCGGCGCTTCAATAAAACCTACAACCTTGGCGATCAGTTGCTCGAACGTGTGATCGGCGCCAATCAGATTCGCACGCCGAAACTTGTCCTGCAGATCGCAGACCAGTTGGTGCGGGTCATCGCCTAGCAAGATCGCGCAAACACCCCGTTCACTCTGCGCCACCAGAATCGCCCCCAGGGAACACTGGCCGACGGCAAAACGAATGTCGTTGTTCTGACCGGCCGCGCGGTAATCACCGGGTTTCATGCCCAATAGCTGATCGGCTGCTTCATAGAAACGACTGTTGGAGTTGAAACCGGCGTCATACAGCGCGTCGGTCACCGAGTCTCCGTCCGCGAGACGCTCACGAACCCTGCGTGAACGATGGGCCGCGGCGTAGCCCTTGGGCGTCAGACCGGTCACCGCTTTGAACACCCGATGGAAGTGAAAGCTACTCAGGCCCGCAGCAGAAGCCAGCTCGCTCAGAACAGGCAGATTCTCCGCGGTTTCGATCTGGCGGCAAGCGGCGGCCACCGTCGCGGCATGTTGTGCGGCGACGTCGCTTTGATCTTTCGCGGCGCGTTTACTGGGGCGATAACCCGCCGCCTGGGCCTGTTCGGCAGTGTCGAAGAACTCGACATTCTGCGGTTTCGGCAAACGCGCCAGGCTGCTGGGACGGCAGTAAATGCCGGTGGTTTTCACCGCATACACAAACTGTCCGTCTGCCCGGGGATCACGCGCGACGACGGCGGCCCAGCGAGGGTCGTTCTCGGTGGTGATCGTTGTCGAATGGCTTGTCATGGCTTCATGTCCGTTGATCCGTTTCATGCAGATTAACCAGCCGACGGGGTCGCTGCACCCCGGGTCTTGCGGTCGAATTCGAAGGCTTCATCCGGCGGTACGAAAGGTGAAGTTGATCCGTTGTTCGCCCAGTCGCGGGTGTTGGCCGTCCTTGATCGGCAAGACGCCGTGATACCGCAAGCGATCCACGCCACCCCAGACCACGATGTCGCCATGCAACAGCGGCACTCGTTGGCTTTTATCGCTGCGTTCGAAACCGCCGAACAGGAACATTGCCGGCAATCCCAGGGACACTGAAACAATGGGCGCGGCGTAGGAAACTTCGTCTTTGTCCTGGTGCAACGACATCTTGGCTCCGGGAACATAACGGTTGATCAGGCAGGAATCAGGCATGAAGTCCGCAAACCCCGCTTCCCGCGCCGCCGCTTGTGCCAACTCGAGAAACACCTCGGGCATTTTTGGCCAGGGTTCTCCGGTCAGCGGATCATGGCGGGTATAGCGATAGCCGCTGCGGTCGGTGGTCCAGCCCAGCGCCCCGCAACTGCTCAAGGCGACCGACATGGTAAAGCCCCCGGGCGTGATCATCTGCCGAAACGGTGCCGCCGCCAGAACTGCGTCCAGTGCGGGCAGCAACTGATCCAGCCAGGGCAGGGCAAAGCCTCTGAGGACGCAGGACTGTTCGCCGATCCGATCGAGCCTGGTTTGCTGCTCGGGTTCCGCGTCGGCAAACAAGTCGAAGGTGATTGGGTTCATGGGGTCATAACGCATCGTGAAAGATGATTCCAAGGGTATGCCGTTTTCCGCTGTGCAGGCGACTCACGCCGTGGCGCAGGGTGACTCGGTAATAGCCACGAACGCCTTTGACTGGTCGTTGGTTGACGGCAAAGATCAGCCCGTCGCCTTTCTTCAGGCCAATGACCTGGGGTCGCGATTGCATTCGAGGGCGCTGTTCCGTCAGTACGAACTCGCCACCGGTGAAATCGTCGTCGGGCTCTGACAGCAGAATCGCCACTTGCAGTGGGAAGACGTGTTCGCCGTACAGATCCTGATGCAAGCAGTTGTAGTCCTGCGGTCCATATTGCAGCAACAACGGCGTCGGGCGTTCCTGACCGGCGGCATGGCAGCGTTCGAGGAACGCTTCATGGGTTTCAGGGAAACGCGTCGGCAGGTCCATGAGCTCGTACCAGCGATTGGCTATCGGCACCAGGCGAGGGTAGAGCGCACTGCGCAAACGGGCGACGACATCCGGCAACGGGTATTTGAAGTATTTGTACTCGCCACGGCCAAAGCCGTGACGAGCCATGATCACTTGCGAGCGAAACGGTTCGGCACTGGCATACAGAGCGCTGATTTCATCGCACGTCTCGTGGCTAAACAGCGACCGGATGATCGCGCAGCCATCCTGATCGAGTTGCTGCTCGAGCATGACCCAGTCCAGTCCATCGAGAGAGTGCTCGCTCATCGCTGCGCCTCACGATCCAGCAGTTGCCGTTTGCGCTCCAGCCCCCAACGGTAGCCGCCGAGGCTGCCATCCTGACGCAGCACTCGATGGCACGGCACGATAACCGCCAGCGGGTTTGCTCCGCAGGCATTGGCCACCGCCCGAAAAGCCGTGGGTTGACCCAGTTGTCGCGCGATATCCAGATAGCTGGCGGTTTCACCCACCGGTATTTGCCGCAGGGCATCCCAGACTCGTCGTTGAAATACGCTGCCTGTCAGATCCAGCGGCAAATCAAGGGTGCTACGCGGGTCTTCGAGGTGGCGCAAGGTTTGCTCCAGCGCAGGCATCAAGCTTTCATCACGCTGCGGTGCTTGTTGGCCGGGGAGGCGTTGCGAAAGATCGCGTTCCAGCGTGGCCTGGTCATCGCCGAGCAGCAGCGCACACAACCCCTCGGCGCTGAATGCGAGCAGCAAGACGCCAAGGCTGGAAGTGCCGCTGATGAAGCGAATCGAGGTAGTAGACATGTTCTGACTCCTTAACCAAAGGTTGAGGTGGCCAGTCTAGGGAGCGGGGACTTCGTTAACACTCCGGCGCTTGCGGTTGAATTCCAGAGGCGGGAGCAGACGTCCATGTTGTCGCTCCGGGTCCCTTTACAGCGCTTTGCTGACGCATATTTCGCTGATGACGTCTTCGCTCGAACCATGAAGAGCATCCAGCGCGGCCTTGGCTTCTTCTTCCGTGCCGTTTTCAAGCTGGGCAAATTCGAAGCGACGCTCACCATTGAGTTTGTATTTGATGACGTACTTGGTCGTTTGGGCCACGGTCATACCTGCTTGTCTTCGTGTTTGGGTGTCACTCAGCTCAGTTTCGTGCTGGAGCGGCGGATGATCTTGATGGTGTGAGTCAGGGTCGGTTTGTGAGTTACGCTGATCGGCCGGCGGTTGACCGTGTCGATGGTGATGTTCCAGAAACCGGTACTCGGTGCAGTAATCCGGGCCGGGAAGGTGTCGAATGCACCGCCATGGTAAGTGTGGCGGCCGCCATTCTTGAAGCTGCGGAAATTGGCGTCGTTCATCAAGCGGATATTGCATGTTTGGGAGCATTGAATGACGACGATGTCGTCTTCGTTGAGGTGCTCGCGCTGGTGGATAAATTTCATGAGGCGCCTCCAGAAGGGCTTTTTCTACAAAATCAAAACGATAGCATGGGCGATTGGCGCAGTTTATCAGCCCGAACGGGTTATTATCCGGTCGTCGGGGTCCGCTTTGACAATTAAAAACAGTTATACGGAATTCTATGAGCGATAAACGCAGCAAGCCTCGGAGAAAAACAGCATTTGTACTGTCGGAGTGTCTTTATCGGAGGTGTTGTATGAAGTGGGGTGTGCTGGTCCTGCCTATGGCGATAGCGATGAGTGGCTGTGCGAGTGTCTCGGAGATCAATGAGACGCTACCCACCATGAACGTGATTTCAGGCAAGAAGCCTCATGAGTACGCTCAATGCCTGACCGAGAAACTGGCCAGCAGCCGGGGAGCCCTGCAAGTCGAACCGCATAAGGACGGTATGCGAGTCATCGTGCCGCAGAAGTTCTCCTCGGGCCCGGCCGCCGTATTTGATATCGAAGACCGCTCCGGCGGCAGCAGCATCAAGTTGCATGAGCGCATCTCCAACGTGCCGTTGCGCCCCATGGATGTACGTAATGCCGCTACCGCGTGCATTTCCGGCTGATAGACTGTCGCCCGTCAGCACCGATGCCGCCAAAGCAACGCTTTGGCGGCATTGTCATTTCTGGAGTCGAGCATGAAGCGAGAGCAGGTACGGGAGCGCCATGCAGAGGGTCACATCTCTGCCACCCACGTGATTCAGAATCCGGCGAGTTCGGGAGAATGGATCGTGTTTTTCAAAAAAAGCGCCGGGCGCAGTTATTTTCTGGTGGATGAAAACGATGAAGTCGAATCCTTCAGTAGCCTCGACGATTTGATCGAGACGGTGCGCGGTCTCGGGATCAAGTTCGCCGAAATTCACATGTAGGGCAGGGCGCCTTACTTGCAGACCACCACGACGCTGCGGTTCTTGTAGTTGCCGACGTCGACACCCAGCGTCTTGTCGCTTTCCTTGGTCGAAGGTGTTCCGTCGGTACCGACGATCCGATAGCCGGTGCCGGCGCAAGAGGCATCGGCTTTTTCGTAGCAGGTCGCCCAGGAATTGGCTTCCCCGGAGCAGTCGATCGCCAGGCCTTGCTCGCCGTTGTTCAGGTAGGTCGTTTCGGAAGTGGCGCAGCCGCTCAGGGCCAGTGCCGCGATCAGTGGCAAAAATTTATTCATGTCGTTGTCGTCGTCAGGATGAAGGGGCTGAGCCTGTGACAGCGCTGGCATCAAAAGGTTATAGCGAATGGCCACTTGGTTGCAGGCAATCACAAAAAAGCCCTGCGCGAGCAGGGCTTGGGTCCAGTCGGGTGCTTCTCAGGACTTGTCCTTGCCGCGACGCTTCGGGGCTGGGTGTTCGAGCTCCAATACGGATGCCACTTCGATCGCCAACGCCTCAGTCGGGAAAGGCCCGGCAATATTCTCGCCGCTGGCACTGTCTACCCACCACTGGCCGTCTTTCGCCTGATTGATCAGGAACCCGTTGACACTTTTTGCTTCCGACATCTATCTGCCTCGTTGGCTGGTTCAATCGCGCAATGATAGCGCCAAATGCACTCAACCGGTGCTGATGGTGTAGGGTTATGCGATTCGCGGCCGTGCAGATCTGATGGTCTGTGCTATCTATAAAGGCTGCGGAGCTATCTCGGGAACTATCCGCGAGAATATTTCTCTATGATGGCATCGGTTAGCCAGTGCGGGGCATTGTAAGGTGCACGCCGCCTGATTAGACTGCGCCGAAACTCGTACACACAGCCCTATCAAGGACTTTTATGATCAAGAAATGCTTGTTCCCAGCAGCCGGTTACGGTACTCGCTTCCTGCCAGCGACTAAAGCCATGCCCAAAGAAATGCTGCCGGTGGTAAACAAGCCACTGATCCAGTACGGCGTCGAAGAAGCACTGGACGCTGGGTTGACCGAAATTTCCATCGTTACCGGTCGCGGCAAACGGGCTCTGGAAGACCACTTCGACATCAGCTACGAGCTGGAAAACCAGATCAAGGGCACCGACAAGGAAAAATACCTGGTCGGCATCCGTAAACTGTTGGACGAGTGCTCGTTCTCCTACACTCGCCAGACCGAAATGAAAGGCCTGGGCCACGCCATTCTGACTGGCCGCCCGCTGATCGGCGACGAACCGTTCGCGGTAGTGCTGGCGGACGACTTGTGCGTCAACCTCGAAGGCGACGGCGTCCTGACCCAAATGGTCAAGCTGTACGAGCAGTATCGCTGCACCATCGTAGCGATCCAGGAAGTGGATCCGCAGGAAACCAACAAGTACGGCGTGATCTCCGGCGAGCTGATCGCTGATGATTTGTACCGCGTTCGCAACATGGTCGAAAAACCAGCCCCGGAAGACGCACCGTCCAACCTGGCGATCATCGGTCGTTACATCCTGACGCCGGATATTTTCGAGCTGATCAAACAAACCGAGCCAGGCAAAGGCGGCGAGATTCAAATCACCGACGCCCTGATGAAGCAGGCGAAAAACGGTTGCGTGATTGCCTACAAGTTCAAGGGCAAGCGTTTTGACTGCGGTGGCGCTGAAGGCTACATCGAAGCCACCAACTTCTGCTTCGAGAACTTCTACAAGACTGGCAAGGCTTACTAATAGCCTCTGACCCACTTGTATTGAAAAGCCACCTTCGGGTGGCTTTTTCATTTTCCGTCCCCATATCGATTGCAGCGCTTGCCCAGCGGACGTCTGCGGGTATGCTTGTGGACTGCCGAGGAGATTGAAAATGGCCTACGATTTTGACCTTTATGTGATTGGCGCCGGTTCCGGCGGTGTGCGGGCTGCGCGTTTTGCTGCCGGTTTTGGCGCGAAAGTGGCGGTGGCCGAGAGCCGCTACCTGGGTGGCACTTGTGTGAATGTCGGCTGTGTGCCGAAGAAGCTGCTGGTCTACGGCGCACACTTCGCCGAAGACTTCGAGCAGTCGCAAGGTTTTGGCTGGACGCCGGGCGAAGCGAAGTTCGATTGGGCAACGCTGATCGCCAACAAGGATCGCGAGATTAATCGCCTGAACGGTATCTATCGCAACCTGCTGGTTAATAGTGGCGTGACCTTGCATGAAGGCCACGCCAAAATCGTTGATCCGCATCAGGTCGAGATCAATGGCGAGCGTTACACCGCCAAAAACATCCTGATTGCTACCGGTGGATGGCCACAGATTCCGGAAATTCCGGGGCATGAGCATGCAATCAGTTCCAATCAGGCGTTCTTCCTCAAAGAGCTGCCCAAGCGCGTTCTGGTGGTAGGCGGTGGTTACATCGCCGTCGAATTCGCCGGGATCTTCCACGGTCTGGGTGCCGAGACCACGTTGCTGTATCGCGGTGAGCTGTTCCTGCGCGGCTTCGACGGTGCGGTGCGCAAACACTTGCAGGAAGAACTGACCAGGCGCGGCATGGACCTGCAATTCAACGCCGACATCGAGCGTATCGACAAGCAGGCCGATGGCAGCCTGAAGGTGACCCTCAAGGACGGCCGTGAGCTTGAAGCGGATTGTGTGTTCTACGCCACCGGTCGACGTCCGATGCTCGACAATCTTGGGCTGGAAAACACCGGCGTCAAACTCGACAAGAAAGGTTTCGTCGAGGTCGACGAGCAGTATCAGACTGCTGAGCCGTCGATCCTGGCGCTTGGCGATGTGATCGGTCGGGTTCAGCTGACGCCGGTGGCGTTGGCGGAAGGCATGGCCGTGGCGCGACGTTTGTTCAAGCCTGAGCAGTATCGCCCGGTCGATTACAAGATGATCCCGACCGCGGTATTCAGCTTGCCGAACATCGGCACGGTCGGTTTCACCGAGGAAGAGGCCCGGGAGGCCGGTCACGATGTGGTGATCTTCGAAAGCCGCTTCCGGCCCATGAAGCTGGCCCTGACCGAATGCCAGGAGCGCACCCTGATGAAACTGGTGGTGGACGCCAAGACCGACAAGGTTCTGGGCTGCCACATGGTCGGTCCGGAGGCTGGGGAAATTGTGCAGGGCTTGGCGATCGCCTTGAAAGCGGGTGCCACCAAGCGCGATTTCGATGAGACCATCGGCGTGCACCCGACTGCCGCCGAAGAGTTCGTCACCATGCGTACGCCGGTCGCAGGTTAATCGTCCTTTTGGGGCTCTGAGGCGTCTGGCGCTGTCGCAATGACGGCCGCCAGGCGCACGCTCTCATCGAGGCTCGCCTGAGTCTTGAGCAACTCAATTTCCAGCGCTTTGTTTATCTGCGACTGCTCATCGACGCTCTGTTTCAACGACTGGCTTTCCAGCAGGGCAGCGCGCAAGCGTTCCTGGAGGAGGGTGCGTTCGCTGTCGATACGGTTCACCTGTTCCAGTAGCTGATCCTGTCGAGCGTTGGTTTGCTTGAGTTGATCCTGCAGTAGGCTCAACTCTCTCAGGGTGCCACGGTTCTCCGTCAGCAAACGCTCGTTGTCGCGGTGCAGTTGCGTGATCTCATCCTGGCGCACCGATGCGCTTTGCTGGGCCTGGCGCAACTCCATCTGAATCTGCTGCACCTGGCTTTCGTGGCGACGTTGCTCCTGCTCGCGCTGTTCTTTGACGGCGTTGCGATAATGTTCCAGGGCATCGCGAGCGTGCAGGTGCTTTTCTTCCAATGAGCGGATCTGCTCATCCTTGTCTTGCAAGCGTAATTCGAAATCGGCCAGCGCCTGGTTCAGTCCGGCGTTGCGGGTTTGTTCGGTCTGCAGCATGGCGCGGGTTTCTTGCAGGGCCTCGGACTCTTGAGTCAGTGCCAGGCATTGAATCTCGTACTGCTGCTGCAATTGCGTGTTGGCTTGTCGGGCTTCATGCAACTGCGTATCCAGCTGTTTTTTTTGCTGATCGAACTGCTCGCGGGCCTGATCGATGGGCTCCTGAGCCTGTTCCTTGAGTCTTTGTGCTAGTCGTGAGACCAGTCCCGCCAGCTCATCATCGATGGGTTCCGCCGGTACTTCGGCGCGCTCGGCGCCGTCATCCAGCTCCTTCAAATAGCGATGAATCGTAGTTTTCGAGCCCGTGTTGCCCATTTCGATCCGTACCGCATCGATGCTTGGGTTTTCGCCGCGAGCCAAAATTGCCAAGCGTGCTGCCTGGACCACTGCTTTATTTACACCGCCACGAGCCATGAGTTCTCCTACGATTTCGTACTGTGGTACGTGCCACTAAAGTACACAATGTACCACGCAAACGGAAAACTTTAAATACGATAGGTATTCATGCGGGATATACTGGTATTACCCCGTGTGATAAGTCCTGTGGCGTGTTTTCACCCGCCAAAGCGGTACGTTTTAGAGAGTTGAGCCGATGACTGAGCTGGATCGTTACCTGCAAGCCGCCACCCGCGACAACACCCGTCGCAGTTACCGGGCGGCTATCGAGCATTTCGAAGTCAGTTGGGGCGGCTTCCTGCCAGCGACCAGCGACAGCGTCGCGCGCTACCTCGTTGCTCACGCGGGCGTGCTGTCGATCAATACCTTGAAGTTGCGTTTGTCAGCACTGGCGCAATGGCACAACAGTCAGGGATTTCCCGACCCCACCAAGGCGCCGGTGGTGCGCAAGGTCTTCAAGGGCATTCGCGCGCTACACCCGGCTCAAGAAAAACAGGCCGAGCCATTACAGCTTCAGCATCTGGAGCAAGTGGTTGCCTGGTTGGAGCAAGAAGCGCAAACCGCAAAATCTGAGCACGATCAACCTGCCCTTTTGCGGGCCAGGCGCGACAGGGCGCTGATTCTGTTGGGCTTCTGGCGCGGCTTTCGTAGCGATGAGTTGTGCCGGTTACAGATCGAGCACGTGCAAGCGGCTGCCGGCTCAGGCATCACGCTCTATTTGCCGCGAACCAAGAGTGACCGCGAAAACCTCGGCAAGACTTACCAGACGCCAGCGTTGCAGCGCCTGTGCCCGGTGCAGGCGTACATCGACTGGATCACCGAAGCCGCGCTGGTCCGTGGACCGGTATTCCGGGGCATCGACCGTTGGGGCCACCTGAGCGAGGAGGGGTTGCACGCCAACAGC
Organism: Pseudomonas sp. ACM7; assembly: GCF_004136015.1. NCBI lineage: Bacteria > Pseudomonadati > Pseudomonadota > Gammaproteobacteria > Pseudomonadales > Pseudomonadaceae > Pseudomonas > Pseudomonas sp. ACM7. The sequence continues at coordinate 6,071,497 of NZ_CP024866.1, read as the reverse complement.
GTGATCCCGTTACTGCGCCAGGCGCTTGAACGTGCCGGCATCCCGGCCGAGCACTACACCAGTCACTCCTTGCGGCGCGGCTTTGCCACTTGGGCTCATCAGAGCGGGTGGGACTTGAAGTCGTTGATGAGTTACGTGGGCTGGAAGGATTTGAAGTCCGCCATGCGCTATGTTGAAGCCAGCCCGTTTCTCGGGATGACACCGCTCGCGGAAAAAACCATTGGCGCTGCTAAGTAAGTTTTCTTCTATTAATACGTTCGGCTAATAGCGAAAACCAATGAGCAGCATGAGCTTTGCCAATGAGCCATCCGGCAATCGCGTCGGTAGGATTCACGCCATCAACTTCTCAACCCAACTTTTCAACCCTGACGGAGAGTCATCGATGCCTATCATCAACAGCCAAGTTAAACCGTTCAAAGCTGACGCCTTTAAAAATGGCGACTTCGTAAAAGTGTCGGACGCTGACCTGAAAGGCAAGTGGTCTGTCGTGTTCTTCTACCCAGCTGACTTCACCTTCGTTTGCCCGACCGAACTGGAAGACCTGGCTGACAACTACGACGCGTTCCAGAAGCTGGGCGTCGAGATCTACAGCGTTTCCACCGATACCCACTTTGCTCATGCTGCCTGGCACAACACTTCGCCAGCCATCAGCAAAATCCAGTACACCATGATCGGCGACCCGACTCACGCCATCTCCCGCAACTTCGACGTGCTGATCGAAGAAGCAGGTCTGGCTGACCGTGGCACCTTCGTGATCAACCCTGAAGGCCAGATCAAAATCGTCGAACTGAACGACGGCGGTGTGGGTCGTGACGCTTCCGAGCTGCTGCGCAAAATCAAGGCTGCTCAGTACGTCGCTGCTCACCCAGGCCAGGTTTGCCCAGCCAAGTGGAAAGAAGGCGAGGCCACTCTGGCTCCGTCCCTGGACCTGGTCGGCAAGATCTAAGTCTGTGGATCGCATCATCAGGGCGGGTTTCCGCACCTAAGTAAGCTGCAACCGCCCTCAAAAACGCCCGGGCGAGATTCGCTCGGGCGTTTTTTTTCGAATTCACTCCCTATTAAAAGCATGGAAATCGCCCGTATGTTGGACGCCAATCTTAAAGCCCAGTTGAAGTCATACCTGGAACGGGTCACCCAGCCGATCGAGATCATTGCTTCCCTCGACGACGGTGCGAAATCCCAGGAAATGCTCGCTCTTCTGAAAAACGTTGCCAGTCTTTCTACCCAAATTACCTTGCTCGACAACGGTGACGATGCACGTAAACCATCGTTCTCGATCAACCGCCCGGGTGCCGATATCAGCCTGCGTTTCGCCGGCATCCCGATGGGCCACGAATTCACATCCCTGGTGCTGGCCCTGCTGCAAGTCGGCGGTCACCCTTCGAAGGCCAGCGTTGAAGTGATCGAACAGATCCGTTCGCTCAAAGGCGAGTTCAGCTTCGAGACTTACTTCTCGCTGTCCTGCCAGAACTGCCCGGACGTGGTCCAGGCATTGAACCTGATGGCCGTGCTTAACCCGAACATCCACCACGTTGCCATTGACGGCGCGCTGTTCCAGGCCGAAGTCAATGACCGTCAGATCATGGCCGTGCCAAGCATTTACCTGAACGGCGTGAACTTCGGTCAGGGTCGTATGGGCCTTGAAGAAATCCTTGCCAAGATCGACACCAGCGGGATCGAGCGTCAAGCCGAGAAGATCAGCGCCAAAGAAGCCTTTGACGTACTGGTCGTCGGCGGTGGCCCGGCCGGTGCTTCGGCCGCGATATACGCTGCCCGTAAAGGCATTCGTACCGGTGTGGCGGCTGAACGTTTTGGTGGGCAGGTGCTCGACACCATGGCCATCGAGAACTTCATCTCCGTGCAGGAAACCGAAGGGCCGAAACTGGCTGTAGCACTGGAAGAACACGTCAAGCAGTACGACGTCGACATCATGAACCTGCAACGCGCCGACAAGTTAGTGCCGGGCAAGAACGGCAAGTTGCACGAAGTCCACTTCGCCAGCGGCGCGACCCTGCAAGCCAAGACCGTGATCCTGGCGACCGGTGCGCGGTGGCGTGAAATGAACGTCCCGGGTGAGCAGCAATACCGCAACAAAGGCGTGGCGTACTGCCCGCACTGCGACGGTCCGCTGTTCAAAGGCAAGCGCGTAGCGGTGATTGGCGGCGGTAACTCCGGCGTCGAAGCGGCCATCGACCTGGCGGGTATCGTGTCCCATGTAACACTGCTGGAGTTCGACGTGCAGCTGCGCGCCGATGCGGTCTTGCAGCGCAAGTTGCACAGCCTGCCGAACGTCACCGTGATCACCAGTGCGCAAACCACTGAAGTGTTGGGCGACGGTCAGAAGGTCAACGGCCTGCGCTACAAGGATCGTCAGTCGGATGAATTGCTTACCGTCGAGCTGGAAGGGATCTTCGTGCAGATCGGCTTGCTGCCAAACACCGATTGGCTCAAAGGCACCATCGAGTTGTCGCCTCGCGGTGAGATCATCGTCGATGCTCGCGGTGAGACTTCAATGCCGGGCGTGTTCGCTGCCGGTGACGTGACCACCGTGCCGTACAAGCAGATCGTGATTGCGGTGGGCGAGGGCGCCAAGGCTTCCTTGAGCGCATTCGATCACTTGATCCGGACCTCGGCCCCGGCATAAAACCCGACGCTGAAAACACAAAAAACCCATGAGTGATCATGGGTTTTTTTGTGTCGTGCACATTCCAAATGTGGAAGCGGGCTTGCTCGCGAATGCGGACCATCAGCCGATATCGCTGCTGAATGACACACCGCATTCGCGAGCAAGCCCGCTCCCACAGGGGATCTGCAGCGGGGCTTAAAGTGGGGCAGGTTGGATGATCTCAACCCAGTACGCATCCGGGTCTTTGATAAAGGCCAGGCTCTTCATGCGGCCATCATTCAGGCGCTTCTGGAAATCGCAGCCCAGCGCTTCGAAGCGCTCGCACGCAGCGACGATATCCGGCACCGAGATGCAGATGTGGCCAAAACCACGCGGGTCGGTGTTGCCGTTGTGGTAAGCGAAATCCGCGTCGTTCTCGGTGCCGTGGTTGTGGGTCAGTTCGAGGATGCCGGGGATCGACTTCATCCATTCAGTGCGGGCAGCAGCGTCGGCCGGGATCTGGTTTTTATCGACCAGCGCCAGGAAGTACAGGCTGAACTCGGCTTCCGGGAAGTCACGTTTTTCCACCAGCGAGAAACCCAAAATGCGCGTGTAGAAATCCAGGGACTTGGTGATGTCCTTGACCCGCAGCATGGTGTGGTTGAAGACGAACTTCTGGGTGGCGGTGTCAGGTTGGGCAGTCACGCCTGGGAAGGTGTTCAATTCGTGCAGGCTCATGGGCCCTCCGGAAAATAAGTGGGGCTAACGAATGGCGACAATGATACGCAAGGGCTCTGACATCACCAAACCCAAAGCGTCGGCTATTGCCTGACAGGCGGGCGAGGCTCAGACTTTACGGTTCAATCCGTGAGTGTTCATTGCAATGATTCGTTTCTGTAAATCTATGTTCGTCCTGATCGGCGTGCTTTCAGGTGTTAACAGCGCTCACGCAGACGCGCCAGTCATGACCTGGCCCAACGGCTGGGAAGTCGAAGCCGTCCCGCAAGATGACGCCAACACCCACGTTTCCCGCCAGCGTGCGGTGAAAAACGATCAGGGTGGCACGCCGGTGATGGTGATGGAGTTGACCATGACTCAGGTGGAAAGTGGTCATCAGGTGAATCTGCAGGGCGTATTGCTGGAGATGCGCAAGTCGGTGCAGAAGGACTTCTTTCAAGGCGGTTATCAAAGTGTCTGCAACAAGATTCATCCGACGACCTTGAGCCGCTTATCAGCGCTGGAAACAACCTGCACGATCACGCAGAACGGAAGGCATGTGCTCTCTCAAACATTGGTTGCCGCCGTGGATGCCGATAAGGCCTATGTTCTTTCCTACGCGGGGCAGGCTGAGGTTTATAAGGCAAGTCAGGATGAAATAGACGCGGCCCGTAACAGCTTGAAACTTTAGTTAATGATTTCAATGGCTGCCGGTTTCAGCGCATTCTGAAATTTTTAGATACCCAAACGGATTAAGCACAAAGTTATTCAGCAAGTAGCGAGTTGATCGACGCTAATCGTTGCATTTAGAAGGCGTCCATGAAAAAGCCCTGCATTGGCAGGGCTTTTTTTGTCACCGTGAGTGCTTAGCCACGCAGCCAGGAATCAACGGTAGCTGCACCGTATTGTTCCTTCCAGGCTTTCAGGCCGCGGTGGTTGCCACCCTTGGTTTCAATCAGTTCACCGGTGTGCGGATTCTGATAAACCTTGACCACGCGAGCGCGGCGGGTTTTAGGCGTCGGCTGTTGCAGACCGGATTTTGCCGGGTTCGGATCGAGAATGGCGATGATGTCGCGCAGGCTCTTGCCGTAGGTTTTCATCAGCCCCTGGAGCTTTTCTTCGAATTCGATTTCTTTCTTGAGCCCGGCATCATTCTTCAGGGTTTCCAGCTGCTTGAGCTGCTCTTGAAGGGCCTTTTCAGCTGCACGAAATTCAGCGAGTCTGGACAATATCTTTACTCCAATAGTGTGTTTGGCTGATACCAACCGCAAACAAAGCTATAAGCCAAGAGCCTTGAAGCGACTCGGTGATAATGGCTCACCTGCCAATCTAGCGCAGGCATGAAAAATTGTAGTAGTTAATTGGCCAAGAGTAAATCCTGTCTTTTTCTTCATGTAACAACAGTAGTCTTTTGATTCAAATGGGTGCGCGATCTCCTTGTCTCGTCGCTTAGCGTCGCTAGTTAATGGTGACTTAATGCGTTAATGAAGTCCGCGCCGGGCATCGGCCGGCCGAACAGATAACCTTGCAAGAAGTTCACGCCGTGGGCGGTCAGATAATCACTTTGCTCCACGGTTTCCACGCCTTCGGCGACGATACCCAGATCGAGCTTGGCCGAGAGTTCGATGATGGTGTCCAGAATATGCCGTGAGAGGGCGTCAACGCCGATCATGGCGACAAAACTCTGGTCGATTTTCAGAAAGTCCACATTGAACTGACGCAGGTAACCCAGGCTTGAGTGACCGGTGCCGAAGTCATCGATCGCGATCATCACGCCCAGCGCGTGAAGCTGCTCGAACAGTTGGTGGGTGATGGCCGTGGGTTCGATGAGTTCGCGCTCGGTGAGTTCCAGCACCAGGCTGACGGCACCCGGTTCGAAGGCCGCTAGGAATTGACGGCAATCCTCGACCAGTTCCAGGTCCTTGCAGTGGCTGGCGGTAATGTTGATGCCGATGTGAAAAGCGCCCTCGAAAGAGGATGAAACAGGCGCCAACCATTCGGCGGTCTGCTGCATCAATGAGCGGGTCATCGGCACGATCAGTCCGGAGTGTTCGGCAAACGGAATGAACAGCTCCGGACGCACCAGACCTTCCTTGGGATGATTCCATCGCATCAGCACCTCGGCGCCGGACCACTTCTTGTTATCGCCATGCACTACAGGTTGAAAGTACGGAATGAACTCCGCCGCCTCCAGGGCGCGCCGCATTTCATTGCTCGGTGATGACGAGCGTTTTTGCACAAAGTGCCCGATCAATCCGGAAATCACACCGAAGAAGATCAGCAAGCTGAACAGCGGCGGATACTCACTGCTCATGAAGCGCCAGGTTTCGCCTTCGGGAAACCCGGCCGTCACAGAAAAGGCGTAACGCGAGGACGCCAATTGGGTTTGCGCCACCGCAAAGGCAGGCAGGACACCTTCATGGAATTTGCCATCGGCGGACAACCAATGGGGGCCCACTTGGAGTAGCAGCAATGTCTTGCGACCGATCAGCCGCAGTACGTTACTCAGGTGATACCCGTCCAGGGTGCTCATCGCGCCCTGTTTTTCTTTGCTGAGCCGATACACAAGCAATGCGGTATCAGGCGTGACCGGGTTGCCCTTCATCAGCAACAATGCGCCTTCACTGTAGTCGCCGGAACCGATCGTTTCCTGAACTTCACCGAACAAAGAGCTGCAGTAAATGGTGTTGTCCCACACCAGATTGGTCGAGCGCACGAACGGCCGGCGGGTGACCTGTTCGCGCAAGGCCAGTTTGACGTCGTTGCAGTTTTGGCCGGCCAGCGGCAGAAGCTCCCGAGCGGCCTGGGCGGTGTTGTCGAGCATCAATTCGAATTGGCGAATGGCTTCTTCGGCCGTCTGTTCAGTGCTTTGCTTGAGCGCACGCTCAGCTTGCATATAAAGAATGGCAAATCCCAACAGCACCGGGAGTAATCCGCTCAGTAGCGTCACAGCCATCCTGATACCGCGTTTGCGGCGGGTTTTGACGTTCAGTGGCATTTGCGAAACCTGTCACGATGAAGTAGGGCTCTCAAATGCTGGCAGGACGGGACGCCTTCCAAAAAGAGTTCAGGTAGAGGCCATGATAGTTGGCCCTCGGTGTGTGTGCCGCTCAACGGTAATTCAGGCGTTCGGCCAGTTTGATAAAAGCCAGCGCCGCAGGGGATGACTGGCGCTGGTCGAGTACCGCCAGACCAACCTGACGGATGACCGGTGGCGATAGCGGTTTTTTCACATAGCGACTGTCGCGGTCGTCGGGTAATGAGCTTTCGGCGACAACCGTCAGCGCGTCGCCTCGGCCAACGGTGTCCAGCGTGCTCAGTAGTTGCGAGCAGCGATAACGGATGTTCGGAGTTAGCCGGGCGGCACTGAACAGTCGCGACACCAGTTCCGAGGAACCGGCCTCGGTCAAGACAAAGGGGTCGTTGCACAAATCGCTCAGGGTCAGGCTGTCGCGACGGGCCAGCGGATGATCGACGGGTAGCAGCGCGACCATTTGGTCTGCGATCAGCGCAAAGGTGTCGAACCGCTCCTCGGGCAACACCACGAAGCCGATATCGATACGCCGTTCCTCCAGCCACTGGATCACCTGCCGGTCCGGGCCTTCGTCAATGTGGACCTCGATGCCCGGGTGAGCCGCGCGGTAGTGCTGCAGGATCAGCGGCAGCAGTTTGATCGATGAGGTCGGGCCGAACGAGCCGATGCGCAATGTGCCGCGTTTCATCCCGCGCGCATCCGCCGCTTCCTGGCGCAAGGTGTTGGCCAGGCCCAGCATCGCCCGGGCGCGCAGCAAAAGCTGTTGGCCGATGTCGCTGAGTTCGACCCGGGACTGATGCCGGCGCAGCAGCTCGACGCCCAATTCCTGTTCCAGCGACTTGAGGGCGTGAGAGACCGCGGATTGGGAAATCCCCAAGCGATTGGCTGCCGCCGTAAAGCCTTGAAGCTCGGCGACCAGAGAAAATATCTCCAGTTGGGTAAGGGTCATGAGTGTTTACTCATTTTACGATGAGAGGGTATTAGTCGAATGATACGTCATCTCCCCCGATTTCTCGTTCTGGAAACCTATGACGACCTATGAGCAGAGCCTGTCCAACCCTTCGGACGTGCCGGTTTATCTGAAACTGGCGGCAGTCACCATGATCTGGGGCGGCACCTTTGTCGCCGGGCGGTTTCTGGCCGACAGCCTCAGCCCCTTGTTTGCCGCCAGCCTGCGATTCTTGCTGGCCAGTGTGGCGCTGCTGGTGTTTCTGCTACTGGCTCGCGTGCCTCTTGCAAGGCCCAGCCCCAGGCAATGGTTACAATTGGCGCTGCTGGGTTTTTTCGGGATCTTTTTCTACAACCTGTGCTTCTTTTATGGGCTGCACTACATCAATGCTTCACGGGCGTCATTGATCGTGGCGTTGAACCCTGCCGTGATCGGGCTGGCGTCGTGGCTGCTATTTAAGGAGCGCTTGAGCCGAGCGAAAGTCATCGGAATTGCGATCTGCATTGCCGGGGCGAGCCTGGTGATCGTCAGCCGTAACCCACAGCTATTGGCCAGCAATCCCGACGCCTGGATCGGCGATCTGTTGATCTTCGGCTGTGTGCTCGGCTGGGGCGTTTATTCGCTGTTCTCCAAAGACCTGAATCAAACCCTGGGGCCGGTGCAAACGGTGACGTACTCAATTCTGATGGGCACGCTGATGCTGTGGGTGACCAGTGCTGTTCGCGGTGAGTTGAGTATTACGGCACTCACCAGCCTCGGACCAACGCAATGGTTGAGCCTGATGTACCTGGGCGTATTGGGCTCGGCGCTGGCCTATATCGGCTATTACGACGGTATTCGCAAAATCGGCGCGACGCGTTCAGGCGTGTTCATCGCCCTGAACCCGCTGACTGCGGTGATCCTCGGTGCGCTGTTGTTAGGCGAGCAGTTGACCCTGGTGATGTGCCTGGGAGGAGGGCTGATCCTCGCGGGGATTTTCCTGTGCAACAAACCCCTTGCGCGCGCAGGGAAAAAGGGGATTTGATACAGAAGGCGGACAAACCTATTTACGCTGTGTAGAATCGGGTTACGCATATAAGAATAATCGTCTTCTGGCAGCAGAAGCCTCGCCCGCAAGAGCCTTGGGTCGACAATGAAGAGTTTTGGGTTTCAATTGATCTACGGTGACTTCCTCGCCCGCAGCGTGCGGGGCATCTCCTGCGCGCCACCCGCCGGTCTCAGCATTGCTAGCAACTAACGATCCGTTAATTGACAAGAAAATGATGAGGCGCCAACCATGGCAGATTTATACGAAAACCCAATGGGCCTGATGGGCTTTGAATTCATCGAATTCGCATCGCCGACCCCGAACACCCTGGAGCCGATCTTCGAGATCATGGGCTTCACCAAGGTCGCGACCCACCGTTCCAAAGACGTGCACCTGTATCGCCAGGGCCAGATCAACCTGATCCTCAACAACGAACCGCACAGCGTCGCTTCGTACTTCGCGGCCGAGCACGGTCCGTCGGTGTGCGGCATGGCGTTCCGCGTCAAGAATGCCCAGCAGGCGTTTGCCCGGGCCCTGGAACTGGGCGCCCAGCCGATTCACATCGAAACCGGCCCGATGGAACTGAACCTGCCCGCGATCAAAGGCATCGGCGGTGCGCCGCTGTACCTGATCGACCGTTTTGGTGAAGGCAGCTCGATCTACGACATCGACTTCGTATTCATCGAAGGCGTTGACCGCAACCCGGTCGGGGCTGGCCTGAAGATCATCGACCACCTGACCCACAACGTGTATCGCGGTCGCATGGCCTACTGGGCCAACTTCTACGAGAAGCTGTTCAACTTCCGCGAAATCCGTTACTTCGACATCAAGGGCGAATACACCGGCCTGACCTCCAAGGCCATGACCGCGCCGGACGGCATGATCAAAATCCCGCTGAACGAAGAATCGTCCAAGGGCGCCGGGCAGATCGAAGAGTTCCTGATGCAGTTCAACGGCGAGGGCATTCAACACGTTGCCTTCCTGACCGATGACCTGATCAAGACCTGGGATCACCTGAAAAGCATCGGCATGCGCTTCATGACCGCGCCGCCGGAAACCTACTACGAAATGCTCGAAGGCCGTTTGCCGAACCACGGTGAACCGGTTGATCAACTGCAATCGCGCGGCATTCTGCTGGACGGTTCGTCCGAATCGGGCGACAAGCGTCTGCTGTTGCAGATCTTCTCGGAAACCCTGATGGGCCCGGTGTTCTTCGAATTCATCCAGCGTAAAGGCGACGATGGTTTCGGCGAAGGCAACTTCAAGGCGTTGTTCGAATCCATTGAACGCGACCAGGTTCGTCGTGGTGTGCTCTCCACCGACTAAGCCGTTTCAGATGTAAAAAAGCCCGGTCAGCAGCAATGCTGGCCGGGCTTTTTAAGTTCAAAAGATCGCAGCCTTCGGCAGCTCCTACAGGGATATTGTGTTCACACTGTAGGAGCTGCCGAAGGCTGCGATCTTTTGCTTTTAAGGGCGTCGATGTCGCATCAAATGCTTGAACCCTTCAAATACCAACACCACAACAGCCAACCAAATCGGGATGTACGTCAGCCACTCACCGGGCTTGATGCTTTCCCCCAGCAGCAACGCGACGCCGAGCAACAGCACCGGCTCGACGTAACTCAACAACCCGAACAGGCTGAACGGCAGCAGTCGGCTGGCGATGATGTAAACCACCAGCGCCGAAGCACTGATCACCCCGAGTAACGGGATCAGCAGTGACAGCCACGGGTGCTGATCGAACACGGCGAAACCCTGTTCACCGCCCTGAACGAACCAGAACGCCACGGGCAACATCAACGCCATGTCCATCCACAAACCGCCGAGGTTGTCGGTCGCCAGTCGCTTGCGCAGGATGAAGTAGAGCGGATAACCGATGACGACCAGCAAGGTCGCCCAGGAAAAGCCGCCGACCTGATACAGCTCGTTGAGCACGCCGAGGGAAGCAAAAAACACGGCAACCTTTTGCAGGTAAGACAGTCGCTCGCCATAGACGACCCGCCCGGTCAGCACCATGGACAGCGGCAACAGGAAGTAGCCCAGGGACACATCGAGGCTATAGCCATTGAGCGGCGCCCACATGAACAGCCAGAGTTGCAGGCCCAGCAAAGTCGCGGAAACGATCAGGCCGGCGAGCAGTTTTGGTTGGCCAACCAGCCGCCGAAAAAGGGCGACTACGCGTTTCCATTCACCGGAAACCACCATGAACACGGTCATGCATGGCAGGGTCAGCAGCATTCGCCAACCGAAGATTTCCACGCCGCTCAAAGGCGTGAGCAGCGAGGTGTAGTAATACATGACGGCAAACAGCACCGAGGCTGAAACCGATAGAGCGATACCTTTAGACAAACTGTCCTCGCGAAGTTGAACGTGAAACGGGCGCAGAGGATACGTGGTTTTTGAGTTGAATATTGTCCGATCGATCAACACTGGCCCACTGTGGGAGCGGGCTTGCTCCGGGCGGCGATCCGACGAAGAGGCCGGCACATTCAAAATCAATGTCGACCGAGAAACCGCCTTCGCGAGCAAGCCCCACATTAGTTTTGTGCTTTTTCAGTTGCTGCGCGGTTTGCGCCCCGACACAAAGTGGCTCACATCATTAAACCCCGGCGTCGACGCATGCCCAGGCACAACCAGCGAATCAATAAACGCTTCATCCTCGGCCGTAATCTTCACCGCCTGCGCCTTGGTGTAGGCATCCCACTGTTCTTCGGTACGCGGTCCAACGATGGCCGAAGTCACGGCGCTATTGTTCAGCACCCAGGCGATGGCGAATTCGACGATGCCCACGCCGCGACCCTGGGTGTACTGCTGGATCTGCTGAGCAATGCGCAGGGACTCGACGCGCCATTCGGTTTCCAGAATGCGTTTATCTGCGCGGCCGGCGCGGCTGTTGGCATCCGGCTTTGCGTCCGGCGCGTATTTACCGCTGAGCACACCACGAGCGAGCGGACTGTAAGGCACCACGCCCAAGCCATAGTTTTGCGCGGCAGTAATCTGCTCGGTTTCCACCTGACGGTTGACGATGTTGTACAGCGGCTGACTGATCACTGGCCGGTCGACGCCCAGTTGATCGGCCACACGAATCACCTCGGCGATGCGCCAGCCGCGGTAGTTCGACAAACCCCAATAGCGAATCTTGCCCTGACGAATCAGATCGCCAATCGCCGACACCGTGACTTCCAGCGGCGTGTTGTGGTCTTCGCGATGCAGGTAATAGATGTCGAGATAGTCAGTGCCCAAACGCGTCAGGCTGGCGTCGATGCCATTGAACAGGTGCTTGCGGCTCAGGCCACTGCGGTTCGGAACGCCGTCTACGGGGCCGAAACCGACCTTGGTCGCCAGCACCCATTCGTGGCGGTTCCCGGCAATCGCCTCGCCGACGATCTCTTCGGAGCGGCCGTTGGTGTAAACGTCCGCGGTGTCGATGAAATTGATGCCCTGGTCCCAGGCCTTGTCGATGATCCGCAGGGAATCTTCGGTGCTGGTCTGTTCGCCGAACATCATGGTGCCCAAGGTCAGGGTGGAAACCTGTAAACCCGAATGACCCAGCGTGCGATAGCTCATGACGAAATCCTTTTACCGGTGGGGGAAAGGCTCAATCAAATACCAGAACGACTGTCCAGAGCAAACGCAAATCTAAAACACCCTCAGATCAAATGTGGGAGCGAGCTTGCTCGCGAAAGCGGTGTGCCAGGCAACCTTGATGCCGACTGACACTCCCTTTTCGCGAGCAGGCTCGCTCCCACAGGGGATCTTCGGTGATCAGACGCGAAGCGTACGGGTCATGCGCAACGCCAGCAAACTCCCGCACACAATCACGCCCGCCAGCAGGTAAAGTGCGGCATCGGTCGACCCGGTGCTGTCCTTGACCCAACCCACCAGATACGGACTCAGGAACCCGGCCATCTGCCCCATGGAGTTGATCAACGCCAAACCACCCGCCGCAGCGCCCGCGCTCAGCAGCGCGGTAGGCACCGGCCAGAACATCGGCAAACCGGTGAGGGCGCCCATGGTGGCGATGGTCAGGCCGAGGATAGCAATGGCCGGCGTAGTCGCAAAGTTCACAGCGATCAGCAAACCGACCGCACCCATGAGCATCGGCACCACCAAGTGCCAGCGGCGCTCTTTGCGCAGGTCCGCCGAGCGGCCGACCATCAACATGAACAGTGCCGCCAGCAGGTACGGAATCGCACTGAGCCAGCCGATCACCAGGTTATCGCTGAAGCCCAGGTTCTTGATGATCGACGGGAGCCAGAAGTTGATCGCGTAGACGCCGCTCTGGATGCAGAAATAGATCAGACCGAAGGCCCAGATCGCTGGGTTCTTGAACACGGCCAGCAACGAGTCGGTGGTGGTTTTCGGTTTGTTGGCCAGGTCTTCGGCGTGGTCGGCTTCCAGCACGGAGCGCTCGAACGGCGTGAGCCATTTGGCGTTGGCGTAACTGTCGCTGAGCAGGAAGTAGGCGAGGGCGCCGAGGATCATCGTCGGAATGCCTTGCAGCAGGAACATCCACTGCCAGCCCGCCAAACCTGCCTGGCCTGCGCCGAAGTGGTTGAGAATCCAGCCGGAAAACGGGCTGCCGAGCAGGCCGGACACCGGGATCGCCGACATGAACAGCGCCATGATGCGGCCCCGGCGGAAGGTCGGAAACCACTGCGAGAGATAAAGCACCACGCCCGGGAAGAACCCGGCTTCGGCCGCGCCGGTGAACAGGCGCAAGGTGTAGAACTCGGTCGGGGTGGTGACGAACAGCAAACAGGTCGAGAGCGAGCCCCAGACGATCATCATCAGCGCGATCCAGCGGCGGGGGCCGAATTTGGTCAGGGCCAGATTGCTGGGTACGCCGCACAACACGTAACCGATAAAGAAGATCCCGGCCCCGAGGCCGTACACGGTTTCACTGAATTTCAGTGCGTCGAGCATCTGCAGCTTGGCAAATCCAACGTTCACCCGGTCGAGGTAGTTGAACAGGTAGCAGATGAAGATGAAGGGAATCAAACGCAGGGTAATGCGTTTGTAGACGGCGTTTTTCTCGTCAACGATGGCCTGGGTAGCGGCGGCGCTCTGTGACATGGCGGGCTCTCTCTTTATTATGATTTTTTGCGATGCAAGGGTAACGTTGACCGCCCAGTGAGTCTCGGCCACCGCTTGGGTGATTGTCTTTGTGCCTGAGCACAGGGTTTGCAACCAAGGCCTGTGCGGGTGAACAATCCGCTTCATCACGCTTTCAAGGATCCCCGCTATGTTCGAACTCGATCACGACCTGGCTCAGGACATCGTCGACCGGGCGATGGCCATCCTGCCGTACAACGTCAACGTCATGGACAGCCAGGGCCTGATACTCGGCAGCGGCGAACCGGAGCGGGTCAACACCCGCCATGAAGGCGCGCAACTGGTGCTGGCCAACGGGCGGGTGGTGGAGATCGACGCCCAAACGGCGATTCATCTGAAAGGCGTGCAGCCGGGCATCAACCTGCCGCTGTTGCTCGATCAGCGCTTGATTGGCGTGCTGGGCATCACCGGTGAACCCGAGCAATTGCGCACCTATGCCGAACTGGTGCGGATGACCGCCGAGATGCTGGTCGGCCAGCGCAATCAGCAGGCCGAACAGCAATGGCGGCGCCAGCGATGCGACGATCTGCTGGCATTGCTGCTCAGCGAGGCCGGGGATTCGCCGCGGTTGATCGACGAAGCGCAACAACTGGGGCTCAAGCCGCAGATGACGCGGGTGCCGTATCTGTTCGAGTTAGGGATGGAACACGGTCCCGGGCAAACTGTCGAAGCGCTCAGCGCCTGGTTGACCTCACGCTACCCGGACAGTTGGTGCGTGAGTTCGGCCAAGTCCTCGTTGCTCTGGTGCCGACCGGCGGCGCAGGCGATCGAGAATGACCGACTGCTGGAAAAACTCGACGGGCTCGGCTGGAACATTCTGCGCATTGCCGTGGGCGGGCAGGCCGATGGATTGTCCGGGCTGCGTCGTTGCTATCGACGCGTCGGCGACTTGCTGGCCTATGGGCGCGATGTGTTGCCGCACTCCCGTTTGCTGACGCTCAACCGTTACCGGTTGCCGGTGATGCTCTGGCGGCACCGCAACGACGACGCGCTGGACGAGTTGCTCAAACCGCTGCGTAAAGTCATCGCCAAGGATGGCAACGGCCAACTGCTGGCGACCCTGCGCTGCTGGTGCGATCACGATGGTCAGAGCCAGGCGTGTGCCGATGCGCTGGGCATCCACCGCAATAGCCTGCGTTATCGGATGGAGCGGATTGCCGAGCTCAGTGGTGTTGACCCGTTAAGGCTGGATGGAATGCTTGCGCTTTATCTCGGCGTCCAGCTCCTTCCCCAAACCGAACTCCCCAACACCAATCCGTAGCAGCTGCCGAGCCTGCGAGGCTGCGTTCGGCTGCGCAGCAGTCGTGAAATCATGCGCCGCGGAGCATCAGGTAAACCGTGCTTGCAGAATTTACGACTGCTTCGCAGCCGAACGCAGCCTAGCGCAGCTCGGCAGCTGCTACAACGAACGGTGTGGAGGGAGGTTTTGTGGAAATGAACAATAATCGTCTTGGCCGCTTGTGCAGCGGACCGGCGTTATTGTTCTTGCCTGCTGGCAGCATGGAACGCATTGGAACTGGAGAATTCGCATGAAAATCGTCATCGCCCCCGATTCGTTCAAGGACAGTCTGAGTGCCCAGGGTGTGGCTGATGCCATTGCTCTGGGGTTGGCGCAGGTTTGGCCCGATGCGCTCCTAGTCAAATGCCCGATGGCTGACGGCGGGGAGGGGACCGTCGAGTCTATTCTGGCGGCGTGCGAGGGCGAACTGCGCCGTACCCATGTCCGTGGGCCGCTCGGCGCAATGGTTGAGGCCGCTTGGGGCTGGTTGCCCCAGAGCCACACTGCGATCATCGAAATGGCCGAAGCCAGTGGCTTGCAACTGGTTCCGCCGGGCAAGCGTGACGCCTGCATCAGCAGTACGTTCGGCACCGGCGAGTTGATCCGCGCGGCGCTCGATGCCGGGGCGCAACGGGTGATTCTGGCGATTGGCGGCAGCGCCACCAACGACGGCGGGGCGGGGGCGATGCAAGCCTTGGGCGTCAAACTGCTGGACGCCCAGGGCCAAATACTGGCACCGGGCGGCTTGGCCCTCGCGCAACTAGCGCGAATCGACATGAGTGGAATCGACCCGCGACTGGCCGAAGTGCAATTCGACATCGCCGCCGACGTCAACAATCCACTGTGCGGACCTCACGGTGCCTCAGCGATTTTCGGCCCGCAAAAAGGGGCATCACCCGAGCAAGTCGAGCAACTGGATCGAGCGCTCGGGCACTTTGCCGAACGGTGCGCTCAGATCCTGAACAAAGACGTACGTGACGAACCGGGCAGCGGTGCGGCAGGCGGCCTGGGGTTTGCCGCCAAGGCGTTTCTGGGGGCGCAGTTCAAGGCCGGGGTCGAAGTGGTCGCCGAACTGGTCGGCCTGGACGATGCGGTAAAGGGCGCCGACCTGGTGATCACCGGTGAAGGCCGTTTCGACGCTCAGACCCTGCGCGGCAAGACGCCGTTTGGTGTGGCGCGTATTGCTCGGCAGCATGGCGTGCCGGTGATCGTCATCGCCGGGACACTGGGTGAGGGTTATCAAGCACTGTACGAACATGGCATCGATGCCGCGTTTGCCTTGGCCAGCGGGCCAATGACGCTGGAGCAGGCGTGTGCCGAGGCGCCCCGGTTGTTACGGGAACGGGCCAGTGATGTTGCGCGGGTTTGGCGGGTGGCCGCTCGCAAAGCCTGAAGCCGTACAATCGCCTGTAGCAGCTGCCGAGCCTGCGAGGCTGCGTACGACTGCGAAGCAGTCGTAAATCCGGCAACCGGTTTTTCCTGACACACCGCGCCGCATGACTTCACGACTGCTGCGCAGTCGAACGCAGGCTCGCAGGCTCGCAGGCTCGGCAGCTGCTACATAGAGCTAGAGTGTTTCATGGTTGAAACACTCGTAATCCGGTGAAATATTTTTCTCCAAATCCGCAGGAAACCTCATCCCCGGCCGATACAGCCAATAGGCCCACACAAACCTATTCCAACAGTGGCGCCAAACTGAAAGCGCGTGCGCCACCGCCCGCCCTTCAGCGATCACGCAAGGATGCTCGTAGCCCCATCACCCGAGAATCATCCTATGTCACTGCGTAATCTGAATATCGCGCCTCGAGCCTTCCTGGGTTTTTCCTTCATTGCCTTGCTCGTCATCGTGCTGGGCGTGTTTGCCGTGAACCGCATGTCGACCATCCGCCAAGCCTCCATCGACATGGCAACCACGCAGCTGCCCAGCATCGTGTTTCTCGGCAACCTGACAGAAAACATCCTGCGCCTGCGCATTCTTTCTTTCCGGGTGTTGGTCAACCGTGATCCTAACGCGTTGCAGGAAGCCCAGACACGTACCGGCTTGCTGGTCGACAAGGTTCGCAGCGCACAAGCCAGTTATGCAGCGTTGCCGGCCACCCCGGAAGAAGCCGCGCTGTACAAGACGTTCACGACAACACTGGACAGCTATATGCAAGACCAGAATCAGATGCTGGAGCTGTCGCGGCAGAACAAACTCGATGAGATGCGCACGCTGATCAACACCCGGATCAAGGACGGTACGGACCAGATGGGCGAGCAGCTGAACAAACTGGTAGCGTTCAACAACACATATGCGAAAACCGCCGCAACCGAAGCGGGCGAGCACTACAGCAACGCCGTGACCGGCATCATCGCAGTGGCGGTGACTGCGGCGCTGATGACCGTGCTGCTGGCCTGGCTGCTGACCCGCAGCATCGTCACGCCGCTCAACCGTGCGCTCCAGGCGGCCGAAAACATTGCGGGCGGCAACCTGACTAAAATAATCGACATCGACGGCAAGGACGAACCGGCCCGTTTGCTCGGTGCCTTGTCCACGATGCAAACCAACCTGCGCAAAACCATCGAACAGATCGCCGGTTCCGCCACCCAACTGGGTGCCGCCGCTGAAGAACTCAGCACGGTCACCCAAGAAGCGTCCCGCGGTCTGCAACAGCAGAACAACGAAATCGAACAGGCCGCCACCGCCGTCAACGAAATGACCGCTGCCGTGGAAGAAGTGGCACGCAACGCGGTGTCGACGTCCGAAGCCTCGAACCAGTCGACTCAGGCCGCCCGCGAAGGTCGCGACCGTGTGGTGGAAACCGTCGGCGCGATCCAGACCATGACCCACGATGTGCAAAACACCTCGGTGATGATCGAAGGCCTGGCCGCTCAGGGGCGCGACATCGGCAAGGTGCTGGACGTGATCCGCGCCATCGCCGAACAGACCAATCTGCTGGCGCTGAACGCTGCAATCGAAGCCGCCCGTGCCGGTGAAGCCGGGCGCGGTTTTGCGGTGGTGGCGGACGAGGTCCGGGCGCTGGCCCATCGCACGGCGCAATCGACCCAGGAAATCGAAAAAATGGTCGCCGGCATTCAGAACGGTACCGGCCATGCGGTCGCGTCGATGCAGCAAAGCAATCAACGCACCCAAAGCACCCTGGAAATGGCCCGCGCCGCCGGCGTTGCGCTGGAGCAGATCACTCAGTCGATCCAATTGATCAACGAGCGCAACCTGGTGATCGCCAGCGCGTCCGAAGAACAGGCCCAGGTGTCCCGCGAGGTCGACCGCAACCTGGTGAACATCCGCGACCTGGCCACCCAGTCCGCCGCCGGCGCCAACCAGACCAGCGCCGCGACGCACGAACTGTCGCGCCTGGCCGTGGATTTAAATGCCATGGTGGCGCGTTTCGTGATTTGAGATAGGGTTGTGGCTTGGAACCCGCGCGACTGGAGAAATACATGCGCTATTCAGCCTTGACCAAACGAATTGCCGGTGACGGCGCAGCGGCTTGGCAGATTCATGACCGAGCACTGGAATTAATCGAGCAGGGCGTTGATGTGCTGCTGCTATCGATCGGCGATCCCGACTTCGATACGCCGCAGCCCATCGTTCAGGCGTGCATTGATAGCTTGTTGGCCGGTGACACCCACTACCCGTCAGTACGTGGCAGTCGGGGGTTGCGCGATAGCATTGCCAACCGTCATCGACGTCGCAGTGGTCAAGCGGTGGATGCCGATCATGTGATCGTGCTGCCGGGTGCGCAATGTGCGGTGTATTCGGTCGCGCAATGCCTGCTCGATCCGGGCGATGAAGTGATCGTCGCCGAACCGATGTACGTGACCTATGAAGGCGTGTTCGGTGCCTGCGCGGCCAAAGTGGTGCCGGTGGCGGTGCGCCCCGAGAACGGCTTTCGGGTCGATCCGGCGGATGTCGCGGCGCTGATCACGCCTAAAACCCGCGCCATCGTGCTCAACAGTCCGAACAATCCTTCCGGCGCCAGTTTGCCACTGATGGTCTGGCAGGAACTGGCATCGCTGTGTGTTCGTCACGACTTGTGGTTGATCAGCGACGAGGTCTACAGCGATCTGTTGTACGAAGGCGAACACATCAGCCCGGCGAGCCTGCCGGGCATGGCCGAGCGCACGGCGACCATCAATAGCCTGTCCAAATCCCACGCCATGAGCGGTTGGCGTGTGGGCTGGGTGATCGGGCCGAAACCTTTGGCCGAACACTTGGTGCACCTGTCGTTGTGCATGCTGTTTGGCATTCCGGATTTCATTCAGAACGCCGCGCAATTGGCGCTGGATGAGGATCTGCCGGAAGTGGCGTTGATGCGCGAGGAGTATCGCCAGCGTCGCGACCTGGTGTGCGCGAGCCTGAGTGATTGCCCGGGCATCCGGCCGATCCGGCCTGATGGCGGCATGTTCGTGATGATCGATGTGCGCCAGACCGGGTTGTGTGCCCAGAGTTTTGCCGAGCGGCTGTTGGAAGGTTATGGCGTGTCGGTGCTGGCGGGTGAAGCGTTCGGCCCGAGCGCGGCGGGGCATATTCGACTGGGATTGGTGGTGGATCAGCTGAAGCTGGCGGATGCGTGCCAGCGGATTGCGTTGTGTGCGGCGGACCTTCTGGAGGCGCGTCGGGCCTGAAGTTGTGCTGGCTTTGATGGCCCCTTCGCGAGCAAGCCCGCTCCCACATTCGACCGCGATCAAATGTGGGAGCGGGCTTGCTCGCGAAAGCTATCTAACAAACGCCAAATCCATCAAGCCTTCCACGCCCCGACATTCACCAGATTCGCCGGCCTTTCACCCGCCAGCGCCGCCAGCAGATTATCCACCGCACAAGTGGCCATCGCCTCCCGCGTTTCATGCGTCGCCGAACCAATGTGCGGCGTCGCCACCACGTTGTTCAGTTGCAACAGCGGCGAGTCAGTGTTCAGCGGTTCGCGTTCGAACACATCCAGCCCCGCAGCGCGAATCTGCCCCTCACGCAAGGCCTGAATCAGCGCTGGCTCGTCCACCACCTTGCCCCGTGAAATGTTGATGAAGATGGTTTCGGGGCGCATCAGGGCAAACTGCTCGGCGCCGATCAGCCCTTCGGTTTCAGCGGTCAGCGGCAAGGTCAGGCAAACGAAATCCGCCTGCTGCAACAGCTCCGGCAAGCTTCGGTATTGCGCGTCGAACCGTTGTTCCACCGCCGGTTTTGGCGAGTGGCTGTGGTAGATAACCGACATGCCAAACCCGAAATGCCCACGCTGGGCCAAGGCCTCACCGATCCGCCCCATACCGATGATGCCCAGGGTTTTACCGTGCACATCGGTACCGAATTGCGCGGGACCGACATTGCGCTTCCACTGACCGGCGCGAACCATGTTCGCCAGTTCCACCACGCGCCGGGCGGTCGCCAGGATCAGCGCGAAACCGGTGTCGGCCGTGGTTTCGGTGAGTACGTCCGGGGTGTTGCTGAGCAGGATCCGTCGTTCGGTCAGGTAGTCGATGTCGTAGTTGTCGACCCCCACGGAGACGCTGGCGATGGCCTCCAGGTCAGGTGCCAGATCCAATAATCCGGCATCCAGTTTCAGACTTGCACCGAGCAATCCGTGGGCGCGGGGCAGGGCCTCGCGCAGCGTTGCCAGGCCGTCGGCATTGAGGTTGTCGATCAGCGTCACCTCGGTCTGCTCGTGCAGGCGAGCCATCAGCAGCGGCGAGAGTTTCTTGTACAGCACAACCTGCTTTTTCATCGTCATCATCTCAACTTCAATTCAGGAATGAGCAGCCGTCGACCGTTGCACAACGACCTTGGCCACAACCCGGTCACTGGCGCCGGGTTTGAGGAGTATCGTCAGCACCACCGAGAGCATTAACGCGCCGCTCATCAACAGATAAGAAGCACCCGGCGAGCCGGTGGAGCTGTTCAAGTAGCCCACCAGATACGAACCGCCAAACGAGCCGAGCGCACCCATGCTGTTGATCAGCGCCATGGCGCCACCCGCGACGTTGGCCGGCAGGATTTCCGGGACGATGGCGAAAAACGGTCCATACGGCGCATACATGCAGGCGCCCGCGATCACCAGCAAGGTGTAGGACCACCAGAAGTGTTCGGCACCCAAAGCGTAGGATCCGTAGAACGCAATCGAGGCGATCAGCAGTGGCGGCCAGACAAAGCGTTTGCGCTTCTGCAATTTGTCCGAGCCCCAGGACACCAGCAGCATGCCGATCACCGCTGCCAGATACGGCAGCGCCGAAAGCCAGCCGGCCTCGATCATGTCCATTTGCGCGCCGGCCTTGAGGATCGACGGCAGCCACAGCACGAAGCCGTAAACGCCAATGCTCCAGCAGAAAAACTGCAGGGCCAGGATGATCACCTTCGGCGAGCGGAAGGCTTCTGCGTAGTTCTTCACCGCTTTGATACCGACCTGTTCGGCCGCCAGGGCGCTTTGCAGATCCTGCTTCTCTTGATCGCTCAGCCATTTGGCTTGAGCGGGACGATCATCGGCCAGACGCCACCAGATAAATGCCCAAAGCACCGCCGGCAAACCTTCGATGATGAACATCCAGCGCCAGCTGAAATGCTGCACCAGATAGCCCGACACCACCGACATCCAGAGCATGGTCACCGGGTTGCCGAGGATCAGGAACGTGTTGGCGCGCGAGCGTTCGGCACGTGTGAACCAGTGGCACAGGTACACCAGCATCGCCGGCATCACCGCGGCTTCGACCACGCCGAGCATGAAGCGAATCACGACCAGCCAGTAGGCGTTGGAGACGATCCCGGTCAACGTGGCCAAACCACCCCAGAGAATCAGGCTGACGAAAATCAGCTTCTTCACGCTGTGCTTCTGGGCGTAGATCGCGCCCGGCACCTGGAAGAAGAAGTAGCCAAGGAAGAAAAGTGCGCCGAGCATCGACGACAGGCCCGGCGTGATCATCAGGTCGGCGGCCATCCCGGAGGCGGCAGCGAACCCGTAGTTGGCGCGGTCCAGGTACGCCAGGCTGTAGGTGATGAACACGATGGGCATGATGTACCACCAGCGGCGGGCGGCGAGTGTTGCGGTTTTCATGGTTGGTGCTCCTGAGCTTGTTGTTTTTGTCGCAGCAGGTAACGGGTTAAAGATTTTCAGTGACTGTGCGGGCCTCATCGCGAGCAAGCTCGCTCCCACAGGTGATTTGTGTTTGAACCCGATCCAATGTGGGAGCGAGCTTGTCTCCGGGCGGCGATCCGACGATGGCGGCCTCAAACTCGGCAGACATTTCGAGGCGATTGGGCAACCCCTCCATATCCCCACGGCTCTGCACCGCGCGGCTGCCAATCCAATTGGCACGCTTCACCGCGTCGGAAAAGCTGTGGTTTTCCAGCAGGGCGCTGATCATGCCGACGGCAAATCCATCGCCGGCACCGACGGTGTCGACCACCGTTTCCACCGGCACGCCCGCCACGAAACCCTGATCCAGATGGGTGCGGTAATACGCACCGTGCGGGCCCAGTTTGATCGCCACGGCTTCAGCGCCCTGATCGAGGTAAAACGCCGCGATATCGGCCGGGTCTTCAAAACCGGTCAGCAAGCGGCCTTCACTCAGCCCCGGCAGCACCCAATGGGCGAGGGTGGCGAGGCGGTTGATCTCGGTAATCATCCGTTGCTCGCTGGCCCACAGGCTCGGACGCAGGTTCGGGTCGAAGGACACGCTGCGCCCGGCATCACGCATGCGGGTCATTAACTCGAAAGACATTTCCCGCGCCGTTTCGGACAGCGCCGGGGGAATGCCGGTGGCGTGCAAGTGCCGGGCGTTCAGCAATTCAGGCGCGATCGACTGCCGCGACAGATGACTCGCCGCAGACCCACGGCGGAAATACACGACCACCGGATCGCTGCCATCGTCGGTGCGCGACTTGAGTTGAAAACCGGTTGGGTGCGCGGTGTCGATGGCGACGTTGCTGCAATCCAGGCCTTCTTTCTCCAAAGTATCGATGACGAACCGTCCCAGCGAATCAGCGCCCACCCGGCTCAGCCAGGCCACGTTGAAACCCAACCGCGACAAGCCAATGGCGACATTGCTGTCGGCCCCGGCAATACGTTTGTGGAATTGGCCTACGTCGGCCAGGTCGCCGATCTGCTCGGCGACAAACATCGCCATGGTTTCGCCGAACGACAGAATATCGATCTCAGACATGAGCGCTCTCCAACCGGGTTTGACCGAGGCGGGCGAGGGTGGCGACGTGCTCGGTGGTCAACTGCACCAGGTCGTCGCCTTGCAGCGGATATTCCGCCGCCCGCATGACGCCTTGGGCCATGTGCCGCAGCAGTTGTTCCCACACATGCAGGTCACTGGCTGCCGGCGGTATGGCGACCAGTTTGCCGTCGGCCCGGCGCGTCACGGCTTTGCAGTGCACGTAGCCGACGTGGCGACCGAGCAACCGCGCGGCGCTGGCGGCGGACTGGTCTTGCCAATGCCAGTTGCCGATGTCGAAGGTCATTTTGACCGGTAGGCTGTGTTGCTCGACTTTAGCGAAAAAGCGCTGGAACGGTTCGATCCTGCCACCGTGCAAGGTTTGATCGTTTTCCACCAGCAACTGCACCGCACTTTTTCCCAGTACGCGGGCGAAGGTCTGGAGGTCGCTGTTGTCGGTGAAATAGCCCAGGGACACTTTCAGCCATTTGGCACCGAATGCCTGGGCGCGCTGTAACGCAGAGATCAGTTCGGGATTGGGTTTGGACTGGCCGGCCAGCCACAACTCCATCGGCGAGGAATACACGCTTTCGAGGCCCTGGGCCTGAGTGGCGTCAGCCAGTTGCGCGGGGTCTTCGACGGTCAGCAGTTCCTCGCGCCATTCGATGCGCGTGGCGCCGGCGGCGGCCAACACCTCAATAAACGATCCCTGGCCGCGTTGGCGAACAAGGTCGGCGCCGTAGCTCGAAAGGCTGATGGAAACGGGTGGTTTATTCATTGTTGTATACCTCTGAAACCGGTTTCATTTTTATTCAAAAAAAATGGCTGTCTGGGTGGTGCGGTGTTCTTGAGGGCCTCTTCGCGAGCAAGCCCGCTCCCACCTTGGAACGCGGTGCACTTGTGGGAGCGGGCTTGCTCGCGAAGGGGCCAGTCCAGTCACCGACAATCTCCAAGAGTCGACCCACGCACAATCAACTTCGCCGAAAAATCCAGGGTCCGCACCGGCCCGTCATCACCGCGCAAACGCTTGAGCAAACACTCGAACGCGCTGGCACCAATTTCGGCCGTCGGCTGGGCGAGGGCGGTGATCCCGCTGCCCACCAGCGGATACCAATCCAGATCATCGAGGGCGATCAGGCCGACGTCCTCGAACAGATTGCACTTCAGTTCACGCAACGAATGGGTGCTGGCCAACGCGGCGATTCCGTTGGCGCAGAACAGCGCTTTCGGGCCGGGGCCTGGCGTTTCGAGGAAGGTTTTCAGTTTGGCGGTCAGTTCACTACCGGTTTCGAGGAGGGTGCCGCGCAGAGTCGGACGTTGTTCGATCTGCGCCTTGAAACTGCTAACCCGCTCGATGCGCGAACTGGTGCCGTCATAGGGTTCAGTGACCAGCAGCACGTCGCGATAGCCGCGTTCTTGCAAATGGGTGAGGGCCATTTCAACGGCGGCAGGATTGTCCAGCCCGACCAGATCACTCTCCAGCTGCTCGACCTTGCGATCCACCAGCACCAGCGGCATTTCCCGATGCAGTTCACATAATTCGTCGCGGTGATGACCGAGGGTGTTCACGATCAAGCCTTCGATGTTGTAGGAACGCAGCAGGGCCAGGTGCTGGCGTTCCTGCTCATCATCGCGGTCGGTGTTGCACACCACCAGGCTGTAGCCGTGCTGACGGCAGGCGGTTTCGACCCCGTGCATCACGGCAATCGAATAAGGGTTACGGATATCGGCCACCAGCATGCCGATCAGGCGGGTTCGCCCGCGTTTCAAACCGCGGGCCATCTGGTTCGGGCGATAGCCGAGTTCGGCGATTGCCTGCTCGATGCGCAACGCAGTGGCATCAGAGAGCAGGGCGCGGTCATCGCCGATGAAGCGCGAGACGCTGGCTTTGGAGACGCCGGCGTGTTCGGCGACGTCGAGCATGGTGACGCGGCTGCGTTGGGCGGCGGAGAAGTCGTTCAAAGGACT
Source organism: Pseudomonas sp. ACM7 (assembly GCF_004136015.1). Classification (NCBI taxonomy): domain Bacteria; kingdom Pseudomonadati; phylum Pseudomonadota; class Gammaproteobacteria; order Pseudomonadales; family Pseudomonadaceae; genus Pseudomonas; species Pseudomonas sp. ACM7. The sequence goes on along the minus strand of NZ_CP024866.1, from coordinate 6,046,658 downwards.
GACCTTATTTTTGTAGGAGTATCTGAAACCGGTTTCAGGAAACACGATAAACCTGACTGTCGTCAAGCAAGTCTTCTGTAGATCTTTACGCGGTTTCCGACAGACGGTATCAATACCTGTCAGATCTGTCAGTAGGCAGTTTAAGGAAATCGCGCTTAATATCTGAAAACGCCTTCAACAAGAAATATGCAATGAGAACACTTCACAGAGCGAGAATCTGCGATGTCACGATCCAATGAACAAGTCACCGCTGCGGGTTTGCGGATAGATGGTGTCAGCGAATCCGATCCAGCAGGCCGGATCTCCTTGGAGCAACTAATCAATGGGACGACTATAAGGATTCCTCGATGGGATCGTTTTCCGGATCGGCCGGGGCGTTTTACGATTCTTCACATCTATTGGACACAAAACAGTGTTAGAGACGAAATATATACGGAGACATACACACAGGTAGACGACAAACCGGAGTTTACGTTTCCACTGACTCCGCAAAGAATGAGCGTGGATGGGGTCGCTTTTATTCAGTATGTACTTGAGGGGTATGATGGGAATGAAGATCCATCACCTATAAAGACACTGACGATTGATCATACTCTCGTACCGTCCCTTAAAAGTCCCGGCTTTCCGGATGCAAATTTGTGGGGGTATATAAACTGCACTCCACTTTGCCCGGAAAGCCCGCCTGTTTGGGAGAAAATCAGACTGCAGATATCGGCTGAACTCATTTTCAAAGAATTTGACGAGTTTGTGTTGGAATGGCAGGGCTTTGCCACACTCAATGGCGCACCACCGGCGTTGACCCCATTATACGAGCTGCGCAAAATATTAAGTGAAAACGATGCGGTTAATGGTTTTGTCTTTGATATACCTTTCGATCCCTACGTAAGACCCATGTTTGATAACGATTCAGGCGTTTCGCGATATACGATTGTTAGAAACGGTGTGCCGATTGCGAAATCTTACAATGGTGTTGTGAAAATAGATCGAATTATACCCGGTGAGGACATTCCCTGTGGTGGTGCACCATGAGATATAAAGCGATTGTCCTTTCATTGGTTTTTGTTGTGCCGTTGTGATTGCTATACAGGTGGTCTGTCTCCTGGTGAAAGTTATTGATGAGCTTCCGTGCTGTTCTCGTCGAGTTGTTAGCGTACCGGGATTGATTTGACTTGGACATTTTGTTCGGAGAATAAATATGACTATTCAAGAGAAATTCAGTAAAGGAACAAAGTTAACAGCCCAGGAAATAGCCAAGCGTGCTCGTTTGGCGTTGCGCACGTCTACGGTTAACGTAGGCATTACGGCCGAGGCTCCGATAATTGTTGGGAAGATTGTCGACGATCTGATTCCAAAAGCGATTCTGGATCCGGGGCCGATGACTGTAAGATTCGACACTAAAACAATCGTTGCGCCTCACGATGATGATGAATGGGAGCTTTACCAGCGCAAAAGGAGCGTCAGGAACTCCCGTATTAGTTGGCGGTGATGTATTTGGGCCGGTAGCAACCCGGCCAGAGTTTCTTGATATTCCGGTGACTACAACTGCGCTTGTCGATGATGATCTGACAAAGATCTCAACGACTTACCAATATCAATTTATCTTTTATAAAGGCAGTGATGGTAATCCGGATGACTTGCCGTGGGTGACGGCGGAGATTGATCGTACTGCTCCTGAACAGGATAAACTCTCCGGCACCAAGTTTAAACCGGACGCAGTTGTTTTTCAAAACTTGCCGCCGCGTGGAACGATTGACGATGTTTGGCTAAGAGATAACACGCAGCTTTCTCTAACCGTCAATACAGGCTATGAGTTTTATCGTCCGGACGATGTGATTGATGTCTATATCGACACTAACTATGGGACTGGTACACCTGTCCATAGTCAAGCGTTGACCTCGCCCACTGTGAATATTCCACGGGATAAGCTTCCGGAACTCGATTCGCTTTATTTTATCTGGTACGTATTGCGTGATGTGGTGCGTAATGAAAGTGACCCCGCTCTTTCGGGCTCATTTAATGTTCGGCGTCTTCCGCCACCTTCGTTGATCCCTTGTGTAATTCCCAAGGGTATTTCGCCGGATGCCATTGATCTGGAGGATCTTGAGACCCCTGTTTTTGTGAATGTGCCGTATACCACTAACGGCCAGGGGAATGATCGGATTACCCCGACAGTCACCAACGGAATATTACCGGTTTCTCTGGGTAGTCAGACCTTGGGGACGACACCAAGGACTCTGCAGTTCCAGATCTCTGCCAGTAGATTGTTGGCACTTTGGGGGTCTGCTACAGCGGAGGTCTCGATTGTCGCCAATTATCAATTTACTCGTGGCCTGGAACCGTTACTTCGCTCGACCGATACTTTTTCAGCCCTCGATTTTACTTACCGAGGCCCGGAAAATCCGATTTTCCCTGGACGGGAAAATCCCAATATGACCAAGGTTACCGTTGTAGGCCCCAGTAATACGCCAAACCACATTACTGCCGATGACCGAGGTGAAGACGCGAACATTAATACTCCAATGATTACCACCCCCGTATTATGGACGCCAATAGGCGATGAAACTGCAAAGCTCTGGTTCAACGGAAAGGAGATACATAGTGTTTTGCTAACGGCTGGTACGGTAACCGACTTGACCTTTACGATAGATCCTTCCGAGATTGACGCAGCAGGTCCTGGTACAGCAATTGCGTACTGGACGATCGAAGAGACGGGCGGCCGCAATGTAATCAAGTCGCCTGACACAGAGGTGATCATTGATAACGTTCGGGTTACTCTGCCCCAGCCGACAGTCCGGTTGTTCAATGGATACGTATCATGCCGGTACCTGACTCGCCCCAATTTTGAGTTGCCAGTAGAGGTTACGATTGATCCGACTTACATGCCGACAAACACAGTTGTAACAGTAAAATCGGTTGGTACTGAGGATGCACAAGGCCTGAAGGAAATTAGTGGTACTGAATTCAGTAAAAATTACACAATAACCGGCGCCGAAACGAGTGGTGTTTTTGAAGAAAACATCCAGCCATACTTGACGAAGTTAAAACCCATTCAGCCGCCGCGCAGCTCCGGTCTAGCTAATGGATATATAAAAATTTGGTATGAAGTCAGCATTTTTGGTGTGCCGACTGCATCATTGAGTTTCCTCAATGAAGTTTCGTTACTGAATGACAGTGGAAATTACTGTGAGGGTACTCCAACCAATGAAGGCTGACTGAGTGTTTGCCGGGAGAGTACGCTCTCCCGGTATTTTTCCTATTGCAGTAGGTAACATATTCCTATTGTTTTCGCAGAGTATTCCTACATACCAGGGTTGCGGATGGTTGTAGTGTGCCGACGTTTACGGACGGCATCCGCTCGTTCTCAAATTTCATTTCTTCGTTCTTCAGGGAACAAAAAATCGGAAAACTCTTTTATGTGGTCAAAAAAATATGCCACCCAAATAACGATGACGAAAATGTGGCTGGGTGGTTCCTCGCTGTGTTTTTTTCCATTGTTGATGTCTCAGACAGTAAACGCCGGAACATTGGTAGGCGGCACTCAAACGATTACAAATGGCTCCAGCGTGGAGCAATGGGTTCTTTCTCAAAATGCTACTTTGAACGTCGACGGGGCTCAGACGCTCAATGTCACCGCGTTTGAATCGACGTTGAATGCGAGTGGTGCGGTGACTCAACAGATCTCGGCCAGTCGCGGGTCTACGGTCAGCCTGATCAACACGACTGTAGTTGGAGGTAATGCACGTGCGGGATTGGAACTTGTCAACAGCACTGCCACGATCAACGGCAGTGCAATCAGCGGCAATCGGCTGGGCTTGCAGGTGGGGCATGCTGTCGGCACGAACACTGGCTCAAGTGCCACGCTGACAGACAGCAGCGTCATCGGTGTAACGGGAGGCGCTCGCGTAACGGCCTTCAGCACACTTGCCCTGGATAAGTCGACGCTAGAGGGCACGGGGACGGGCAGTACCGGCCTCACTTTGCTCAGTGGTGCAACGACTGCGGTAAATGGCTCACACATTATTGGCGCACAAAACGGCGTGACATTGGGATTGGAAGCTGCGGGTTTACCGGCCAGTCAATTGCGACTGGATCAATCGAGTGTCGAAGGCAAGAGCGGCGCAGCCATCGTAGTCGACAACGCCGGCATATCGGCGCCCGTATCTCGAATTGATGTTCTCAATGGGTCAACACTGGGCGGTAGTAACGGAACGATTCTGGACGTCAGGGGCTCGAGCGATGCTGCACTTAACGTGGAGCACAGTGCCCTGACAGGCAGTGTCCTGGTATCTGATAACAGCAATACTTCATTGAATTTTACCCGCGCTTCGCTGATAGGAGATGTGAGCGCTGATGCGGGTAGCACTGCGACTGTCTCGCTACAGCAGGGTTCGCAGTTGAGCGGTGTCCTGAATGGTGTTGGCACGGCTGGCATTGATGCCACGTCCAGGTGGAACCTGACGGGCAACAGCCAGGTCGGTGACCTTGTGCTGAACGGTGGCACGGTGAAACTGGGTGCTGATAACGATTTTTTCCAATTGAGTGTCCATAACCTGTCTGGAAGCGGTTTGTTTGAGATGGGGGTCAACTTCACTACCAATCAAAGTGATTCTCTAAATGTCACCGGTACCGCAACCGGTGATCATCAATTGCTGATTACCAGTACCGGCAGCGAACCAGCCAGCGGCCAGCCCATCCAGGTTGTTCACACCGCAGGTGGGGATGCCCGATTCTCGTTGGCCAATGCTGAGGGTCAAGTTGATCTGGGGACGTTTTCCTATGGGTTGAAACAGGGCGGAACCGGCAATGACTGGTTCCTGGATCCTGAGAGTCGCACGATAAGCCCCTCCACTCGTGCAGTGGCGGCTTTGTTTAATACCGCTCCAACCGTTTGGTACGGTGAATTGACCTCATTGCGCAGTCGTATGGGAGAACTGCGTTTCAACCCGGACAAATCAGGCGCTTGGCTCAGAGCCTATGGCAACAAGTACAACGCCAGTGACGCTTTTGGTGATGGCTACCGACAATCCCAGCAAGGTTTTACATTGGGCGCCGATGCTCCCCTGCATTTGGGTGACGGGCAGTGGTTATTGGGGGTAATGGCCGGCCATAGTTCCGCTGATCTGGATTTGCACCGTGGCACATCCGGTACGATTAAGAGCTACTACCTGGGTACTTACCTGACCTGGATGGATGACGTCAGTGGCTACTATGTCGACAGCATGCTCAAACTCAATCGGTTCCAGAACGATGCAAAGGTCGGGATGACTGACGGCAAACGTTCCAAAGGCGACTATGACAACAGCGCCATCGGTGGCTCTGTGGAAGTGGGGCGCCATATCAAGTTGGAGAAAAGCTACTTCATCGAACCTTTCACTCAGTGGTCCGCGGTGGTAATTCAGGGCAAGGATTACAAACTGGATAATGGCTTGCAGGCCGAAGGCGATCGTACACGTTCCTTGCTCGGCAAGGCCGGGGTCACAGTCGGGCGTGATTTGCAGCTGAATGGCGGTACTAAATTACAGCCTTATGTTCGAGGGGCATTCGCCCATGAGTTTTCGACGAACAACGAAGTCAAGGTCAATAATAACGTGTTCAACAATGATCTTTCAGGGTCGAGGGCTGAGGTCGGGGCGGGCATTGCAATCAATCTGTCGGGACGTTGGCAAGCGCATGCAGAAATTGAATACATGAATGGTAAGAATATTGAAATGCCAATGGGAGGCACTGTGGGCGTGCAATTCAAGTGGTAGAGGGCTGTTACGCATATCCAGGCTTGTAAATAGGTATAAAAGGGCCAGGGTTGAATGCCGAGGCCCTTATTTTTTCGGTTTAGCGAATGAGCGTCGGGCTGGAACGACTAAGAACTGTATTGAAGTGCCCTGTGCACAAATAATGTCCGGCCCCATCAGATTTATCTATGTCAGCATTGAAATTGCCAATGAAGGTCATATTTTCGAGATTCAATGTATATTGGATCGTCCCTGCTCTGGCTTTTTGAAGAGTTGGGTTGTTCAAGTCTTCATAGTTGTTATAGAAAAGCGAGACCTCATCATCGCCGTCAGTGATTTTCCCGATGTTACTTTGAATGTCTTTTGAAAATGTGATGGTGAAAGTTTTTACATTGTTGTCTCTCCGATCAGTCGCAATCACGACCCAAATTTCACCTCGACCTGGGGTTGACGAGCTTCTTAGTTCGGTCAGTGTGGCGACAAAGTTAGAGCTATCTTCCAGATTTGCAGTAAATACTTCATCCAGAGCTGAAGGGGCACAGCGAGCTTTCAAGGCGGTGTTGCTCATGATTACACTCTCCATATTTTTAGCAGGGAAGTCCAGGCCACATCTTTCGATGTGAAATGCCTGGATGTTTCATATAAGACCAATATCAATATTTTGTAAACTGTCAGATATAGCAGCTATACAAAATGCTGGTTTTGTGTTTGGTGGTTGTTGTTTTGTGGGGTTCTATTTACAACTGGCGAACATTAATTCGATTTTTTATAACCAGATTGCTGACATTGCAGCAGCCAGTAATATAGCTGCTGGTATTTTTAGAAGCATTTCAAGGCTTGCCGGAGGTCGAGGTTGGTATCGGCATACGGGTACTTGCGAGCTTTGGTGTCACAAGCGGCAGTCACGGTTCCTGTCGGTTGGTGTAACTGTCAGCCAAACAGTCCCGCCGCGATGTTGATCGAGAACCCGAGAATGGCCGTGTTGAACAGAAAGCCGATCAGCGACTGCGCCAGGACAATCTTGCGCAAATCCCGAGTTGCCACGCCAACATCGGACGTCTGGACCGCCGCGCTGATGGTGAAAGAGAAATACAGGAAGTCCCAGTAATTGGGCGTTGTCAGACCTTCAGCAAAACGCAGTGCCGGGTCTTTGCCGCCCCAGGTGTAGAACAGACGGGCGTAGTGCACGCTGAAAATTACCCCGATCAGCAGCCATGAACCGATGACCGTCAACGCGGTAAAACCGTAATGCAGCAGCTTGCGGGCCGTTTCCAGGTCCTTGCTGTCGGCCAGCTCGAAGGTGATGGTCGCCAGGCTGGCAATTGCGGCGACGCATACAACAAACAGCACCAGCCCGGCGTTTTCGTCTTCGACCTCGGCAATGCGCTTCACGTCCGGCGCTTTGGCGCGCGCGGTGAGCCAGAGCATCAGGATCAGGTAAGTCCAGACCCCGGTGTTCCAGCCGATGAGGATTTTGCTGATGATCGAGTCGGCTGGTGTCAGAATGCCTGCCGCAACGCCGAGAGTGAAGGCGGCGGACAGGCGAGGGTGGGTGCGGGCGAGGAAGGGCATGTGAACTCGATGCGTCAGGGCTTTGCAAACACCTTAGCCCAGCGCAGTTCGTTGTGACCACCAAGCTGTAGGCGATGAGGCCTCCTGTGGGAGCGAGCTTGCTCGCGATGACGGCGTAACAGCCAACATAGATATCGACTTTTATGGCCTCATCGCGAGCAAGCTCGCTCCCACAGTGATGGGTGTCGGGTCAGATATCCGTGCTCCGCTTGCGGACCAATTTCATCACCACCACAAAAAACACCGGCACAAACACCACCGCCAGCGTCGCCGTGATCATCCCGCCAATCACCCCGGTGCCGATCGCTTGCTGGCTTGCCGAGCTGGCACCGGTGGCAATCGCCAACGGCACCACGCCGAGGATGAACGCCAGCGACGTCATGACAATCGGCCGCAGTCGCAGGCGCGCGGCTTGCAGCGTTGCGTCGATCAGGTCGTGGCCTTCGTCGTACAGGCTCTTGGCGAACTCGATGATCAGGATCGCGTTCTTCGCCGACAGCCCGATGATGGTGATCAGCCCGACCTTGAAGAACACGTCGTTGGGCATCCCGCGCAAGGTCACGGCCAATACCGCGCCGAGCACGCCGAGCGGCACCACCAGCAGCACCGAGGTCGGAATCGACCAGCTCTCATACAACGCCGCCAGACACAGAAACACGATCAATAGCGACAGCCCGAGCAGGATCGGCGCCTGACTGCCGGATAACCGTTCCTGCAATGACAACCCGGTCCATTCCTGCCCCAATCCCGCCGGGCCAAGTGCAACCAGTCGTTCGATTTCCGCCATGGCTTCGCCGGTGCTGTAACCGGGCGACGGTTCGCCGGAAATGCTGATCGCCGGGTAGCCGTTGTAGCGAGTCAATTGCGCCGGGCCCTGAGTCCATTTGGCCTGGACGAAGGCCGACAACGGCACCATTTTTCCGGCGCTGTTGCGTACGTGAATCTTCAGCAGATCGGCGACCTGACTGCGCTGATCGCCTTCGGCCTGAACCACCACCCGCTGCATCCGCCCCTGGTTGGGGAAGTCGTTGATGTAGGCCGAACCGACGGCGGTGGACAGCACATTGCCAATGTCGGCAAAGGAAACACCCAGCGCGTTGGCCTGTTTGCGGTCGACTTCCAGTTGCACCTGCGGCGCTTCGGCCAGGGCGCTTTCGCGCACGTTCATCAGGATCGGACTTTTCTCGGCGGCAGCGAGCAATTCACTGCGTGCCTGCATCAGCGTGGCATGGCCAAGACCGCCACGGTCCTGCAGGCGGAACTCGAAACCGCTGGAGGTGCCAAGACCGTCAACCGGCGGCGGCAGTACCGCGAACGCTACGGCGTCCTTGATCTGGCTCAACGCGATGTTGGCGCGATCGGCAATCGAACTGGCTGAGTCGTCGCTGCCCCGTTCAGACCAATCCTTGAGCGTGGTAAACGCCAACGCCGCGTTCTGACCGCTGCCGGAGAAGCTGAAACCGAGAATCACCGTGCTGTCGCCAACGCCGGGTTCAGTGGCGTTGTGGGCTTCGATCTGCTCGACCACCTGCACTGTTCGGTTCTTGCTTGCACCCGGCGGCAACTGAATGTCGGTGATGGTGTATCCCTGATCCTCCACCGGCAGGAACGAGGAGGGCAGTCGACTGAAGCACACGCCCAATCCGATCAGCAGTACGCCGTAGATCAGCAGGTAACGGCCAGAGCGTTTCAACGCATAGGCGACCCAGCCCTGATAACGCTCGGTCAGTTGCTCGAAACGCCGGTTGAACCAGCCGAAGAACCCGCGCTTCTCGTGATGTTCGCCCTTGGCAATCGGCTTGAGCAACGTTGCGCACAGTGCCGGGGTCAAGGTCAGGGCGAGGAACGCCGAGAACAGAATCGAGGTGGCCATCGACAAGGAGAATTGCCGGTAAATCACCCCGACCGAACCCTGCATGAACGCCATCGGAATGAACACCGCCACCAGCACCAGCGTGATGCCGATGATTGCGCCGGTGATCTGCTTCATCGCCTTGCGCGTTGCCTCTTTGGGCGACAGGCCCTCGGTGGCCATGATCCGCTCGACGTTTTCCACCACCACAATCGCGTCATCCACCAGGATGCCGATAGCCAGTACCATGCCGAACATGGTCAGCACGTTGATCGAGAAGCCGAGGGCCAACATGGTCGCAAAGGTGCCCATCAGCGCCACCGGCACCACCAGGGTCGGAATCAGCGTGTAGCGGATGTTTTGCAGGAACAGGAACATCACCGCAAACACCAGCAACATCGCCTCGCCGAGGGTGTAAACCACCTTGGTGATCGAGACTTTGACGAAGGGCGAGGTGTCATACGGGATCTTGTATTCCACGCCAGCCGGGAAGTAGCTCGCCAGCTCGTCCATCTTCGCCCGCACCAACGTGGCAGTGCTCAAGGCATTGGCGCCCGGTGCCAACTGCACGCTGACGGCAGTCGACGGTTTGCCGTTGAGGCGGGTGGAGAACTGATATTCCTGACTGCCGATCTCGACGCGCGCCACGTCTTTGATGCGCACAGTTGAGCCGTCAGGATTGGCTTTCAGGACAATGTCGGCGAATTCTTCCGGCGTCGACAACTGGCCTTTGACCAGAATAGTCGCGGTGATTTCCTGGGTGGTGCGGGTCGGCAAATCGCCGATGCTGCCGGCCGACACTTGCGCGTTCTGCGCGACGATGGCGGCATTGACGTCAGCCGGGGTCAGGTTAAAACCGATCAGCTTCTGCGGGTCGATCCAGATTCGCATCGCCCGTTCGGCACCGTACAACTGCGCCTTGCCGACGCCGTCCAGACGCTTTATCTCGTTCATCACGTTGCGCGCCAGGTAATCGCTGAGCGCCACGTCGTCGAGCTTGCCGTCGCTGGAGGTGAGGGTGATCAGCAGCAGGAAACCGGCGGAAACTTTCTCCACCTGCAAACCCTGCTGCGTCACCGCTTGAGGCAGGCGCGACTCGACCACTTTCAGACGGTTTTGCACATCGACCTGAGCCATTTCCGGGTCAGTGCCCGGCTGGAACGTCGCAGTGATGGTGGCACTGCCGAGGCTGCTCTGGGATTCGAAATACAGCAGATGGTCCGCGCCGTTGAGTTCTTCCTCGATCAGGCTGACCACGCTTTCGTCCACGGTTTGCGCCGAAGCACCGGGGTACACGGCGTAGATTTCGACTTTCGGCGGCGCTACGTTGGGGTATTGCGCCACCGGCAACTGTGGAATGGCCAAGGCGCCGGCCAACAGGATGAACAGGGCAACCACCCAGGCGAACACCGGGCGATCGATAAAGAACTGCGGCATAAAGAAGCGTCCTGCTTACTGACCAGAAGCCTGGGCAAGTGGAAGAGGGGTGTCGTCGATCTGCACTTTTTCACCGGGACGGGCGTGTTGCAGGCCTTCGGTGACGATGCGATCACCGGGCTTGAGCCCGGCGGTGACGATCCAGCGATCGTTCTGCACGGCGCCCAGTTCGACCGGTTGCTGGCCGACCCGCTGTTCGGCGTCGAGCAACAGCACTTGGGCGATGCCGGCACTGTCACGCTGGATGGCCCGTTGCGGCACGCTGATGCCTTGCTGATTGACCGCTTGCTCCAGACGCACGCGAACGAAGCTGCCCGGCAGCAAGTCGAGGTCCGGGTTGGGAAATTCGCTGCGCAGAATGATCTGACCGGTGCCGGGGTCGACGGTGATGTCGGCGAACAGCAACTTGCCGGGCAACGGATAGAGACTGCCGTCGTCCTGGATCAGCGTGGCTTTGGCCTGGTCCTGACCGACCTGCTGCAACTGGCCGGAACGGAACGCCCGGCGCAGGTCGTTGAGTTCGCGGGTCGATTGGGTGAGGTCGGCATGAATCGGGTTCAGTTGCTGAATCAATGCCAGCGGTGTGGTTTCGTTCTGCCCGACCAGTGCGCCTTCGGTCACCAACGCGCGGCCGATGCGCCCGGAGATCGGCGCCGTGACCGTGGCGTAACCCAGGTTGAGTTTCGCCCGCTCCACGGCGGCTTTGTTCGCGGCGACGTCGGCAGCGGTTTGCCGGGCACTGGCCCGGGCGTTGTCATAATCCTGGCCGCTGATGGCATTGCCTTCGATCAACTGCGCGTAACGCTGCTCTTGCAGGCGCGCCTGGAACGCATTGGCTTCAGCCTTGCGCAGCGCCGCTTCGGCACTGTCCAGGTCAGCCTTGAACGGCGCCGGGTCGATACGGAACAACACTTCGCCTTTTTTCACATCGCTGCCTTCACGGAACGCCCGTTGCAACACCACCCCGGCAACCCGGGCGCGGACTTCGGCAATGCGTGGCGCGGCAATCCGCCCGCTCAATTCGCTGGTGATCGACAGGGGGCTGGCTTGGATGGTCTCGATACGAACCGTGGCCAGAGGCGCCTGTTCTTCGTCCGTCGAGGCCTTGTCACAAGCGCTCAGCGTCACCGCCAGTGCAATCAGGCTGAGCCTGGCAAGCAGATTCTTTGACATGTAATACCCCAATAATGACCCCCCAGCATCCTACGGGGAGGCGACGAGGGTAGCGGTGAAGCTTTGTAGGCGCTGTGTGAAATTGTGTAAGGGTTTTACTCAGGCACGGGCGAGGGCGTATATCCTTGGCAGCTTGATTCCTTTTGCGACTGTCAGGCCGCCTTCGCGAGCAAGCCCGCTCCCACATTTTGAAATGCATTCCCCTGTGGGAGCGAGCTTGCTCGCGATAGCGGTGTATCAGGCGCTACAGCACCTTCTGGAAACACCCATGCCCAACATCCTCCTGGTCGAAGACGACACCGCGCTCTCCGAATTGATTGCCAGTTACCTGGAACGCAACGGCTATAGCGTCAGCGTGATCAGCCGTGGTGACCATGTGCGCGAACGTGCGCGGGTCAATCCGCCGGACCTGGTGATCCTCGACCTGATGCTGCCGGGGCTCGATGGCCTGCAAGTCTGCCGCTTGCTGCGCGCCGATTCGGCCACGTTGCCGATCCTGATGCTCACCGCCCGCGATGACAGCCACGATCAGGTGCTGGGCCTGGAAATGGGCGCCGACGACTACGTCACCAAACCCTGTGAACCGCGGGTGTTGCTGGCCCGGGTGCGGACTTTGTTGCGGCGTAGCAGCCTGACTGAACCGCAGACGGCCAACGACCGCATTCTGATGGGCAATCTGTGCATCGACCTGTCCGAGCGCACCGTGACCTGGCGCGAGCAGTTGGTCGAACTGTCCAGCGGCGAATACAACCTGCTGGTGGTGCTCGCCCGGCATGCCGGCGAAGTGCTCAGTCGCGACCAGATTCTGCAACGCCTGCGCGGCATCGAGTTCAATGGCACCGACCGCTCGGTGGACGTGGCGATTTCCAAGCTGCGCCGCAAGTTCGACGACCACGCCGGCGAGGCGCGCAAGATCAAGACCGTGTGGGGCAAGGGTTATCTGTTCAGCCGTTCCGAGTGGGAATGCTGAGTCGATGTTCAGAATCCTGTTTCGCCTGTACCTGGTGACCATCGTTTCGTACAGCGCGGCGATCTATCTGGTGCCTGACGTGGTGATCAAGGTCTTCCAGGAGCGCTTTGTCACCTACAACCTCGATTATTCGCGCGGGCTGCAAACCCTCATCGTCAAACAGTTTCACGCCGTGCCCCCGGAACAGTGGCCGGCATTGGCCGCAGAGATGGACAAGGAATTCAAGCCGCTGCACATCGTCCTGACCGGTAACGACGATGCCGATTTCACCCCTGATGAGCGCAAGCGTCTGCAGCGTGGCGAGAACGTCGTGCGCATTGGCGACTGGGGCTGGCGCACCCTGGCGGTGTCGCCGCTGAACGAGCGGACGGTGGTGGAGATGGTCGTGCCGCCGGACCCGATGGACGTCAGCCTGTTGTACTGGAGCATCAACGTGCTGATCGGCGCTACCATGCTCGCCTGCCTGTTGCTGTGGTTGCGCCCGCACTGGCGCGACCTGGAACGCCTCAAAGGTACGGCTGAACGTTTCGGTAAGGGTCACCTCGGCGAGCGCACGCAGATTTCCCCAAGCTCCAACATCGGCAGCCTGGCCAATGTCTTCGACACCATGGCTGGCGATATCGAGAACCTGCTTAACCAGCAGCGCGACCTGCTCAATGCCGTCTCTCACGAATTGCGCACGCCCCTGACACGACTGGATTTCGGCCTGGCGCTGGCACTGTCCGACGATTTACCCGCCGCCAGTCGCGAGCGTCTGCAAGGTCTGGTCGCGCACATTCGCGAACTCGATGAGTTGGTGCTGGAACTGCTGTCCTACAGCCGCCTGCAAAACCCGGCGCGGTTGCCGGAGCAGGTCGAAGTGTCGCTGGATGAATTTATCGACAGCATCCTTGGCAGTGTCGACGAAGAACTGGAATCCCCGGACATCGTTATCGATGTGCTCTTGCACGGACAACTTGAACGCTTCGCCCTCGACCCAAGGCTGACCGCCCGTGCTATTCAGAACCTGCTACGCAATGCGATGCGCTACTGCGAAAAACGCATTCAGATTGGTGTGCGGGTGTGTGCCAAGGGGGCTGAAATCTGGGTGGACGATGACGGGATCGGTATTCCGGATGAGGAGCGTGAGCGGATTTTCGAACCGTTCTATCGGCTGGATCGCAGTCGGGATCGGGCCACGGGAGGCTTCGGTCTGGGGTTGGCAATCAGTCGGCGGGCGCTGGAAGCCCAGGGCGGCACACTGACTGTGGAACCGTCGCCATTGGGCGGCGCACGGTTCCGTTTGTGGCTGCCCACCTCAGCCTGACGCATTTTTTGTAGCAGCTGCCGAGCCCGCGAGGCTGCGTTCGAGCCGGGGTCGCGCTCGACCGAAGTCCTCGCCAACCCGACGGATGCGGTTTTCCTGGAAGAACGGGGTGCCTGACTTTACGACTGCTTCGCAGCCGAACGCAGCCGAACGCAGCCTCGCGCTGCTCGACAGCTGCTACAGGGGGTTAACCTGGCACTTCGGTGGATTCAATCAACCCAACCCCAGCCACCTGCATCCGCTCGATCGCCGCGGCCAGTGAGCCGTCCAGATCAATCGCCCGACACGCATCCAACACCACAAACGCGTTAAACCCTGCCGCCCGCGCATCCAGTGCGGAAAACATCACGCAGAAATCGAGTGCCAGCCCAACCAGATAAACCGTGTCGATACCGCGTTCCTTCAAGTACCCGGCCAAGCCTGTGGTGGTCGTTCGGTCCGCCTCCAGAAACGCCGAGTAACTGTCGATGTCCGGGTTGCAGCCCTTGCGGATGATCAATTGGGCTTGGGGCAGGTCCAGATCCTTGTGCAACTCGGCACCGGGCGTGGCTCGCACGCAATGGTCCGGCCAGAGCGTCTGTTCGCCATAAGGCAGTTGAATGACGTCATAAGGCGCGCGGCCCGGGTGGCTGGAGGCGAAGGACGCATGTCCGGCCGGGTGCCAGTCCTGGGCGATGATGACTTGAGTGAACCGGGCGCCGAGGCGGTTGATCAGCGGGACGATCCGGTCGCCCTCCGGCACCGGTAGATGGCCGCCGGGGATGAAGTCGTTCTGTACGTCGATGACCAGCAAAGCAGTGCGTGAAGAAATCGGCATGGGTAGGTTCCTCCTTGGAATTGGGACACCCAGCATAGTGACAAATGAGATCACGCACTAAGCCGGCCTCTCAACAATTTCGCCATGTCCTCCAGATCCGCCACCGGGTTATGCCCGATCAACATCCAGGCATGTTGCATGTCAGCCCAATAGACAATGTTCATCCCGTACCGGCGCTCCTGGGCGAAATGCCGGCTGCCGCTGTTGGAGCGGGTGACGCACAGCGCCATGGGGCCGTGGGCCGGGTCCAGGTAGGTAATCTGGGCAATGGCGACACCGTCGTACTCGAGGATTTGCGCGCGCTTGAACTCGGACCGTGGCAGGGTCAGTTTCGCCGGCACAAGATTCAGGCCAAGACGCGCATCGATGGTCCGCAGTTGCGCCTGCTGAGCGGCTTCGTCAGTGGGCAAGTGGTCCAGGGTTTGCGGCACGTAAAGCGACATGTACTCGGCCACCAGCCCGCGCCAGTTTTCCTTTTGCTGACTCAACTGCCAACCGAGGAACAGCCGATCCGCTACCACACCGCTCACCACCAATCCGGCGGCCGCTGCGAGAAACCAGCGCCGATTCATGGCCGGGCGTTCAGGTGAAGGCAAGGTGTCGAGCATCGATTGCAAGCGATCCACGGGCGCCTGTCGACCCAACTCGTCGTAGGCCTCCTTGAACGGCAGGCTGCTGCGGGCCAGCCATTGCAGGCGCAGGTTGAGCGTTGGGTCATCAAGGATGGCCGCGTCGATACGGGTGCGCTGTTCGCTGTCGAGCTGGTTGTCGAGGTAGGCCACCAGTTGCTCATCCGAGGGTATCGTCGGTCGTGCGCTGTCGTTCATCGACGTTCTCCAGTGGAAGGGTTCGGCACAGTGTGCAATGGCGGATACTCGGCCAGTTTCGCGCGTGCGGCGGCCAGGCGACTCATGACCGTGCCGATGGGCACGTCCAGGACCTCGGCCACTTCGCGGTAGGACAAACCCTCGACGTAGGCGAGAAACACCGTTTCGCGCTGGGCTTCGGGCAGGCCATCCACACGCCTGATCACCTGAGCCGCGAGGACATGGGTTTGCGCCGCGTATTCACCATCGAACGACAAGGCGTTGTCGGCATCCACCAGCCCCTGTCCATGACGCACCCTTCGGGAGCGGACTTCGTTGAGCCAGATCGAGTGCAGAATACTCAGCAACCAGCGGTCCATGCGGCTGCCCGGGACAAACTGCCCGGCACGCTCGAGCGCCCGCACGCAGGTGGCCTGCACCAGGTCTTCGGCGACATGCCGTTGCCGGGACAACAGCAAGCCGTAGCGCCATAAACGCGCCAGGTGCTGCCCCAGTTCTGTCCGTATTGCCTGATCGCTGGCGATGGCGACCTCCGTCTGCTCGGTGTGTCAGGTTTTCGATGAATCGTTGATGGCTTCGGCCAGGTCCTGGTATTCCTCGCAGGTGGTGCTGCCGCAGATGGTTTTGATCTGCTGCAACTGTTCCTGGGCGAGGTCCAGCCGACCTTTGATCACATACGCTTCGCCAAGGTATTCGCGAACTTGTGCGTAGTGCGGGTCAAGTTGGACCGATTGCAGGTAATAACCGATGCCTTCGTCGGTGCGCCCCAGTTTACGTGTAGCGTAGCCGCGATAGTTCAAGGCCTTGGCGGTGTTTGGCTCTTTGAGGGTGTCGAGCAGGGCCAAGGCTTCTTCGTAGCGACCGTCCTTGGCCAGGCGATAAGCGTAATCGGCGCGGTCGGCGTCCGGCACCAGACTGCTGGTTTGCTTGAGGCATTTTTGCGACCGGGAGTCGAAGACCTGCCCTTTGGGGCAATTGGGTCTTGCGGGGGCGTCATCGCCACCACCATTGGCGAATGCAAGCGAACTGGACAAGGCGACTGCCAGCAGCAACGGGGCGGTTAACACAGCGAAACGGGTGTTCATGGGCGATGCTCCACAGGTTAATTCGTTTCAGTTCGTACCACGTCCCGGCAATGTGCGGCGCAAAGTATTATCACGCAGGCTGAAATGGTGAACTCTCATGGGGGATGAAAGGTGAACACCACAGGGTGAACAATTATTCATTTCTTTCTGGCGGTCTATGCAAGGAAAGCTCAAATCGAGGCGCTATGCTCGATAGCATTCGTTGTAGATCTGGAGCACTGCCATGAAAGATCAGGTCCATCACTCGGCGGCCGCCGGCTATAAAGCCGGCGCTGATACCTACGTTCGCGGTCGTCCGGACTATCCGCCGCAAGTGGCCAATTGGCTGACGGGCACCCTTGGTTTGAACGCGGACAAAGCCGTGGTTGATCTGGGCGCCGGCACTGGCAAGTTCACCGGTCGGCTGGTGGCGACGGGTGCGCAAGTGATTGCGGTGGAGCCGGTGGCGCAGATGCTCGAGAAATTGTCCGAAGCCTTCCCCGAAGTGCTGGCCGTCAGCGGCACCGCCATGGACCTGCCGCTGCCCGATGCTTCGGTGGACGTGGTGATCTGCGCCCAGGCCTTTCACTGGTTTGCCAGTACTGAAGCACTGACCGAAATTGCCCGTGTACTCAAACCCGGCGGCAAGCTGGGACTGGTGTGGAACCTGCGTGATTCCCGGGTGAGCTGGGTGCCGAAACTGGATGCGATCGTCAATGCGCTGGAGGGCGATACGCCGCGCTATTACACCGGGGCCTGGCGCCGGGCGTTTCCGCATGCGGCGTTCGGACCGCTGGCAGAACAGCGTTTCAGCCATGGGCATACAGGTTCGCCGGAAGATGTGATTTTCAACCGCGTGCGCTCCACCAGTTTTGTGGAGGCATTACCAGCGGAGGAGCGGGCGAAGGTGGATGAGCAGATCAGGGCTCTGATTGCGGCGGAGCCTGATCTGCGTGGCAGAGACGTAGTCGCTGTGCCCTATGAGACGGCGGCGTTTGTGGCAGAGAAGGGCAGTTAGATCGGTGGTGAGGCCATTCGCGAGCAAGCTCGCTCCCACATTGATTTTGTGGACGACACAGATCAAATGTGGGAGCGGGCTTGCTCGCGAAGAACGATGACTCGGTATTAGCTCAGTAGACGGATCGGTTCTCCCGCAGACCAGGCCTGAATGTCCTCAATCATCTGCGAAAAGAACTGGTGATAGTTCTGCTGGCTGACATACCCGACGTGGGGCGTGGCCAGCACATTGTCCAGGGTTCTGAACGGATGATGAGGCGGCAAGGGTTCCTGCTCGAAGACGTCCAGCGCAGCGCCTGCCAGTCGCCGTTTCTGCAACGCCTTGATCAACGCCGCTTCATCGACGATCGGCCCACGCGCCGTGTTGACCAGCAGCGCCGTGGGTTTCATCCAGTCCAGCGCCTGGGCGTCCACCAAGCCTCGGCTACGATCGCTGAGTACCAGATGGACCGACAGCACATCGGCCTGTTCGAACAGTTCCTGTTTGCTGACGTAGGACACGCCGACCTCGGCTGCACGTTCGGCGGTCAGGTTCTCGCTCCAGGCAATCACCCGCATGCCGAATACTTGACCGAACTGGGCAACGCGAGTGCCGATGCTGCCCAGACCCAGGATCGCCAGGGTCTTGCCGTGCAGGTCGCCACCCAGGCTTTGCTGCCATAAACCGGCGCGCAGGGCGTTGGCTTCGACCACCAGGTTGCGGGTCGTCGCCATGATCAGCGCCCAGGTCAGTTCCGGCGCGGCGTGCTTGTAACTGTCGGTGCCACAGACCTGAATGCCCAGCGCGGCGGCCGCTTTCAGGTCCAGGGCGGCGTTACGCATGCTGCCGGTGACCAGCAGCTTGAGTTTCGGTAAGCGTCGCAGCAGGTCCTCATCGAACCGGGTGCGCTCGCGCATCACGCAGATCACCTCGAACTCGCCCAGCCGTGCCGCCAGGATTTCGTTGTCGGCAGGGTAGTCATGGATGAAATTCACTTGGCCGATGTCGTCCAGCACCGACCAGTCCACCACGTCACGGGCCACGTCCTGCCAGTCATCAATCACCGCAATCTGCACTGCCATCAGCCTTACCTCATCAATGAAGGGGGTTGGTTTTGTTCAGCCAGGCGAGCAGGGCCTGGTGGAATTGCGCCGGTTCCTCCATTTGCGGCGCGTGTCCCATGCCGGGGAATTCGACCAGCGTCGACCGGGGAATCAGTTTCGCCACCTGTTTGCCGAGGACGTTGTAGTGACCGAGTTTCGCCTTGACCTCGGGCGGTGCGATGTCGCTGCCGATGGCCGTGGTGTCGGACGTACCGATCAGCAGCAGGGTCGGCATCTTCAGGTCCTTGAACTCGTAGTACACCGGTTGGGTGAAGATCATGTCGTAGATCAGCGCCGAATTCCACGCTACCTGGGTTTTACCCGGGCCTTTGCTCAGGCCCGCATACATGTCCACCCAGCGGTCAAACTCGGGTTTCCAGCGGCCGTCGTAATAGGTACTGCGTTGATAGTCATGGATGCCTTGTGCGGTGACCTTCAACTCGCGCTCATACCATTGATCAACGGTGCGATAGGGCACGCCGAGGGCTTTCCAGTCTTCCAGTCCGATGGAATTGACCAGCGCCAGTTGCTCGACCTGATCGGGATATTGCAAGGCATAACGAGTGGCGAGCATGCCGCCGGTGGAATGCCCGAGAACACTGGCCTTCTGAATGCCCAGGGCCTTGAGCAGTTGCTGGGTGTTGGTTGCCAGTTGCTGGAAACTGTACTGATAGTTGTCCGGTTTACTGGAGGTGCAGAAACCGATCTGATCCGGGGCGATGACCCGGTAACCGGCCTCGCTCAGGGCCTTGATCGAAGTGTCCCAGGTGGCACCGCAGAAGTTCTTGCCGTGCATCAGCACCACGCTGCGTCCATTGGCCTTGCCGTGGGCTGCGACATCCATGTAACCCATTTGCAGGGATTTGCCCTGGGACTCAAAGGCAAAATGCTTGACCGTGTAGGGGTACTCGAAGCCTTGCAGCTCCGGCCCGTATTCCGGGCCTTCGGCGTGAGCAATGATAGGCAATGCAGCGGTCAGCAGCAGGCCGGGCAGCCAGCGGGAGCGGGTGAGGGACATGGGTGAACTCCATTGGAAATCGGCCGATGCTGGATCGGCATGATTAGGGCGACATTAAACACAGGCAATCGCCGTGGATGATCGTTCAACCCATCCAGCCCAATGTGGCCATGGCCAACACACCATAACGGGTGCCTTTGGCAAGGGTCACGATCAGCAGGAATCGCCCCAGCGGCTCGCGCATCACGCCGGCCACCAAGGTCAGCGGATCACCGATCACAGGCACCCAGCTCAGCAGCAACGACCAATGACCGTAGCGCTGATAATGGACTCGGGCTTTTTCCAGATGGCGCGGGCTGACCGGAAACCAGCGCCGATCACGAAACCGCTCGATACCGCGCCCCAGCCACCAGTTCACCAGCGACCCCAGAACATTGCCCAATGTCGCCACGGCTAGCAGCGACCAGAGCCAATACTTGCCGCTGAGCAACAGCCCCACCAACACCGCTTCGGACTGCAAGGGCAGCAAGGTTGCCGCACCGAATGCGGCGAAGAACAGCCCGATGTACGCACCGAACATCAATGGGCGGGGTAGTCCGCCACTACCACGTCAGAGCCGTCCTTTTTCAGGCCGATCACTTGATACGCATCGCTCGTGCCGTCCATTTCCATGCCCGGCGACCCCATGGGCATACCGGGTGCGGCCACGCCCAACAGATCGTCGCGCTTGCTCAAGGCCAGCACCTGATCGGCAGGGACATGACCTTCAACGAATTTGCCGTTGATCAAACCGGTATGGCACGACGCCAGACGCGGAGGCACGCCGTGCTGTTGCTTGAATTCGCTCATATTGGCTTCGACGTGATCCTCGACTTTGAAGCCGTTGGCTTCCAGATGGCTGATCCATTTTTTGCAGCAACCGCAATTGGCATCGCGGTGAACCTCGATCGGGATCAGGTCGGCGGCCTGGGCCAGGGAGGAAATGAACAGGGCGCTCAGGGCGACCAGACGCAGGTGGGTTCGCATGGGAATCTCGTTTCGAATTGCGGCCAAAAAAATGCATTCTGACCATTTTTTTTGGCCAGGCATTCAAGGAGTGTTTCGAAGTAATACAAAACTGGCCAGCCTTGATCATCGTAGATCAAAGCTGTCAGTCAGATGAGGCGCACATTACAAGATTGTCAGGTTGGCCGCTGAGTGCCGGGGACGGCACTCAGGGTAGGGCAGAATTAACGAACTCTGAACCGCCCCATGATCGCGCTCACGCGACTGTTGGCTTCCAGCAGTTGTTGGGTATTGAGCTCGCTGGCCTGGCCGCTTTTCACCAGTTCGTCGACCATGTGACGGATTTGCACCATGCTGCGGTTGATCTCTTCGGTCACCGCGCTTTGCTGCTCGGCGGCCGTGGCGATCTGGGTGCTAAGGCTGTTGATGTGGCTGACGTTGCCGGCCATTTCATCCAGACCGGTGTTGACCCGTGCCGTGGCATCAGCGGCCGACTGGCAGCGGGTCTGGGTGTTTTCCATGGCGGTTACCGACGAACTCACACCCTGCGTCAGGCGGGTGAGCATTTCATTGATTTGCGACGTACTGGCCTGAGTGCGGGCGGCGAGGGCGCGGACTTCATCGGCGACTACGGCAAAACCGCGGCCCTGCTCGCCGGCGCGCGCGGCTTCGATGGCAGCGTTGAGGGCCAACAGGTTGGTTTGCCCGGCTATGGCGCCGATGACCCCGAGAATCTCGGTGATGCGTTGAGCGTCCTGTTGCATGCTTTCGACTTTATGGGTTGCGCTGGCCACTTCGTCGATCAGCGCAATCACGCTGCTGGACGCTTCGCCCACCACGACCCGCGAACGGTCGGCGTTTTCGTTGGCGCGCTGGGTGAAGGCAGCGGTTTCGGCGGCGTTTTGCGCAACGCTTTCGGCGGTCGAACTCATCTCGGTGATGGCGGTGACGGTCTGATCGGTTTCCGAGGCGTGACGCACCAGTATCTGGCTGGTGTGGGCGGAGGTGCGTTGCAGGTTATCCAGGCTGGAGGCCATGGCGCCGGTGGCCAGGGTGACTTCGCCGATCATGTTCTGCAAGTAGGTGATGAAGGCGTTGACCGAGTGGCCGATGGCGCCCAGTTCGTCTTCGGCGCGAATGGTGATGCGTTTGGTCAAGTCGGCGTCACCTGCTGACAGTGCGTCGATGTTGGCCTTCAGGGCTTTCATACGCTGGACCAGTTGGCGAATCGCATAGATCTGTAGCAACACCAGCAGGATCACCATCGGGATTTGCAGCAGGCTCAGGGTGCTGAGCACGTCGTCGCGCTGGGCGGTGATCAGCTTGGTCGGCAGGGCGGTGGCGAGGAACCAGGGTGTGCCTTCGATCGGGCGCATGAAGAAGGTGCTGGCTTCGCCGTTGTTGTCGAACTCGCCCCGCTGCGACTGGTCACGGTTTTGCAAGCCGGCCTTCACCTGGGTAGCGAACGGCGAGTTGCCGGCCAGCTCACTGATGTTCTTCAGTACGATCGGCCCGCTGATGCGCGAACTGTTGCTGATGATCTTGCCGTCGGCTTCGACGATCAGCATTTCGG
The DNA here is from genome assembly GCF_004136015.1 of Pseudomonas sp. ACM7. Lineage (NCBI taxonomy): Bacteria > Pseudomonadati > Pseudomonadota > Gammaproteobacteria > Pseudomonadales > Pseudomonadaceae > Pseudomonas > Pseudomonas sp. ACM7. The sequence continues at coordinate 6,024,275 of NZ_CP024866.1, read as the reverse complement.
CGCCGAGGTCTTTCTCCTTGCGTGCCACCAGGTCATTGAAAAAACCCAGGGTCACGTCGATGGTCGACACGCCGTAGGCCGCGCCATTCTTCTGGATGGCCATGGCGCAGTTGGTGCGCGGCTCGGCGCTGGCGTCATCTTTATAGGCGGCCGCCCACGCGCATTGGCCGCGCGGGGTTTGCATGCCGCCTTTGTACCAGGTCTGGTCGTAGTAGTTGGGCGCGGCATCGCTGTTCCAAAAGGTGTTAACGGCTAGTTTTCCCGAGGCATCCCGGTGCCAGAACGTGCTGAACTTGTTGCGCCCGGCTTCGCGCTGACCGGGCAGCGGCCAGATCCCGCCGCCGAACACTTTCAGCTCGCCGTACTGGTCGACCAGGCCCGGCAGGACGGTGTCGATGGCGGCGCTGTCGAGCAGGGGAATGGTCTGGGTGATGCTTCGCTGTTGCGCCTGAACCTTGTTCAGTTCGCCCTGGATTTGCTCGGCGACTTCGGCAATTCGGTTGAGGGCCACTTGTTCTTCGGTGTGACGCAGCTTCGGTGCGACCAATTGGCTGATGCCGACCACTGTCAGCACGGACAACAGCAGGATGAACAGGACCAGAAACAGCGTGTAACGAGCCTGAATGGTACGGAATGCGGGCATGGGACCGGTCCTTAGTGCAGCGTTCTTGTTGTGGTCGTCGGTATGAAGTCGACGCTTCCAAGGGCTATCGGCTCGCGAAAGCCGAGCTTTAGGTACCATCGTGCAGGAACGGTGCGGGGTGACGGGCGGTGCGCGGTATAGTGATGGATACAAACTAACTAACCAAAGCGTACGTACCACTTGGTTAGTTGCTATTTCACTTTCCAAGTTAATGCCTGGATCAATGAAAAAGGGCACTTGCCTGGTTGTATCGTAAATGTATGAGAATTGTAAAAAGTCGGAAATAATTGTAGGTGTGGCTAGTGGCCAGGCTGATACTCGCCCGCTCTAAACCAGATTAAACAAGGAGCTTTTTATGGTCGCCTCACACGGACGTCTGCATCAGGTAGCGCAGTCGGAAGTTCGGTCATGACTATCGGCTATACCGGGGCCTGGACTTCCAAGGCAGGTTTGCTGATCAACGACACGGGCGCCGGCAAGCCTGTGACGCAAAGCGCCAAGGTCAAGCAAATGCTGGCATTGGTGGGAAGCGATCCCAGCGTGCTCAACACGAAGTTGATGGATGAGCAGAAACTGCACAGAAACATCAAAGGCTTCGACCCGGAAAACGTCACCTCCAAACAACTGGGCAATCTCAGTGCCTTCTTGAAAGCCAAAGGACTGATTTCTGATATTACGTCGATGACGCTAATGAATGCCGGTGACAAGTTTGACCGGTTTGGGATACAGAAAGACCCGGATGCGAAATTCAACGCGCTGGAGTATTTCGCCACCCAGCTGGACACCATCCAGAACAACAGTATCAAGGGTGACAAGTACGCCACGGGCCTGATCCCGGAATACAAGAAAGCGATCTACGTACTGCAGAATTTACAAGCTTACGGCAAGGGTAATGGCACATCAGTGCCGACCGACAAGGGCGTCACCTCGAAGGCGTGACGGGTTGTCCTGGCCCACTCAAATCGTCGAATGGGCCAGGTGGCGGTTACCGGTCAAGCAACTTCATGACTTCCTCCGGGTAACGTAAGCCAGCCGTGGCATTGGTCGGGAATATCGCTTCCAGCGCTTGCAAGTCTTCGCCGCTGAGCTTCACATCCAGCGCGGCCACATTTTCTTCCAGATATTTACGCTGTTTGGTTCCCGGAATCGGGATCACGTTATTGCCCTGAGCCAGTACCCACGCGAGCGCCAGCTGGCCGGCGGTCACGCCTTTTTCTGCGGCCAGATCCTGCACTTGCCGCACCAACAACAGATTCTTCGCGAAGTTCTCTCCTTGAAACCGCGGGCTGAAACGCCGGTAGTCGTCTGCCGCAAAATCATCAGGACTTTTCAGCGCTCCGGTGAGAAAGCCACGACCCAAAGGGCTGTAGGGGACGAAGGCGATCCCCAGGCGCTGACACGCAGCCAGACAACCGTTTTCCTCCTGGTCACGGCTCCATAACGAATACTCGCTCTGCAGCGCACTGATCGGATGGACCTTGTGTGCCCGCTCAAGCGTCGCGACCGAGGCCTCGCTCAAACCCAGGTACCGAACCTTGCCAGCTTTCACCAATTCGGCCATGGCGCCGATGGTCTCCTCGATGGCCACCTGCGGATCGATACGGTGCTGGTAGTACAAGTCCAGGGTTTCAACACCGAGGCGCTTGAGGGTGCCGTCGATAGAGGCGTGAATGTAATCCGGTCGGCCGTTGACGCCCCGCGCAACCGGATTGCCCGGGTCGCGGACGATCCCGAATTTGCTGGCCAGAAACACCTGGTCACGTTTGCCGACGATGGCTTTGCCGATCAGTTCTTCATTGGTGTGCGGGCCGTACATGTCGGCGGTGTCGAGCAGGTTGATCCCCAACTCCAGCGCGCGGTGCAGAGTGGCCGTGGCTTCGCGGATGTCCACGCCAGTCGTGTAGAAATCGCTCATGCCCATGCAGCCCAGACCTATCGCGCTCACTTGTGGACCGTTTTTGCCCAGTTGACGTGTTTGCATGAAATCAGCTCCTTGTGAATGTGGAGTCCATTGTTGACCTCGACAGAAACTAGATAAACCGGCTAAAACTGCTATCACTGTTCGTAATTTCTAAATAATCAGCCGGTAAGCAAAAGCAATGGACCGTTTTAACGCCATGCGCGTATTCACTCGAATCGTCGAACTGGGCGGCTTTGCCAAGGCGGCGGATAGCCTGCAATTGCCCCGGGCCTCAGTGACCATCCTGATCAAGCAGCTGGAGGCGCATCTCGGTGTGCAGTTGCTGCAACGCACGACGCGGCAGATCAGCCTGACGCTCGACGGTGCGGCCTATTACCCTCGTTGCGTACGGTTGCTGGCGGACCTGGAGGAAACCGAAGCGGTGTTCAGCGCTGCACGCAACAACCCCAAGGGGCTGTTGCGCGTGGACATGCCGGCGGGCGTGGGACGCTTGATGGTGATCCCGGCATTACCGCACTTTACTGCCCGGTATCCCTTGATCGAGCTGGAAATCGGCTTGAATGACCGGCCAGTCGACCTGATACGCGAAGGCGTCGATTGCGTGCTGCGGGGCGGCGACTCACTGGACGATTCACTGGTGGCGCGGCCGTTGGCCATGCTGGACCAGGTCACGTGTGCCAGCCCCGACTACTTGAAGCGATTCGGAACGCCTCAGTGTCTGGCTGACCTTGAAGGCCATCAGATGGTGGAGTACTTCTCCAGCAGCAATGGCAAACGTTATGGGCTGGAGTTCAAGGTCAATGATCAGGTTCAGGCCATTAATCTGCCCAAGCAGGTTTCGGTCAACAGCGCCGATGGTTACCTGGCCGCTTGTGAGGCGGGGTATGGTCTGGTCCAGACCCCGTATTACCACGTAGCCCGCCAGCTGAGCGAAGGCCGTTTGTGTGAAGTCCTCAGGACGGTGCCGACACCGGGGATGCCGCTGACGGCGCTCTATCCGCCACACCGTCAGTTGTCCCGGCGGGTGAGGGTGTTCGTCGATTGGCTGGTTGAGCTTTGCGCGCAGCCGGGCAATGACTTTTATCGAAAAGACTCACGCGGCTGAGCGGTCTCTGTTCAGCGCTTCGGCGCAACTGTGCGTGTTGGCGTTTTGCTGTAAATCGTCATGCAAGCGTTGCATGTGAGGGCAGTGCAGGTTGAGGTGTCGAGACTGCGCCCCTCGATGAAACAGGGCGAACCACCCATTGGTGTTTGATGTAGGCATCAGCCCGGTAAAGGTGAAGCCAAGGGCCGCCAAGTTGCGAAAGTCCTGGGCAAAGTGCCGTGACATCTGAAGTTTGACCGAGATCAGCCAGTGCCTGGGCAATTGACCGATCTGGTCAAGCAGACGTTTGGTCAAACGCTGAATGACCATGTCGAATCTTTTATGGTGTTGCTTGAGTTGCAAGGGCAGAGAAGACAACGGCGTCGTGTCCGGATGAGTCCCGAACACGGAACACAAGTGCTGCATAACCCCCCGGCAGCTGTCAGGCCATGGGATGTCGGGGAGTGGACGCGTATGTCCTTCGGCGACGTAACAACCCATCACGATGGTTTCCGGCAGCGGCTCAGCGAAGGGCGAAGGGACGTAGTCAGGAAGCAAACCCGTGCTGTGGAAGCCGATGTTTGCTGCCATGCGTTGCGTGTAGGGATGGTGTGTCACTTGTTTGATCGAGACGCTCTTGAACCCCATGGAACCTGACCGCGACAGCAACTCCCGTCCCAGACGGGTTGCGATACTCTGCCCCTGCGCGGCGGGATGCACCACACTGAGGGCCAGCTCGGTGGTGTCCGCAGGTGTGTCATGGCACAACGCGGCATGCCCTAGAACGCGTACGTCGTCCACCGCCAGCACCGACTTCCAGCGCCCCTCGGCATTGTGCTGATTGATCATATTCGGCAAGTAAACATCCGGCTGAACGTAATGATCGCCATAGACCTCGCGAAACAACTGGCTCACGGCACGTGCGTCGGATGGCCGATAGGGTCGAAAAATCAAATGAGGCATCATGCGGGCTCCGGCGACGGTGCGTCATACACGCGCAAGTCCAGGACCCGCAGTTGTTTGCCGGAGCGTGGGTGAAGCTTCAATGCGGTGACCGCACAGGACAACACTCGCAACTCCAACAGACCCTCGCGGCTCAGTTCCTCGATGGCGGGATAGTGTTCAACCAGGGCCTCGTACAACTCTCGGCACACCGGTACGGTGGCCATTGATAGCGCTGAGGGAACCCACTTCACACTCAAAATATCTTTGTAATCGTCATGTTCGATCAGCAATTGCCATTGGTCGTTGTGGGCAATGCGCTGGACGATCTGCTGGATGTCATCGATCAGCAGCGACAGCACCCCGACTCGCACTCGCTGGCTGTGCACGCTACGTCCCTTGAGGGCGAATTTGCGCTTCGGGGTTGAGACGGGTTCGCGCCAGCACGCGCGGTCGCCCACCGGATAACGCAGCAGTGGCATGAGCCGGCGAGTCAGATTGGTCACCACCAATAATCCGGTGCGATCGCATTCTTCGATGACTTCACCGGTGAGTTCATCGACGATCTCCAGCAAGGTTTGTGGTTCAAACACCCGATGCTCGCCCAAGGCGCAGTCGCGACCGCTGGCCCCGATAAGGCCGGCGTCTACACTGGCGTAGCCAATGGAAGCAATGCGCACGTTGGGAAACATGTCGGTGAGGATTGCCACCTGCGGGGCAAACAGGCTTTCGCCGCCGTACAGCAACGTATCAACCCCGCACAGTACTCGCCGATGCTGGTTCAGGTAGGCCGCCAGTCGCAGCAGCTGTGCCGGGACACCGACCAGCACGTTGATCCGATGCTGATCAATCGCATCGGCCAATACATCCAGCTCGACTTGCCCGGTAAATGGAAACTCGCAGATCGATCGCCTGACGTGCGCCAGTGAGTCGTGGATGAACAGAAAACTGGCGTAAAGATCACCGGAAAAAAACAGATTGGCGACACGGTCGCCGTCGTTCAGCTGAGAGGAGAAACTTTCTCCGAAAGTACTGACCAGTTCTTGCCATTCGTTATAGGTGTACACCGTCAGTTTGCCCTGGCTGGTCGATCCGCCGGTTTTAAACACCAGCGCATCGTCGACCTTTGCGGTCAGGACCGGCCAATGACTCAAGTCATTGCTGCCAGACCAATAGTCCACGGCGTTGGTGAGCGGTATATTTTGTAACGTAATGCCCTGCGACGGTAAGTGTTCCAGTTGTTGGCGGTAGAAGTTTGAATGTTGCCTTATATAAGGCAGTAGTTGTTCGAGCGAATAAGTTGATTTCACTGGGGGCTCTCTTTTTTTTATCAGGCGTCTAGAGGTTAAAAACAAGTTGTGAGTAGTCGGCGGTATTTTTATTTTCTTTTATCAATAACCAACGGTGTTTTGCCGCTGTGTTTGTTTCGAGTGAACGCTTGCTCCGTGCACACTTGAACTTCGACAGTTAACAGGTTGGCGTTTACGGCATTTGCCAGCGCTTCATGGTTCAGCAATGCGTTGCGAACCTGGTTGATGTCTGCATCCGTTAGAACGTTGAGTCGCTCGACGCCATCAGGGGCGTGGTCCAGAACAATCTGAATGGGCGCGCCGACGCTATCCTGCAGAGCCGACGGCGAAATGAACTCCGTGCCCATTCGCACCAGTTTTCCGTGGCGCTGGAGCAGTTCGAATCGGGGTGAGTCCAGCCCGCACGGACAAGGTCCGGGTATCCAGCGACCGGTGTCTCCAACGTCATATCGGCGCACGGTTTGGCCTTGCCGCGCTCGTGAAGTAAACAGCAGGCGACCGATCTCATTCGCCTGAACCGGTTCATCCTGTTCGATCTGCACAATTTCCAGATGCTGGGTATCGCACATCAAGTGAAACACCCCGTTCGCGGTGGCTGCGCACGCATGCCCCAAGGGACCTGCATCGACGGAGCCATAGATCGCCGAGCGGATCATCGAGACCCCGCAGCTTTCCATTAGGCTCAGGCTGGTTTGGCCCGGATGCTCGCCGCCGAGGAACACTTTGCCAATACCTGCGTACGTGCGGAGTCGGGCCTGCTCGTTGAAGAACAGACGATGCAAGGTGCTCGGCATGCCAATCAGCACGGTGACACGCTGGTCAACGATCAGTTGGGCGATTTCGCTGAAGTCATCGTCCTGGGGCGCACCCATGGGGAAATGTGTGACGCCCATCTGTTCCAGTATTTTGGTAAAACTGAGGAAGCCTCCGTACAGGCTGCCGCCGTAAAACAGGTTCATGACCCGGTCCTGTGAAGGATCGAGCCCGGCGGCGAACAGGCCGTCGGCCGCTGCGCGCATCTGCCGTTGAAAGTCGCGATAGCTGAAACCGGCGAGGGCTGGAGTACCGCTGCTCCCTCCTGAGCGAAAATACAATTGCGCCGCAGCGCCCATCGGCTGGGTCGTGAAGGTGTTTTTGTCCATGATCGGCACACGGGGGGTGTCAGGGGCGGGCGGGACCGGGTCGAGCGTTGCCCGGCCAGGCAAAACATCCGGCGACAGGCTCACCGAGAGGCGGCGACTCAGACGCGTCAACGCGTAGACGCCATCATGGGGCTCACCGGCGTAGCCGTCATGAATCGCCGCGCAAGGCGCAATACGGGTGACCCCAGCGTTGACCAGCGTTCGCACAAGTCCTGACGTTTCTGTCGGAGAGCAAATCAGTGCGCAGCTTTGCAGGACAGTGCGCCAGGGCAACAGCGTCTCGGCGATCATGTGTTGCGGCACGGGCTTGAGCAGCACAGTACGAAACAGCGGTGAAGGCGCGAGCGTCTGATGGTGTTCCCAGATGATCCGCCATCCGTGGCCGGCCCAGACCTGGCCGGTCTGGTTCGCAAAACAATAATCCAGTTGCGCCATGGCCGTGCGGGTGGTGATCTCGCACGCTTCCTGGTCCGTGGGCACCAGCGCCGGCCAGTGCGATGCGCGACGCTTGAAGGCTTCGCTCAAACGCTCGCCCAGGTCCTGCAGGATGGCCGGGTCGTTGCTGTCCACCAGCAGCCATTGCGGGCTGGAACACGCTTGCTGATCCAGACTGCAAACCTCATCCACCAACGCATCCAGCGCCGAAGAGTTGGCCGCGTCAGGCGACAGATAAGCGAAACTGATCCTGTGCCCCCAATCAATCCAGCGACATCCAGTGGGGATCTGCTGACGAATCGCCTTGAGCGCCTTTTCACCGCCCCAGGCTGACACGCCATCGGCCTGGGCGCAGAGTTCGGCTATCCGGGAAGTGCCCACGGGCAGCACCGCGACAAATTCGGCAAGCCTGCCACTGGTGTCGCACTTCACAAAGGCAGCCAGCAATTGCGCAGTCAAACCCGCATCGCTGGCGCTGGGGCGTAACCAGTTAATGTTACCGGCCAGCAGGCCTTCGAGAACCGCGCAGAACGCCAGCATCGGCGCATTGCCCGGCGTCACATGCACCACCAGTCCCAAGGGGTGCCAGCTTTCAAAGCGCGGCTGCCGGTAGTCGATACACCTCAGCGAACGGGGTTGCGAGCCCAGTTCCCGCTCAAGCTTCGTGCTCAGGTTGCTGCGCTGGCAGAACTCGATCAGCCCCTGACATTGATCGTCGTCCAGAGGCAGGTTCAGGCTGCGAGTCTGTAGTTGCGTGGCGAAACGAGCCGCGGTTTCGATGACGGTCTCGCTGTCGATCGGTGCAGAAAGCAATCCGGGCAATTGTTTTCGAAGGCTGTCGAGGGCGCTTTTCGGGCTAACGTCGTCACGCAGTTGGCCATTGATGAGGTACATATCAAGCCTCTCCCAGCAGTTCTGAGGCCGCCATGGCGCAGCTGCGGCTGGCGGTGGTGCCTGCGCGTCCGTGCAGCTCGAACCAATCGGTCGTCAGGCCGCATCCGCAATGTGCGCCGGGGTGTAATGTCGCCAGATCGCCCATGACCACAGCATGAGCAGGGCTTGACGAAATGTACGGGGAGACGAATTCCAGCAAGCCGCGTTGGCCGTATGGCCGGACCGTGAAATCGGATGGGTTGCGCACGAAAACCTTCGAGTAAATGGGCGCATGAAAATGATGGTGGGCACATTGGATGTAGGGCACGGCATGCTCGACGGCGCCGTAACCATCCCGACAGCGGGACAGGTCGATGCCCAGTTGCCGGTTGATTCGGGCATACAACTCAAGCAAGGGAATCTCTTGTGCTGCCTGGGTTTTCCAGCCGCCCCCCAAAAACACCAATGACTGAGCGGATAGCTTGAGATTCGGTGCGCAGGTGTTTTCCATGTGCTGTAGCGCATGCGAAAGAAACGCAGGAAATCCGATTATCCGTACGGGCAATCCCTCGTCGGCAAACTCCTGCAAGGCGCGAATCACGCCAAACAGGTCGAACTCGTGACCTTTACCCGACCGGCGCAATCCGTAGACGATTCGATTGACGGGCGCATAGCTGCAGAGAAACTGGTCGGTGTAAGCAGTGCCCAAGGTGATGGCCGCTTCGGGCTCGTAGCTCAGGAGCAAATAATTGCAGGGGCTTTGCGGAGTATCCCAACCGTAGTGCCGGAAAATGTGGCTCACCATGCCTTGGGCCGCCGCCATGCTGCGAGGGTCATAGCGCATGCGACTCCTCTGGCCGCTGGTGCCGGATGAGGTCAGCTCCAGCGCGCCTTCGCCGGTGGGGCCGAACAACAAGTGGCGTTTGAAATAGTTGGCGAAAATCGGTGGCAACCTGGACCAGTCATCCAGTGTCTCCAGGTCCTGGGCATCGAGCCCGTTGGCGTTTAGCCAGCGTTCGTAGCCGGGCGTGTGATGACAATGAAACAGGCTGATTTCCCCCATCGCCTGGTCGAACAGACCCTCGGGTACGGAATCCAGGCAATAGGGTTGCGTTAACGCGCAGAGCGCATCGGTGTGGGGTAAATGGATCATCAAAAGACCTACTGTGTGGTGTCAGACGGCAAGCGCGATGTGAGCGCGCCGCAGAAAGAGGCGTAGGGGCGCCAGGCTCAGTAGCCCCGCGATACCCGCCATCAAAGCGAACGATTCGTGGCTGTCACCGGCACCGGCGGCCGCAATAAGGGAGCCGCCGCCACCCATGACGGCGATCGAGATCATGCCGATCATGGCCGAGACCAGACCTTTGCTGTCGTCGCTGGCGAACAGTGCAAGCCGGTACAGCGCGGCATTGCTCATGCCAAGCCCAACGGCGTAAAGCGCCAGGCAGCTGATCAGCACGACTGTCGAAGCGCCGTAGACGCTGATGGCGACTAACGCGATGAGCCCACCGCAAAACGGCCAAAGCGAGTATCGAATCAGTTGTGGCAATTCAGCGTTGGCAATCAGTCGGTTGAGGATCAGATTGCCGAGAATGACGGCCGCGAACACCGGGATTTGCCACAGGCCATAGTGCAGAGTTGAAAGCCCCTGGTTGTGGATCAGCAAGAGCGGCGCCAACCCGATCCAGGCAATCAAGGGCAGGCTCATCACGCCCAGCGCGACTGCGGCGCAAAGGAATCGCGGGTTAGTCAGCAGCGCGGCATAGCGGCGCAGAGTGCTGTGCCATTCAAAGCGCACGGCTTCCAGTCGCTGACCGTCGTGGCGCAGGGTGCCCACGGTTTCCGGCATGAACAGGTAAAGCCCGAGCCAGACCATCACGCCGCCGATACCCAGCAGTAAAAACAATTCACGCCAGGACAACCACTCCAGCAGCAGACTGCCGAGCAACGGCCCCAGAAGCGGGGAGAGCAGTGCAACGTTCCCCAGCAACGCCATGATTTTGACCGCGTCGGCTTCGCAGAAAACTTCTTGCAGGGCCGGGTAGCTGACCGCGATGACAAACCCCAACCCCATGCCCTGAATCAGTCGCAAGCCATTGAACGCATAAATGCTTTGCACGTTGAACGCGGCGGCACAGGCCAGGGCGAATACCGCGCAACCGATGAGCAACATCCGGCGGCGACCGAAATGATCAGACAGCGGGCCAATCAGCCATTGCAGAAGCATGCCGCCGGCCAGATATAGATTGAAGGCGTAGGGGACATGGTCGGGGCTGGCATCCAGTTGTCGGGTGACGGTCAACATGCCCGGCATGATCATGTCGCTGGCCATATAGGTCAGCAGTTCGAAAAAAGTTATTGCAAGGCAAAAGCCAAACAAATGGTGGGGGCTGATATTGATTAAAGGTTTGTGCATGGCATCCCTGTTCTTTGCTCAAAATTTAATAGCGGGTTTATTGCGATGCACCGAGAGTAATCATCGAATTTGAATAGCTCAAATGAACGATTAAGACCGAAAGCTTCAATGGTTATCGCTATGTTTCGATGTGCACAGGGAAGGAAACAAGAAGTGAATACGCATGTACGAAAAATGCCCGCGACAGGGCGGGCATTTGTTCAGTGGTTATTGGGTAGGGTATTTGTCTTACGAATGAGTGTTCAATTATTCACACGATATGAAACTGCCAACCGTTATCGATGCTGGTAATAACCCGGTCCGCCACGGTCGTAATGATGGCCGCCGTGCCAGCCGCCGTGGGGGAAAATGATGCAGCCGCTCAGGGAAAGTATGGCAAGCAGCGGAATCAGCAGTGTGATTCGACGGAACATTTCAAAATCCTCATGGTTATCGCCACTATGAAGCCAAAACTCTTCATCGGCTGTAACATGAGACCCCGTTTGTAGCGTTCCATCCCCGGAGAACGGTAGGGGCTTGGCATGCGCTCTGATACAAACCGGATACATTTTTCAGGTTCAGGAACTCGCAATGACTCAGTCGCAACGTTTGAAATACTCGATTCTGATCTCCCTCGTGGTGTTGGGGATCATGTTCGGCCTTTCGTATCTGCAAAACGCAGGCGTCATCAGCGAGAAGCTGTTTCAGTACATCGCCATCGGCGTGGCGGTGATCGTAGTGGTGATCAATGGCGTGATGCGCCGCAAGGTCAAACCCTGAGTGACGAAGCCAAGCTGATTACTCGCGATGGAGCATGGCTACAGCGTCGGGATGCAGGCTGTAGCTTTTGTCCGGGGTGAGCGTGATCACGCCTTCGCTGCACAAGCGTTTCAACACTTCCCGCACACTGAGAAAGGACAGGGGAATATCCAGGTCCAGCAAGTGGCTGTGCACGCCACGCACGCCAAGGCTACGGTCGCTTTCGGCGGCGCTCAGCAAGGCGTCGATGACTTTGAGGCGGATCAGACTGGTTCGCAGACCATAGCTTTTGAGCAGTAACCTGATCCGCTCGTTGCCATTGCGCTCACTGCGTTGACTGAAAACACCGGAGCCCATGGCAGAGCCCTTTGGCGCATTGCTACCGTCCGTTGGCAGTTGCGAGTTGTACATGCAAAAACTCCTTTTCCGAGCCGGCCAGGAAATGTGATGGGTGCTCTCATTCAATAAGACGTACGAGCAGGGCAAATAATGAAGCCCCAAATGTAGAAATTTTGTCGCCATCACGTCAGTGGCCTGTGAGATGTCCGTGAAAAGCGCCTTTCAGGGCCTAAATTCTTGTCATTTTTTTCGTTCCTAGGGGAAGGCGCAGTGCGTGTATGACGCAGGGTGTTTGTCTTTTCGATCAGGAGCGAGCGTGATTATTTCCAGGCAGTTAACCCGGTTGAGCCTTGCAGGCGTGTTGGTAGGCTTGAGTCTTGCGGCAAACGCACGCAGTCAGCAGGAGCAGGCGAGCGCCGACATTCGCCGGACCAGTTTCGGTGTGCCGCATATCCGTGCCGACAACGAGCGCGGGCTCGGTTATGGCATTGGTTACGCCTACGCTCAGGACAACCTGTGCCTGCTGGCCAATGAGATCACTACCGTGAACGGCGAACGTTCACGCTATTTCGGCCCGGATCAGTTCACGGTCGAAGAACGCGAAAACCTGGTCAGCGATCTGTTTTTCAATTGGCTGAACACGCCACAGGCCGTCGAGGGTTTCTGGCAGGCGCAAACCCCGCCAGTGCGCGATCTCATTGAAGGGTATGTGGCGGGCTATAACCGTTCGCTGACAGAACGTCGGGTGCAGGGTTTGCCGCAGCAGTGTCAGGGCGACTGGGTACGCGAGATTACCGCCCAGGACCTGGTCAAGTTGACGCGGCGCCTGCTGGTCGAAGGCGGAGTAGGGCAGTTTGCCGAAGCCTTGGCCGGTGCCACCCCCCCTAAAGCCGTTGCACATGTGGCAGGCGAACCGGTGTCGTTCCAAATGGCCGCCTCGCGCATGCAGCGGTTTGCCCTGGACCGCGGCAGCAACGCCGTGGCGGTCGGCAGTGAGCGTTCTTTCAACGGCCGCGGCATGTTGCTGGCCAATCCGCATTTCCCTTGGGTCGGCGGGATGCGTTTCTATCAAATGCACCTGACCATTCCCGGCAAACTGGACGTCATGGGCGCGGCGCTGCCGGGGTTGCCGATGATCAACATCGGTTTCAACCAGCACCTGGCGTGGACCCATACAGTGGATACGTCCAAGCATTTCACCTTGTATCGCCTGCAACTCGATCCCAAGGATTCGACCCGCTATCTGCTTGATGGCAAGTCCTTGCCGATGCAGAAACAGACCCTGACTGTGAACGTGAAGCAACCGGATGGCCAGACTCGGCCAGTTTCTCATGTGGTCTACAGTTCGCAGTTCGGCCCGATCGTGCAGTGGCCCGGAAAGCTCGACTGGGACAACCAGTTCGCCTACAGCTTGCGCGACGCCAATCTGGATAACGACCGGGTCTTGCAGCAGTGGTATGCAATGAACCGCGCGGTCAGCCTCAAGGACTTGCAGGCCTCGGTGCACAAGATCCAGGGGATCCCGTGGGTCAACACCCTGGCGACGGATGATCAGGGGCAGACGCTGTACATGAATCTCTCGGTCGTGCCGAACGTCAGTGCCGACAAACTGGCCAGGTGCAGTGATCCGCGGGCCGGTTTGCAGATGATCGTCCTCGACGGTTCCAACAGTGCGTGTGCCTGGGACATCGACCCGACGGCTGCACAAAAAGGCATTTTTGCGGCAGACAAGTTGCCGCAACTGTTGCGCAAGGATTTTGTGCAGCACTCCAACGATTCGGCCTGGATGGCCAACCCGGCGCAACCGCTCACCGGTTTTTCGCCGCTGATCAGCCAGGATGGCCAGCCATTGGGGCTGCGCTCGCGTTTTGCGCTGGATCGCCTGAACACGTTGAACAAGGCAGGTCCCATAGCAGCGACGGATCTGCAACACATGGTGATGGACGACCAGGTGTATCAGGCGGCACAAGTGATGCCGGACCTGCTGCAGTTCTGTGGGGCGGCACTGGGTACCGATGCGCCAGCGCTCGCGCCGCTGTGTGCCAGTCTCAAGGCCTGGGATCGCAGTGCGAATCTGGACAGCGGCCTGGGGTTTGTGCATTTCCAGGATGTCATGGCGTCGCTACAGGAAACGCCTGATCTGTGGCGTGTGGCGTTCGATCCGAAAGACCCGCAACACACCCCGCGTGGCCTGGCGGTCGATCGTCCGGAAGTCGCAAAGGCAGTTCGCGAAGCGATGCAGGCATCGATAGCGAAGATCAACAAGATGGGGCTCAAGGCCGATAGCCGCTGGGGTGATATCCAGGTGGTCAGCAGCGGTGGCCAGCAGACACCGATTCACGGCGGACCTGGCACTCTGGGGGTTTATAACGCCATTCAGAGCGTGCCGAGAACCGACGGTAAACTCGAGGTCGTCAGCGGGACCAGCTATTTGCAGGTGGTGACCTTCGATGACAAGGGACCGCAGGCCCAGGGGCTGCTGGCATTCTCGCTCTCCAGTGACCCGGCCTCCAAGTACTCCAGAGATCAGACCGTGGCATTTTCCAGGAAGCAGTTGAGTGTGTTGCCGTTCACCGAACAGCAGATCACGTCCGATCCGCAGTACCAGGTTCAGACGATCCGCGAGCAGGATGAAAAAGCCGGGAAGGTGGCCGTACAGTAACGCTGATGGTGTTTGAACGAAGAATGAAGGCCGCACCTTGCAAAGGTCGCGGCCTTCAGCTTTTTGGGGTTTGTTGCGGAATGGAATTGAGGACCGGATTGCCATCCTTGTTGCGGGTCAGGTAGACCGGTAACACCTTGGGCAGGGAAGCCACCAGGTTGTTGAGCTCTTTGATGTTGTAGATGCCGCCGATGCGAATCGAGCCAGTGCTGTTGTCGGCCACCATCACCGGTTTGCTCAAGTAGCGATTGATCAATGGCAATGCGTCGGTCAGCGCCAGATCATCGAGCACCAGTTTTCCGCTGCGCCACGCCATTGAGTTGTCATTGTCGTAGGTCTGACTGATCCGGGGAGTGAAGTCGCCGCGTCTAAAGCTCGCCTGCATCGCGGGCTCAAGGCGCAAGCCGTCACCCGTCAGGGCATCATTGCTGCTCACCAGCACCGAACCTTCTATCAGGTTCACACGTACCTGATCTTCATACATCCAGACGTTGAATTTGGTTCCGGTGACCCGAATCCTGCCTTCGGCCGCTTTGACAATGAAGGGGTGCCGAGTGTCATGGCTGACGCTGAAGAAGGCTTCGCCTTTTTTCAGCGTAATCCGACGTTGATCCTTGTAGTTACTGAACGTCAGCTCAGTGCCCAGGTTCAGTTCCACCTGACTGCCATCGCTCAGGGTGACCTGGCGGACATTGTCGTTCGCCTCGAAATGTTGGTAGGAATTGGGTAGCCAGCCCAGGTTCCAGCCGGTATAGGCCGCCAGCGGCAATGCCATGGCGCAAACCGCGGCGGCGATACCGAAGGTGCGCCAAGGCGTAGCAGCTTTGGCGCGGACCATCGGGACCACGGTTTCTGGACGTGGCAGGTCCCCCGCGACATCCCAGATCTCCAGCATGGCCTCGTACTCGAACGCGTGAAGCGGATGAGCGTCATGCCATTGCTCGAACGCCAGCCGCTCTTCAGCAGTGCAATCGTTGGCGTGCAGACGCATGCACCAATGCGCAGCGGCATCGGTGACAGCGTCGTATTCGGCTTGCGAGAGAGGGTTGTCGGTCATTGACTCATCCTGATTTCCTGCATTCTAACCTTGTGTGGAAGTCTGCGAGAACAACCGTCATGGCAATGACCCACCAAATGGGAGTTTATTTTTCTGATTCACGGGGTGCTGGTATGCAGTTGGCGCCCCATATGGCTGATGAGCCATGCAACACTGTCGGCGTTTCCGAGTAGCACTTTGAGTCTGACCAGTGGATCTCTCTTGAAAATTTTGCGGGCACCGCTCAGATTTTCTCCGCCGGTCAAGGTCAATATATGCGCTTTTACCCGATCAGTATTTTCATATGAAGTGCTGCCCGGATCCTCCCACTCACCGGTATCAGGATCCTGGGTCATGAACAGCTGAGTCAGGGGTGTCTTGATCGAGAGTGCGGTGTCCTGAAGGGTGTTCAACGCGTCCTTGAGGTCTCTGGCGGTTGTGCTGGTCGTATCGATCAGATGGGAGAATGGTTTGCCGGAATCGAGGTAAGCAATGTCTTCGGTGTTGCAGAAGAGGTGGGAAAGCTCATGAATAAGGGTTGCTGCTCGAGCATGGGTGTTGATTGGGAAGGAGGGGTCGGAAAGATGTGGGTGGTAGCTGTCGAAACCGGTGTTGAAGAATTTTTCTGCCAGATAAATTTTCCGCTTTGCATCCGTTGGAATGGTGAAAGCGAATGACGTTTCCGCACCACTGACCAGCCTGCCGACTACAAAACGGCTGCTCTTCGGCTTTCTGAGTGAGGGGTCCAACAAGGCCGCAAAAATGTCGCCCAAGACTTTTTCAAACTGCTCCACATGCGCGGACTGCACCTGCGGTACATCAATAAAATCCATCATGAGTTGATGCACGGGGGTAACCGTTTTGTCGGAAGACTTCAGCAATTGCAGGTTTTGAAAGCAGTTCCAGGCATAGGTGGTTGCCAGGTCCAGCGCTTCGTCAATCTGACGAGCCTTTTGCGGAAACAGTCGACGGATTTCGGGCATTCCACTGGCATCGACGTTCATGCCCTCCCAAACCGAATATGCGGTGCTCAACCGATTGCCGATGCTGAAACGGGGCGCTGGCGTTTGCCTGTCCAGAACCCATTGTTTCGACACGTTCTGAGTCAGCCGAGGCCCACGAATTTTTGTGTCAGCGATGCGCCAGTGTGTGCCGCGCTTTGCGACCGGATATACCTTTCCTTCAACCGGTGCGTAGGTTTTTTTTGTCGTCGGATGGGTATAGAGCCCAAGACTTGAGTTCAATGTGAGCGAATTCAGATCGACGTCGATGCTTTCATGACGCTTCAACTGCGTACGTTCGGGGGCTGTAATGGCAACGTTCTGCCATTTGAACCGGGTATTGGGCGTTTCTGGCGCAGGTGTACTTGGCGTAGAAGATGACTTCGCTTGCGCTTCCAGCGATTGTCGCAACGAGGCCAGTTGCGCAATGCCGCTGATAAATTCCTTTATCGCCGCCCCCCATTTGTGCGTTTGAAGGTCTTCGGCGGATTGCTTGATGTCGCGATAACTGCGCCACACCGTGATCGGGTAGGCAAGCTTGCCCGTCAAGAACGTAAATGCCTCATGCAAATCTTCACTCAGCACATGCTTGATGGTTGCCCATTCACCCTGCTTGTTGTCATCGATCTGACAACCGAGCAATCGGACTAATAACCCGACGTTGTCGTTGAACAAGTGTTTGAACAGATTCCCCTTGATCGGATTGGACGCCAGCGTCACTTCGGGGAGGCGGTTACTGGAGGTCATCATCCTGTACTCAAGCTGTATCCGATCAGGCTGCGGCAGGTTCATGAGTACCCAGTCGAGCAGACCGCCGCGAGTCTTCAGTTCTATCAGCAGTTGTGTTTCATTCTTGTATTCTTTCACTCCGTGCCGAGGGCTATGAGGCGCGACAAGGACCTGTGGCGCGGTGCTATCGGCCGATGAGCCAATCAGATAGACGCCTGGCACTTTGATCGCCTGTTCACTCTTGATGCCCAGGAGCTCAAGTGGTCGGATAATCGCGTGGGCACCGTCGACTGCCGCGCGGGCGATAGCGTCAGGCATGTCCATGACTTGGCGTATCAGATCAAACCCCGTCTCGCTCAGGCGCTCCTGCAGTTTTTCCGTGTGGGCGTAATGCATCAGCTGCCAGGGTAATTGCGTGTAAAACCGCTTCCTGCGGTCCGTTGCATTCGCCTGGGTGTCTGCAAAGGCTTCGTTCAGTGTTTTTTGTTGATGTTCACCCAGCTTCAAGTTTCGTATCAGGTCTCTGATGTAGCTTTGGTCCATGACCTCGGGAATCTCGGTGTTATCAAGCGACACCAGTTTGAAATGGGTTTTGTCCAGATCCTTGAAATGGGTCAGTGCAAAGTCGGTCAGGGTTTGGGTGCTGGTCGTAGAGCTCGAACGCGTGTCGATCTGTATCTGGACTTTGTCCGGATCGATGTCGAAGGTGTCAGCCTTGAGTTGTTTTTCAAGTACATGGTGCGCCGTGCGCGTCAGGGAGCGTATGCCGGTTAGGTAGTCCTGGTCGTCGGTGACATTGTCGAGGTATTGCTGAAGCAACTCCGCATGCAGTATCTGGTCTTGAATGGACGCCTTGGCCAGCCATGCCGGCAGTTTTTGCTGGGTCGTCAAGGATTGGGCGATGTCCGTCGCGCGGTCTAACCCGGTCATCGGTTGGCGTAACGCCACCAGCTTCAGAAGACTGCCCTGGGTCGTCGCGGGGAGCTTCGTGGCCAGCGCACGGGTGACGCACGCCTGGTCCAGCTGGACATAGGGCTTTTGCACGTGATCGAGAAAATGCTCATCTATTCGCTGTAGCGGCGCCAGGGTGTAAGTCTGCCCAGCCACTCTCTCGCTACGTCCAAGGTTCTCCAGAAGGGTGGTGCGATCATCGGCGTCCTTGAGGCGTCGATCCAGCTCGGTCAGCAACGGAGTCAATGCCCTGAAGGCTTCAAATCCCGACGCCGGCGTCCACAAAATCGCCTTGCCCGAATGCTTTGGGTCCAGGCCTCCACGTTCAGTCAGCACAAAACAACTAGCCAGTTTCAACGGGGCCGTGGCTTCGCTTGCCTTCAACGCCAAGGAAAATACGTCCGGCAAAAAGCCGTTCAATGCAGCTCGCTGCAAGCGTACCGGGGTATCAAGCACGGTTTTGATGATCGCCTGTTCCATCGCACCCAGGGTGCGCGTGACGGCGTGCAGCTTCAATTCACTGCGCAATGCCGTTGACAGGGTGTGAGTGAAACTCGATTGCAAGCTCCCGAGCGACGAACCGACGATGCGCTGCGCCTCGGTAATCGTGCGGGTTGTTGTGGGAATGACCGGATGGTTGTCGAGGAGTTGGTCGAGCGCCACCTTAACGGAGGAGAGTCGGGCCAGTTGCTCTTTGGCCGACTCGGCACGAACGGTGGCCGGTTGTGCGCTCCAGCGCTGGTCCGCGTGTGTACTCCAACGTCCTGCGGTATCGGCCGCCAGCAGTCGGTCGTCGATCAATCCCCGGACATCCAGTGCCTTGTCGATCAAGGCATGAGGATCCTGTGTACCTTCGCTTTCACGGTAACGGCTCAGCGCGTGGGACAGGTTCTCCCGTTGTTTGCCAAGGATGTCGTCCATCAATTGTTCAAACACCGGGCTGATGATCGGTTCACCGACAATGACGCGCTCATCCGGCTCCAATGAAAGAAACGTGCCGCGTTCGCCCAAAGACATGAAGTTGAGCAGCGTGTCTTCGTGGCCTTCGCTTTTCATCATCTCCAGGACGATTCTCCTGACAGCGGGCAGGTCGCTCGTCGCCTCAATGCCTCTGGACTGTGTGTACAGAAAGCCCAGGGTTTCGCGGCTGCCGATCATCAAGGTCGAGGCCAGCTGCGCGTAATGCTTGAAGGGCGCGGTGATACGTACTTTTTCGATGCGAAGAGGATCGACGGTTTCAGGTTCGAGGCTGACATTCATCAGTCGCAGGTATTCCTGCGTCGTCAGAACACCTTGCTGACGCTGAAGCAAAAGCTTCACGTGATAGGTATCGCGCAAACCCTCGGCAAAAAACTCCGAGCGTGACTGCCCGTTGCTCATCGGTGTGTTCCAGAACGTCTTGAGCAGGCTCTGCAAGTGAGGGGTAAAACTTTGCGCGATCTCTTTGACTGCGCTTTCCCAGGCCTGGTTATCGGCGTCGCTGCTCACACTGTGTTGGGGATTGGAAAAGACTCTGGAATCGCCAGTCGGCCACTCGTTGGTCAGGTAGTAATGCAGCAGGGCATCGCTCAGTGAATGCGAGGAAAGCAATTGTTGGTCATCGCTGTCGATGACAAAGCTCTTCAGTCGAGTAAGGCGCTGGTCCAGTCTGGGGAACGGTTTGTGCAACGCGTTCTTGAGGGTATCGTCCAGCATCGATTGCAGCGTTGGCAGCTTGACCAGCTCACCCATCATCGTCTTGATGTTCTGAGCCTGATTGCGCTCGAGGGTGAGCTCCTGGTCCTGGAACACCGCACCTTCGACTATTTGCGTGGCAATGTCTGGCGCAGTGGTGGCGGGTAAAGCGCTGCGTTGTTCGATGGAGAGAAAGCGCAATAACTCACGCTTCCCGGTGGGCTGTGCCAACCATTCCTTGAGTCTGCTTTTGAGGTCCTCCATGTCCGCGAATTTGATCAGGCCTTTCCACGGTGTGTAGAGCGTGACTTCTCCATCGTTGGGCCGGCTCATGGCAAAAGCGCCGGCCAGGGGGATATCGGGTGCATCAGGCACGCTTAAAAGCAGCTGATCGACGTGCATAGGCTTGCTATTGGCGCCACGGATTGCATGCGTCGCCAGATAAACAACCTTCAACCACTTCAGGTCATCAATCGTGAAGGACAGTGCCATTTCACGTTCATCGGGCTGTCTGGCATTGGATGCAAGTTCTGCCTCGTCGAAAAAATACGGGAGTAGGGGAGCAGACATGGTTTTTCCTCGTTGTGCTGCGATCGGCGGGTAATCGCCGGTCGTTGGATTGAGGAAAAACAGTACGGTCAGTGGAAGGCTCGGGGGCGGTACATATTGCTTGAGCCGAACAGACTGTCGAGACTTGACAGGAAGCCGGTAGAACAGCGCTTAATCGACAACTGTTTTGGGTTGCCCTGCAACCTCGCTTCACCCTGTTGCCCGTACTCAATAATAAAACTGGAGCTTCAGATGACCGCAACGCCCGAAGTGGCCGTCAGTTCGAACACTCAAACGCTCGATTTCGACGCGCTCGTTCTTTTGCTTGAGCAGATTTTTCAGCGCCATGGCACCTCCGCCGAGGTGGCCAGGATACTGGCCCTCAACTGCGCCGGCGCAGAACGCGATGGCGCCCATAGCCATGGCGTGTTCCGCATTCCCGGTTACGTGTCGACGCTCCAGAGCGGCTGGGTCAATGGCCAGGCCGTGCCGGTGGTCGAGGACGTGGCTTCGGGCTTTGTCCGGGTCGACGCCGGTAATGGTTTCGCCCAACCGGCCCTCGCCGCAGCACGCGGTTTGTTGGTGGAAAAAGCCCGGAGTGCCGGCATTGCGGTGCTGGCGATTCGTAACTCCCACCATTTCGCAGCCTTGTGGCCGGATGTCGAGCCCTTTGCCTATGAAGGGCTGGTGGCGCTGAGCGTGGTCAACAGCATGACCTGCGTGGTGCCGCACGGTGCCGATCGTCCGCTGTTCGGGACCAACCCGATTGCTTTTGCCGCCCCTCGGGCTGACGGCGATCCGATTGTCTTCGACCTGGCGACCAGCGCCATTGCCCATGGCGATGTGCAGATCGCCGCACGCAAGGGTGAGCGTCTGCCGCCAGGCATGGGGGTGGACGGTCTCGGCCAGCCGACCCAGGACCCGAAAGCGATTCTTGAGGGTGGCGCATTGCTGCCGTTTGGC
The DNA here is from genome assembly GCF_004136015.1 of Pseudomonas sp. ACM7. NCBI lineage: Bacteria > Pseudomonadati > Pseudomonadota > Gammaproteobacteria > Pseudomonadales > Pseudomonadaceae > Pseudomonas > Pseudomonas sp. ACM7. The sequence continues at coordinate 6,002,867 of NZ_CP024866.1, read as the reverse complement.
GGGCATAAAGGTTCGGCGCTGTCGATGATGGTGGAACTGTTGGCGGCGGCGTTGACCGGTGGCAATTTTTCCTTCGAGTTCGATTGGTCGAATCATCCGGGCGCCAAGACACCGTGGACTGGCCAACTGTTGATCGTGATCGACCCGAGCAAGGCGGCCGGGCAGAGTTTTGCCGAGCGCAGTCAGGAACTGGTCCGGCAGATGCACGGTGTGGGGCTCAAGCGTTTGCCAGGTGATCGACGTCACCAACAACGGGCCAAGTCCAGCACCGAAGGCATCCGGCTCGATACTCAGACGTTGGCGAGTTTGCGGGAATTGGCCGGACTCTGAGTCCTGCATAAAACCCGGGCAAGAAAAAGGCGAGCTCGTTGCTTAATGCCGGTCAGTTAAGCAATTTCAGCTGCGACGCACTTCCTTGTAGCAGCTGCCGAAGGCTGCGTTCGGCTGCGCAGCAGTCGTGAAATCAGACGATGCGGTGTTTCAGGAAGACCGCAAACCCAGGTTTTACGACTGCTGCGCAGACGAACGCAGGCTTCGCCAGCTGCTACGGATTGTGTCGTTTCTTAACTGATTGGCATTAAGCTCAATGCTCGCCTTTTTGCTTTTGTACCTAAAGCAGAACCGCTTAACGCCGGCCCAGCAACAACCCGACTACCAGGCCGAAACCGGCAGAGATCGCCACGGTTTGCCACGGATGACCACCGATGTAGGTTTCAGTGGCTTCGACCGCAGGTTTGGTCCGGTCTCGAACGCTGGTGACGGAGTCCCGAGCCTGCTGAAGTTTCTGGGCGATCTGCCCACGAAGTGTGTCCGCTTCCTCACCCACCAGTGAGGCACTGCTCTTGAGCAGCTTTTCCGACTCTTCGATCAGAGCCTGAAGTTCGCTGAAGGCTTGATCCTTGATCTGGTCTTCGGCGACTTGTGCGGCGGTTTTTCGGGCCATTGAGGTACTCCTTGCAGATAAATGGACAGTGAACAATGGAGTCTGTCGTCAGCGAAAAAGTTGCAGTGGATTTTCGCGTTGACCCAACCCTGAGGAAAAATCCTGAGTCGGACATTTCTTCCTACAGTGTAAGATGGCGCCTATTTTACGCAGCAGGTAACTCCCATGAGCTTCAATCTGGCCGACAAACCCCTTGCCGAGCGCGCTGCGCTTGAAGATGAGAAATCCCGTCTGTTCGATCTCTGGCAAAGCAACCTGGGCAAGTCCAAGGGCGAGGCCGCGCGGTTGTTCGGTGAACGCGCCAAGCGCAAAGGCAAATGGGCGGAGTGGGTCCGTGCCGAGCTTGACGGCATGTCGCCCCCGGAATTCGCGAACATGGTGCGCAGCGAGATTAATCGTCTGATGGCTGCCAAGTAACCTGAACCCGACACACATCTCTGTAGGAGCTGCCGAAGGCTGCGATCTTTTGATCTTGTTTTAAAAAAGCAAAATCAAAAGATCGCAGCCTGCGGCAGCTCCTACGCGCTCGCAAAACTCGCGACAATCGCTTCCCGTACTTTCAGCACCACCGGATCGAGCTGTGTACTGGTGCGCCAGCCCAGTTCGATCGGGTAACGCGGCAACGCCAAAGGGCAGGGCAGCAGTGCCAGCCCGCTGAGCGCTGCAATGCTTTGGGCCGCATGGGCCGGAATGGTCGCCACGGCCTGACTGCCCTTGAGCAAGTGCGGCAACGCGGCAAAGTGTGTGGTCGAAGCGCATACCCGCCGAGTCAACCCCAGCGCCGCCAGCCCCTCATCGGTGATCCCGATAAAGCCGCCCGACGACACCAGAATGTGCTCGCGGTCGACGAACTCATCAAGGCTGAGGGTTTGCTGTCCCTCGGCCAGGCTGAGCGGGTCCACCAAACACAGATAACCGCCTTCTCCCAACACCTGACGGCTGAGCAAGCGCTCGGCAAACCCACCGGCGGTGATCGCCAGATCAATGCTGCGTTCCATCAACGCCTGGGCGACGATCTGGCTATGGGTCTGACGAAAGATCAACCGCAGCTTCGGCGCGACGCGGGCGATTTCTTCGATCAGCCGGCGCCCATAAGCGATCTCGAAATCATCTGACATCCCCACGGTCACCGAGCGCCCGTCGTAATGGTGGGCGGCCGGATCGACCATCGCCAGGCTCTGCCGGCATTTGTTCAGGGCATCGCTGACCACCGGTTTCAACTGGTTGGCCTTGAGTGTGGGCGCGAGTCCTCGACCGGTGCGCACGAACAACTGATCGCCATACACCTCGCGCAACCTTCGCAGTGCGGCGCTGACGGCTGATTGCGTCACGCCCAGACGCAACGCGGCCCGGCTGGCGCTGGACTCTTCATGCAGCGCTTCGAAGACTTTCAGCAGGTTGAGATCGACGGTGGCGATATTCATTTGGTTCATATCATTCAGCAGTGAATGGGGCTTTATTCATGATCCCGTGGCGCCTGAGAATGAGCAACACCTCATTGCTTTCGGAGTTACTGCGATGCCCAAGTCAATCGTTGCTGCACTGCAAATCGGCTCTTTACCCGGCGGCAAAGCCGAGACCCTGGAACAGATCCTTGCCTGGGAAAACGCGATTATCGAATCCGGCGCTGCGCTGGTGGTCATGCCGGAAGCGTTGCTCGGCGGTTACCCCAAAGGCGAGGGCTTTGGTACTCAGCTGGGTTATCGACTGCCGGAAGGGCGTGAAGCCTTTGCCCGGTATTTCGCCAATGCGATCGACGTGCCCGGCGCGGAAACCGAAGCATTGGCCGGGTTGTCTGCGCGCACCGGCGCCAACCTGGTGATCGGTGTCATCGAACGCGCCGGCAGCACCTTGTACTGCACCGCGTTGTATTTCGATCCGCAGGCCGGGCTGGTCGCCAAGCACCGCAAACTGATGCCCACCGGCACCGAGCGGTTGATTTGGGGCAAAGGCGATGGCTCGACGCTGCCGGTGATCGACAGTCAGATCGGGCGGATCGGTGCGGTGATTTGCTGGGAAAACATGATGCCGTTGCTGCGCACCGCGATGTACGCCAAAGGCGTGGAAGTCTGGTGCGCGCCAACGGTGGATGAGCGGGAAATGTGGCAGGTCAGCATGCGCCATATCGCCCATGAAGGACGCTGCTTTGTGGTCAGCGCCTGTCAGGTTCAGGATTCACCGCAAGCCTTGGGCGTGGAGATCGCCAACTGGCCGGCGGACCGGCCATTGATTGCCGGTGGCAGCGTGATCGTCGGGCCGATGGGCGATATTCTGGCAGGACCTCTGCGTGACAGCGCCGGTTTGCTCACCGCAGAAATCGACACCGATGATCTGGTCCGTGCCCGTTACGACTTCGACGTGGTGGGGCACTACGCGCGCCCGGACGTCTTCGAATTGACAGTAGATGAGCGCGCCAAACCGGGTGTTAGCTTCACCGCATAACCCCCTGTGGGAGCGGGCTTGCTCGCGAAGGGGCCATAACATTCAACATCTATGCTGGATGTGCCGGCCTCTTCGCGAGCAAGTCGGATCGCCGCACCGCCGCTCCCACATTTGATTTGTGACGTTCACACCTGTTGTGTTCATGAATAGAGTTCGGTGTAGAGCGTGAAGGTGGCTTCCATGTTCTTTGTCGCTCCTTGAATCGAACTTACCAGGTGCCGGTCGTCGACGTTGGCAGGCTGAGTTTTCCACTGTCCACGAAACGCATCGTGCCGAACAAGCCGCCCGCGAGTTTGCCGCGCAGGACGTAGGGCAGGTTGTCGAGGGTTTGGGTTTTGCTCAGGCCCAGGGTCTGGCGCAGCACGGAGAACGCCGAAACACTTACCGGAACGGTCAGCACGGTTTCGGAAAAGCGTGCAATCGAACCCGATTGATCGCTGACACCGGAGGCGAGTGGCTGGCCATTGACCTCCAGGTCCAGGGCCACGCCGTTGTAGTCAATCGCGGCTTCATTGGGATTTTGCACGCGTATTTTCACGGCAAAGCGTACTTCCATGTCCTGGCTTTGCAGCGGCTCGAAGCCGACCACGTTGATGTTCAGCGGGTCGCGATTGGGGAACAGGGCACAGGCGCTCAGGGAGAGCAAAAGCAGGGAAAGGATAACGGCGTGGACACTGCGCATAAACGTGCTCTCTTAAAGAAAAGGCCGAACCGCCAGTGGCTCGGCCTCGAGCATTTTCTAGCGGTTCAAGGGTGCGACAGCGGCAGGCGAGACGGGTTCACCCTTGGCCGGGACATCCGGGTTTTCCATGACCCGCAGGATCGAGGCTTCCGGATCGAAATCGTCCTCCTCCAGCTCAATGAACTCTTCGGGCAGGAAGATATTCAGCACGATAGCGCACAACGCGCCGACGGTGATCGGCGATTCGAAGATGTTGTGCAGCGCCTTCGGCAACTCGCGCAGCACTTCCGGAACCGCCGCAACACCCAGGCCCATGCCGAGGGAAATCGACACGATCAGCATGTTGCGCCGGTGCAGGCCGGCTTCGGCGAGGATCTTGATCCCGGCGACGGCGACGGTGCCGAACATCACCAGTTCAGCGCCACCGAGTACCGGTTTGGGCATCAGCTGCAGCACCGCGCCGATCATCGGGAACAACCCCAGCACCACCAACAAACCGGCAATGAAGAACGCCACGTAACGGCTGGCCACGCCGGTGAGCTGAATCACGCCGTTGTTCTGGGCGAAGGTCACCATCGGCATGCTGTTGAACACTGCGGCCATGGCCGAGTTGAGGCCGTCGGCGAGCAGACCGGACTTGATCCGGCGGATGTAGATCGGGCCTTTGACGGGCTGCCGGGAAATCATCGAGTTGGCGGTCAAGTCACCGGCGGCTTCCAGCGGCGAGACGAGGAAAATCACCGCCACTGGCGCAAACGCCACCCAATCGAAGTTAAAGCCGTACTTGAACGGCACCGGTACGCTCATCAGCGGTACGTCGGGCAGGCTGGTGAAGTTGACGTCACCCATCAGCCAGGCCACGACATAGCCGAAGGTCAGGCCGATGACGATCGCACCGAGGCGCAGGAACGGCACATCGACCCGGTTCAACAGCACAATCGTTCCGAGCACCAGGGCCGCCAGGGCCAGATGACTGGCCGCGCCGAGATCCGCCGCACCGAAGCCGCCAGCGATGTCGGTCATGGCAACCTTGATCAGCGACAGGCCCATCAGCGTGATGATCGTGCCGGTCACCACCGGGGTGATCAGCATCCGCAATTTGCCGATGAACTGGCTCAACACGACTTCGATGAAGGCGGCGAAAAAGCACACACCGAAGATCGTCGACAGGATTTCATCGGTGCCGCCACCCCGGGCCTTGACCATGAAACCGGCACTGAGAATCACGCTGATGAATGAGAAGCTGGTGCCCTGCAGACACAGCAGGCCGGAACCGATCGGGCCGAAACGTCGTGCCTGAACAAACGTGCCCAGCCCCGAGACGAACAGCGCCATGCTGATCAGGTACGGCACTTCGCTTTGCAGGCCGAGGGCGCCCCCCATGATCAGGGTCGGGGTGATGATGCCGACGAAACTGGCGAGTACGTGTTGCAGGGCAGCGAAGACGGTGGCGGTCAGATGCGGGCGATCGTCGAGGCCGTAAATCAGGTCGTTATTGCGCGGGGCAGGGGCTTTTTCAGAGGCGGTCATGGTGGTGTGCATGCCAGAAGGCGGGCCGGGTCAAAAAATGGAGGCGCAGGATGCCAGAACGGTCGGGCCACGGCAAAAAAACGACCGAAGCAAGATCAAAAGATCGCAGCCTTCGGCAGCTCCTACGCCAATCTCATGTAGGAGTTGCCGAAGGCTGCGATCTTTTGACCTTCAGGCAAACGCCGCCAACAAATCCTCTTCAAAGGCTTTTTGCGCATCCCCCGGCACCTGGGCGCGATGGCGGGCCAGATGGAATGCCACGTCGAAACTCATATCGCCACGACGCACGGCGCGCAGCAATTCCTTGTCTTCCCAGCTCCGGGCAAAGTGTTCGGGCAAATAACCGACATGCTTGCCGGAGAGAATGAAGGCGAGGGTGCCTTCGACTTGCTCCGAGCGCGCCGAACACATCTTCCCCTGGAAGGGCTCGTCGCTGCGCAGGAAACGGTAAGGGTGATCGACCCGATCACAAGCCTGTAGCGCTAGATCATCAGGCGCATCGTCGGTGAACAGCGGATGGCCGGGGGCGCAATACAGGTGCTGGGTTTCGGTAAACAGTTCGCGGTAGTCAAAAGCGCTTTGCACTTGTGAGAAATAGCCGATCGCCAGGTCCAGTCGTTGTTGCAGCAGCAACCGTTCCATTTCGCCGGGCATGGCGCTGATCAACTCGATACGTACCGACTCGTCCCGTTCACGAAAGCGCCGGATCGCATCGGCCACCCGTTGCAGCACGGATTGATCGAGTGCTTCGGACAGCCCCAGACGAACCTCGCCGATCAAACGCCCGGCCACACCATTGGATTGGTGGCGGAAGGCTTCGATGGACTCGAACAGGCTACGAGTCGCGTTGAGCAGTTGTTCACCCTTGGGCGTGATCTTGAAACCACCCTTGCCGCGACTGCACAGGCGATAGCCGAGTCGGGTTTCCAGTTTGGCCATTTGCTGGCTGATGCTCGACTGGCTCAAGCCCAACTCACCCTGAGCCGCGCTGAAACCGCCGCACTCCACCACGTTGACGAACAGGCGCAACAGTTGCAGATCGAGATCATGGAGTTGGCCGAGCATCAAACATTACTCCGGGATAAAGTCAGGATAACAAACTTGATATTTCACCAATGTATCCGACGACGCATTCTGCATCCACTTCCTCTGGTCAGGTGTTCGTCATGGCTCCCACCTTCAAACTGTGTTTCCCCGCGCTGTTTCTCGCCATGGCCGTATCGGCTCAAGCCGAGGAAAAAGTCGTCAATCTCTACAGTTGGGCCGATTACGTAGCGCCGGAAACCTTGCAGCGGTTCGAGCAGGAAACCGGCATTCACGTACGTTACGACACGTTCGACGCGCCGGAAGTGCTCGAAACCAAACTGCTCACCGGTGGCAGCGGCTATGACGTGGTAGTGCCATCGTCCAGCGTGCTGGCCCGTGGCTTGGCGGCCGGTGCGCTGAAGGCCATTCCTCACGAAGGCCTGAAGGGCTACGCCAACCTTGATCCGGATCTGTTGGAAAAACTCGCCGCGGTCGACCCGGGCAATCTCTACGGTGTCCCCTATACCTGGGGCACGCTGGGGCTTGGGATGAATGTCGAAGCGGTGCAGAAACGCTTGCCGAACGTGCCGCTCAACAGCCTGGACCTGCTGTTCAAACCGGAGTACGCCAGCAAACTGAAGGACTGCGGCATCGCGATCATTGACTCGCCGCAGGAGGTGATCGGTCTGGCGTTGCACTATCTGGGTAAAGATCCCTACAGCACAGACAAGAACGACCTGGACGCGGCGCAAGCGTTGCTGCATCAGTTGCAGCCTAACGTGTTGTACATCGCCAGTGGCCGACAGATCAATGATCTGGCCAACGGCAGTGTCTGTCTGGCCCTGGCCTATAACGGTGACGCGAGCATGGCCGCCGATCAGGCGCGCAAGGCCAACAAACCCTATGAAATCGCCTACCGGATTCCCAAGGAAGGCACGATCGTGTGGCAGGACAACCTGGCGATCCCCAAGGACGCGCCCCATCCCGAAGCCGCACGCCAGTTCATTGAATTCATGTTGCGTCCGGAGTCCGTCGCAGCACTGACCAACACCTTGTTCTTTGCCACCGCCAACCAGGCCGCCACGCCGCTGGTGGATGAGGCCGTGCGCACCGACCCGGACATTTACCCACCCGCCGACGTGCGTGACCGGCTGTACGCCGACCGCAGCATGAGCCTCAAGGACATGCGTCAACGCACTCGCTTGTGGACCACTTTCCGTAGCCGCCAATAATAAGGAACCTGAGATGGACGTCCCGATGCAAAACGATCAGGCCATGACCCGCGACAGCCTCTATGGCACCGCCGCCGAAAGTACCTACGCCGGTATCACCAGTTTCATGCGTCGTCGCTACAGTCGCGACTTGCGCGGCGTTGACGTAGCGGTCAGCGGTGTCCCGTTCGACACTGCCACCAGCAACCGTCCCGGTGCGCGTTTCGGACCACGCGGCATTCGTGCCGCGTCCACCGGGATTGCCTGGGAACGTCACTGGCCGTGGGCCTTCGACCCGTTCGACCATCTGGCGGTCATCGACTACGGCGATTGCGACTTCGATTACGGCACACCGCATTCGGTGCCGGAAAGCATCGAAGCCCATGCCGAACACATACTCAACGCCGGTAGCGCGATGCTGACGTTCGGCGGGGATCACTTCATCACGTATCCGCTGCTCAAGGCCCATGCGCGTAAACATGGTCCACTGTCGTTGATCCACTTCGACGCCCACAGTGACACCTGGCCGGACGAAGACGGCAAGCGCGTCGATCACGGCACGATGTTCTGGCACGCGGCCAAGGAAGGGTTGGTGGATCCGTCGCGTTCGGTGCAGATCGGCTTGCGCACCACCAATGATGATCACCAGGGTTTCCAGGTGCTGGATGCGCGACAAGTGCATCGACGTGGTGTTGATGCGATTGTCGAGGCCATTCGGGCGCGGGTCGGTGATAACCCGGTGTACCTGACGTTCGACATTGATTGCCTCGATCCTGCTTTCGCTCCAGGCACCGGAACGCCGGTGTGCGGCGGCTTGAGCACGGTGCAGGCGCTGGAAATCCTGGGTGGCTTGCGCGGGATTAATCTGGTGGGAATGGACGTCGTGGAAGTGGCGCCGGCCTACGACAGTGCGGACATTACCTCACTGGCGGCGGCGACGTTGGCGATGGAAATGCTGTGTTTGTATGCAGCTAAACATAAGGTCGACCGGTAACACACAAGAAAAATGTGGGAGCGGGCTTGCTCGCGAAGTGGACATAACATTCAACATTTAAGCTGAATGTCAGTCCGCTTTCGCGAGCAAGCCCGCTTGTGTCTTGCGCAGGGGCCATCAAAGCCAGCACAACTTCAGGCCCGACGGGTCTCCAGAAGGTCCGCCGCACACAACGCAATCCGCTGGCACGCATCCGCCAGCTTCAGCTGATCCACCACCAACCCCAGTCGAATATGCCCCGCCGCGCCCAGTTCCGCGGCAACGGCCGTCAAGGCGCTTTCCCGTTCGCAAGAGAAAGGCCGACCATCGGCGTCATCGCTACTGCCACTTTCTGACAGGGTCCTCTGCTAAGCTCCGACAACTTTTACGGACAGAGCCTGCTGATCGTGTCGCGTACCACTCGTTTACTGACCTTGTTGCAAGTGCTGCGTGGCAAAAGTCGTCCAGTGACCGCGGCAACACTTGCTGGCGAATTGGAGATTTCCGAGCGTACGCTGTACCGCGACATCGCCGAACTCACCGCCCTTGGCGCGCCAATCTACGGCGAAGCGGGGATCGGCTACGTGCTGCGCAGCGGTTTGTTTCTGCCGCCGTTGATGCTTAACGCCGATGAAACCGAAGCCATCGTGCTGGGGTTGCGCTATGTGGATCAGCGCGGCGATGAGGTGTTGAGCAAGGCTGCGGCAGATGCGTTGGCCAAGATTGCCGCGGTATTGGCGCCTGAAGCGCTGGACGCGTTACGCAACCCGACGGTGTTGCCGGGGCCGCCCGGCTATGGCTTTGCGCCCAACGTCGTGCCACTGAATGTGTTCCGCCAGGCCATCCGCGATCAGGCCAAGCTGCACATCGATTACGCGGACGCCAACCAGGTGCCGAGTCAGCGGTTGATCTGGCCGCTGGCCCTGGGGTTTCTAAACGAGGTGCGAATCATCGTCGCCTGGTGTGAATTGCGCAGCGCCTATCGCACCTTTCGCACTGACCGGATCTCGGCGGCGAACGAGCAGGGCGAGCGTTATCCGGGGCGACGCAGCGACCTGTTGCGCACCTGGCGCAAGCAGATGCAACTGGATGAAGCAGGGCGCTTCACTCCTGACAAGAACTGACACAGGCTTGTTTTAGCATGGCTCCAGAATCAACAAACAAGGAGCCGTAACCATGTCCAATCCCGCCTCTCCACTGGCACCCGCCATCGCCGCCTATATCGCTGCGGCCAATGCTCGCGACACCTCGCGGGTCGCCAGTTTTTTCGCTGAGGATGCCAATGTGTTCGATGAAGGCCAGCACCAGGTCGGCACTCACGCCATCGCGCAATGGATGCAAGACACCGCCCAGCGTTACCAGCCACGGGTCGAAGTACTCGACGTGCAACTGCGCACCGGCAAAGTGCTGGTGCATAACCTGATCTCCGGAACGTTTCCCGGCAGCCCGCTGGAATTGCGCTACATGTTTCGCCTGAATGAACAGGGCAAGATCGCCCGGCTAGACATCTCTCTCTAACCAGACCGCGTGGCATACTGCCGCGCATGAATGTCGACTCCCCCTTTAGCGCCTGGCAACACGCCATCGAACAGAAGGGCTTCGTCCAGGACGAAGCCCAGGAACATGCCGTGTGGGCGCTGCAGAAATGCTACGAGGCGCTGCATGAAGGGCGTACGCCGATCACTGGCGTGTACCTCTGGGGCCCGGTCGGGCGCGGCAAAACCTGGTTGATGGACCAGTTTTACCAAAGCCTGAAGGTCCCGGCCCGTCGCCAACACTTTCACCACTTTATGGGCTGGGTCCATCAGCGTTCGTTTCAACTGACCGGCACCGCCGACCCGTTGAAGGCGCTGGCTCGCGAACTGAGCGAGGAAGTGCGGGTCCTGTGCTTTGACGAATTGTTCGTTAACGACATCGGCGACGCGATCATTCTCGGGCGTTTGTTTCAGGTGATGTTCGAGCAGGGCGTGGTGGTGGTCTGCACCTCCAATCAGCCACCGGACCAGCTGTACGCCGATGGTTTCAATCGCGACCGGTTCGTGCCCGCCATCGAGGCCATCAAGAAACATATGCAGGTGATTGCGGTGGATGGCGGCGAAGATCATCGCCTGCACCCCGGCAAAGGTTTGCAACGTTACTGGGTGGCGGCACCGGGGCAACCCAGCGCTCTGGGAGAAGTGTTCAAGGCATTGACCGTCGGCCAGTTGGTGTCCAGTGACCCAATCAAGGTGGGCTACCGCCCACTCAATGTCGTGCAGGCCAGCCCAGCCGTACTCTGGACTCGTTACGCCGATCTCTGTGAACAGCCTTTTGCCGCCATGGATTTCATCGCCCTGTGCGATACCTTCAGCGCTATTCTGTTGAGTGACGTGCCCAACCTTAGCGCGCAAAAGCGCGAAGGGCGCATCGCCCGAGGCACTGAAGACGGCGTCGAACGGGTGGTGGCGGGTGATCGCGAGCTGCCGCAATTGTCGGTGCATGACGACGGTGTACGGCGTTTCATTGCCCTGGTGGACGAGTGCTACGACCGCAAGGTGCCGCTGTGCCTCGAAGCGCAGGTGCCCATGGAATCGTTGTACACCGAGGGATATCTGGAGTTTCCGTTCCGCCGCACCCTCAGCCGTTTACAGGAAATGCAGCTGCAACGTTTCGCCGAAGCTTGAACAAGGAGCCGCGAACATGAATCAGCCTTTGTCGCACCATCTTCTGACCATGGCCTATCAAAACGCTTGGGCCAATCATCGACTCGCCAAGGCCTGGAGCCAGTTGAGCCCGGCCGATCTGGCGGCACGGCGGGTCAGCTTCTTTCCCAGTCTGCGCGCGACCCTCAATCACATCCTGACCTGCGACTGGTTTTACGTGGATGCGCTGGAGCGGGAGTTGCGCGGCGACGATCCGCATCCCGACTGCTACGTGTTTTTCAATCAGGACGAGCCGTTTACGCAAGCGGTACACCTCAAGCGCGAACAAGCGCTGGTGGACCGTCGACTGATCGCCTACTGCGAGCAAATGCGCGACGCCGACCTCGGCAAGATCGTGACCATCGCCCGGGACACGCCGCAACATGAGAGCCGCGTACGCATGCTCTCCCATCTGTTCGAGCACCAGATTCATCATCGCGGGCAGGTTCACGCCATGCTCAGCGGTACCTCGGTCAAACCACCGCAACTGGACGAGTTTTTCTGTGCTGGTGAGTCAGGCCTGAGGGCTGAGGATTTTGCCGAGCTGGGGTGGACCGAGGCGCTGATCTGGGGCGCTTGAGCGAAAAATTACAGCAGGATCGGGTTGTCGACACGGCTGTGCCCGCGATATTGTCGGTCGGCCCTTCAGTGCGAGATGCACTGGGGCAACTTAATGTGTGAACGAGGGTGGAAATGGAATCCGCAGAAATTCTTGTACTTCAGGCCAGCTATACCAATCCAGTGCATGCCGAGGCTATTGGACTGGTGCTGAATGCTTACGCCGAAGACCCGATGGGTGGCGGCCACTCGTTGCCCGCCGACTTGTTGAAGCAACTGCCGGCGGAACTGGCCAAACGTCCCCACGCGTTCAGCGTTCTGGCCTTTGTCGGTGGCGAGCCGGCCGGACTGGTCAATTGCTTTGAAGGTTTCTCGACCTTCGCCTGTCGGCCGTTGGTCAATGTGCACGATGTGGTGGTGGTGAAGAAGTTTCGCGGCTTGGGGTTGAGCCAGAAGATGCTGCAAAAGGTCGAGGACATCGCTCGCCAGCGCGGTTGCTGCAAAATCACACTGGAGGTGCTGGAAGGTAATGCTGTCGCCCAGGCTTCCTATGGCAAGTTCGGTTTTGCTGCAGGCATGTTCGACCCGGCGCACGGTCGGATGCTGTTCTGGACCAAGGCGCTTTAAGGTATTACGAGCAAACAAAAAGGGCGTCCATCAGGACGCCCTTTGTCGTTACGGTTTGTAGTGCTCTGTCACTTGCGCAGTTTGATCATCCGGAACCCTGATTTCAGCGGTGTTGCTGGCGTTACTTTGATTCGCCTCTTGGCTGAGCCGCAGGCTCTCAAAGTAGTACCGCATGCGTTCAGCGCCACCTTCGGCGAATGCAGCTGTTGAACTGAACATCATCAGGCCGGCGAGGATCATGGTTGTACGTTTCATGGTGTGCCCCACTACGAGTTGTCGGGTCCTTTCTTCCATGAAGCAATGTCGAAGGGACATTATCCGCCGATTCCGTTAAATGGGAATTACCTGCGTCTAGAGCTTCCAGTCCAGGCTCAGGGTCACCGTGCGCGGGTCACCCCAAAACACACCGTTATAGAACCCGACGTTGTCGTAATACTTCTTGTCGAACAGGTTATCGACGTTCAGCGAGGCGGACAGGTGCTTGTCGAACTCATAACGCGACATCAGTTTGACCACCGTGTAAGCCTCCTGCCGGATGTTGGTCCTTTCGGTGATCACCGCACCATCGGTATTACGTCCCACCGGGCGACTGGCGGCGCGGGACACATCGCTCTGCCAGTTCACCGCGCCACCCACCGTCAGTGCCTGCCAATCGCCGGGCAGGCGATAGGCCGTGGAGAGCCGGAACATATTCAGCGGCTGGTTGGTATTGGCGCGTTTCTTCTCGCCATTGGCCGAGTGGGTGTAGGTGTAGCCGGCCGTTATATTCCAGCCGGCCATGACCTCGCCAGAGACCTCGACTTCGAAACCCTGAACCTTGTTGCCTTTGCCGCCTGACTTGAAGAACTCCTCGCCGGTCACCGGGTCCGGCGGTACCGAGTCGTCGCGTTCGGCAACGTTGTCCTGCTTGCTCCAGAACAACGCGGTGGCGAGGTTCAGACGTTCTTCAAGCAGGCTGCCCTTGAGGCCCAGTTCATAGTTGCTGCCCACCACTGGCTTGAGGTATTTGCGATGGCTGTCGCGGTTGTCTTGCGGGTTGAAGATGTCGGTGTAGCTGATGTACGCCGTGTATTCGGGGGTGAGGTCGTAGAGCAGCCCGGCGTAGGGCGTCCACATGTCGTTGTGTTCCTGACGGGTAGCATCGACGCTGCTCAACTGCAGGTTGTCGTCGTAGCTGTTGGTCGTGCTCGAGGCTTTCCAACTGCCATAACGACTGCCGAGCACCGCGTGCAGGTCATCCGTCAGGCTCAGGCGAGTGGCCAGATAGCCAGCCTTCTGGCGGGTATTGTTTTTGAACCTGAAAGGTGGGTGACGGTGTCGGGATACTTGGCGATGCCGCCCATGTACTTCCAGTCGGGGATGTTCAAGTAACCCGACGGCTGTGCGCCCTCAACCAGGTAGGGACTTTCTTCGCGGCGTTCGGCCTCGCCATACCCGAACATCATTTCGTGTTCCCGACCGAACAGCGAGTAGGGGCCTGCCACGTTAAAGTCGTAAGCCTTCATTTTCTGCGTCCCGAGCATATGGCCCAAGTAGGCGCTCATGCCACTGCGGTCCTCATTCGGGAAGCCGCCACCGCCGTAATACAACTTGCCGTCCGTATCGCTTTCGCGGTGCGTGTAGGCTGCTTTGAAGTGCCAGCCGGCGCCCAGTTGTTGGTCCAGAGTGGCGAACGCTGTCTTGTCCTTTAACGGCCAGGAACTCCAGGACGTGGCCATGTTGGTGGAGCGTCCCAGGTTCGCTTTGCCTCCGTCAGCGTTCCAATAGGGCGTGGTGCCATAGGAGGAGCCCTGGACGTGTTTGTTCTGATAGTCGTAACCCACCGCCAATACGGTGTCATCGGTCAAATCGGCTTCAAGAATCCCGTAGCCGACTTCACGTTGTTGCTGGTACTTGTCGCGGAACGAATGGCTGTCGCGATAGGCCAGCACGCTGCGTCCGCGCACGCGTCCGTCGAAAGCCATTGGGCCTCCGACATCCAGATAACTGTAGTAGTCGTCATAACTACCACCGCTGGCCCCGGTTTGGACTTCCCACTGCGACGTCGGCCGTTTACGCACCATGTTGATGGTGGCCGAAGGGTCTCCGGCGCCAGTGGTCAGGCCGGTTGCTCCGCGAACCACTTCGATGCGGTCGTAGATGATGGTGTCCGAGTCGGACTTCATGTAGCTGAAGGTGTTCAGCATGCCATCGACCTGGAAATTTCTGATCGTGTAACCCCGGGACGAATAACTGACCCGATCCGAATCGTTGTGCTGAACCACCACGCCGGTGGTCTGGCCCATGGCTTCGGAAAGCGTACCGAGTTTGAAATCGTCCATTTGCTGACGCGTGACCACGGACACCGATTGCGGTGTTTCCTTGATCGACAGGTTCAAGCGCGTCGCAGTGCTCATGGCGCCGGTGGTGTATGACTCGGTGTTTTCGGTGGTGCTGCCCAAGCCTTGGGCGGTGACATTGGTGGCGCCCAGTTCGAGGGGGCGGCCAGGCTCTTTGTCAGGGCCGGTTTCAGCCAGCAAGTCGGGGCACAGGGCGGCACTGCACAGGCCCAGGGTAAAAGTCATGGAACGGGTGATAGGCGCGAACATCGCAGCCGACTCCTTGTCTTCGAAGAAAAAATTCCGTTTGTTAAAAGACGAAGGGGAGAGGCGGGATTTAGCTCTAAACGAGAATAGTTATTATCTTTGGGGGGGGTGTCTGACAGAGCAGTCGCGCAATGGCGTAGGGAAAGGGGGATGGCAGGTCGGAAACAGCACTGGGCTGCTTCCGAATCAAGCGAGGGGATCAGGCGTGAGGCACACGGTGAGTGACGGGCAAAGGCTGGGCCTGATTGCTTTGTGTCAACAAGCGCAAATGCGCGAGCTCCTGCTTCAACTGGTCGCGCTCGTCTTTCAACTGGCGCAATTCATCGCGACGGATCGTGACGTAAAGGGTTTGTGCTGGCAGTGCTGCGTGTACTGTGCCCATTGCTCACCTCGCAAATGGCTGTCTCAACTGTAAATCCGCCCCGACATCGGTGCTTATTTACTATCGGCTGCGATTTTGATTTCTTTTGCCCCGGAAGGGAACTTTTTTATTTTTTATGGTCGTTGTGTCTTCGGCGCGATTACCGACGTTATCAATCTGGATCGGGCACAATGCCCGGAAACTATGTGCCCCAACGCTGGACTAAGTCGAATGAGTCGCGTTGGGCTATAACCTTTGACACACATTATTTGTAGTAGGGAGCATCAGCACATGCAACTCGGGATTATTGGACTGGGCCGCATGGGCGGTAATATTGCGCGGCGCCTGATGCTTAACGGTCATACCACCGTTGTTTACGATCGCAATACCGCCTTTGTCGACACCCTGGCCGCAGAAGGCGCCTCTGGCGTCATCGACCTGCCGGCGCTGGTCGCTGGCCTGGCCAAGCCACGTGCGGTGTGGGTCATGCTGCCGGCCGGCGCACCGACCGAAGACACCATCGACACCCTGAGCACCTTGCTCGAAGCTGGCGATACCATCATCGACGGCGGCAACACCTTCTATAAGGACGACATCCGCCGGGCGAAAACCCTTTCGGAAAAAGGCCTGCACTACGTCGACGTCGGTACCTCCGGCGGCGTCTGGGGCCTGGAGCGGGGCTACTGCATGATGATCGGTGGCGAAGCCGAGGTGGTTAAACGCCTTGATCCGCTGTTCGAAAGCCTTGCACCGGGCCTGGGCGACATTCCTCGGACCAAGGACCGCAAGTCCGAAGACGATCGTGCCGAACGCGGTTACATCCACGCAGGCCCGGCCGGTTCGGGCCATTTCGTGAAAATGATCCACAACGGCATTGAATACGGAATGATGCAGGCCTTCGCTGAAGGCTTCGACATCCTCAAGACCAAGGCCAGCACCAACCTGCCGGAAGATCAGCGTTTTGACCTTAACGTCGGCGACATCGCCGAAGTCTGGCGTCGTGGCAGCGTCGTGTCGTCCTGGTTGCTCGACCTGACCGCCGACGCGCTGGCCAGCGATCCGAAACTCGACGGTTACACAGGTGAAGTGGCTGACAGCGGTGAAGGTCGCTGGACCATCGAAGCCGCCATGGAGCAATCGGTTCCCGTACCGGTGCTGTCGAACTCGCTGTTCTCCCGCTACCGTTCGCGCGGGCAAGGCACCTTTGGCGACAAGATTCTCTCGGCCCAGCGCTTCGGCTTCGGCGGCCACGTGGAGACTTCGAAAAAATGACCCGTTTGATCCGCAATAAATCCAAGGCAGAACCCGCACCACCGACCACGCTGTTCCTGTTCGGTGCCCATGGTGATCTGGTCAAGCGTCTGCTGATGCCGGCGCTGTACAACCTGAGTCGTGACGGTCTGCTTGGGGATGGACTGCGGATCATCGGCGTCGACCACAACGCCATCACCGATGAAGCCTTTGCGAAAAAACTCGAAGACTTCATTCGAGCCGAAGTGGCCACCAAGGTCGGCAAGGGCGATCAGGCCCTTGACCCGGACTTGTGGGCCAAGCTGGCCAAAGGCATCAGCTACGTCCAGGGTGACTTCCTGGACGACAGCACCTATCAAGCCCTGGCGGCGAAAATCGCCGCCAGCGGCACCGGCAACGCCGTCTTCTACCTGGCCACCGCGCCACGTTTCTTCAGCGAGGTGGTGCGTCGTCTCGGCGCCGCCGGCTTGCTGCAAGAGTCGCCAGAAGCGTTCAGAAGGGTGGTGATCGAAAAACCCTTCGGTTCCGATCTGCATACTGCCGAAGCCTTGAACGCTTGCTTGCTCAAGGTGATGACGGAAAACCAGATCTACCGGATCGATCACTATCTGGGCAAGGAAACCGTGCAGAACATTTTGATCAGCCGGTTTTCCAACAGCCTGTTTGAAGCGTTCTGGAACAATCACTACATCGACCACGTACAAATCACCGCCGCCGAAACCGTTGGCGTGGAAACCCGTGGCAGTTTTTATGAACACACCGGCGCCTTGCGGGACATGGTGCCCAATCACCTGTTCCAATTGCTGGCGATGGTCGCAATGGAGCCGCCGGCCGCTTTTGGCGCCGATGCGGTACGCGGCGAGAAAGCCAAGGTGGTCGGTGCGATTCGCCCCTGGTCGGTCGAGGAAGCACTGGCCAACTCGGTGCGCGGCCAATACGCGCCCGGCGAAATCGATGGCAAGCCGTTGCCGGGTTATCGCCAGGAAAACAACGTGGCGCCCGACAGCAATACCGAAACCTACGTCGCGCTGAAAGTCATGATCGACAACTGGCGCTGGGTCGGCGTGCCGTTTTACTTGCGCACCGGCAAGCGCATGAGCGTGCGCGACACCGAGATTGTCATTTGCTTCAAACCGGCGCCGTATGCGCAGTTCCGCGATACCGAGGTCGATGAGCTGCAACCGACCTATCTGCGAATTCAGATTCAGCCTAACGAAGGCATGTGGTTCGATCTGCTGGCCAAACGGCCCGGGCCGGCCTTGAAAATGGCCAATATCGAACTGGGCTTTGCCTACAAGGATTTCTTTGAAATGCAGCCGTCCACCGGCTATGAAACCCTGATCTACGATTGCCTGACCGGCGATCAGACGCTGTTTCAGCGCGCCGACAACATCGAGAACGGCTGGCGCGCCGTACAGCCTTTCCTTGATGCCTGGCAGCAGGACGTGAGCGTGCAGAGCTATGCCGCTGGCGAAGACGGCCCGCAGGCTGCGGAAGATCTGCTGACTCGCGACGGTCGCGTCTGGCACGGTCTCGGATGAGTGATACCACGTCGCAACCCATCCGTTTTCTGCTCAGTGATATGGACGGCACCTTGTTGCTGCCTGATCACAGTCTCAGCCAACGCACCATAGAAGCGGTCCGTTCCTTGCGCGAGGCGGGCGTGTTGTTCAGCCTGGCCACCGGCCGTCCACCCAAAGCCATGTTGCAGCAGATTGAAGCCCTGGGCGTCGACCTGCCGACGGCAGCCTTCAATGGCGGCACCATCGTCAATCCGGACGGCAGTTTGCTGGTCGCGCATTACTTGCCGGCAACGGCGGCGCTGACGGCATTGGCGCTGTTTGCCGACCGGCCGGACATCGAAATCTGGGTGTTCAGTGGTGGCGACTGGTTGCTGAAAGATCCGAACGGCCCAATGGTGCCTCGTGAACAGCACGGCCTGGGTTATCCGCCAGTGGTGGTCGAGAGTTTTGAGCCGTACCTGGAACGCATCGACAAGATCGTCGCCACCAGCAACAACACGCAGTTGTTGATTGAGCTGGAAGCGCTCCTGCTGCCCAAAGTGGAAGGCCAGGCACAGGTCTCCCGTTCACAGCCGATTTATCTGGACGTGACCGCGATGCAAGCCAACAAGGGTGCAGCGCTGGCGACACTGGCCGAATTTCTCGGTGTGCCGCTGGAGCAGACCGCGGCGCTGGGCGATGGCGGCAACGACCCGGCGATGTTTCACCGCGCAGGCTTGTCGATTGCCATGGGGCAGTCGGAAGAGGCAGTGAAGCGCCAGGCGGACGTGGTGACGGGCGCCAATACCGAGGACGGTGCGGCCCAGGCGATCGAGCGCTACATTCTCCCTCGATAACCACACAAAACCCCTGTGGGAGCGGGCTTGCTCGCGAAGAGGCCGTGTCAGGCAACGTTAATGTTGAATGACACACCGCTTTCGCGAGCAAGTCGGACCGCCGCACCGCCGCTCCCACAGGTTTGGCCGGTGTTTACAGCCAGAAACTCACTGCATACCAGCCAAGAACACCCATCACCACGGTGTACGGCAACGCCATCCACACCATCCGTCCGTACGACAGTCGAATCAGCGGTGCAATCGCCGAGGTCAGCAGGAACAGAAACGCAGCCTGACCATTGGGCGTCGCCACGCTCGGCAGGTTGGTGCCGGTGTTGATCGCAATCGCCAGCGTCTCGAAATGCTCACGGCTCATGTGGCCGGAGATGAAGGCCTGTTTGACTTCGGTGATGTAAATGGTCGCGACGAACACGTTATCGCTGATGGCCGACAGCAAGCCGTTGGCAATAAACAGCATGCCCGGCTGTTGATCCGCTGGCAGCGCCAGCACCCACTGGATCAAAGGCGTGAACAGTTGCTGATCGTGAATCACCGCCACCACCGCGAAAAACACCACCAGCAGCGCTGTGAACGGCATGGCGTCCTTGAACGCGTTGCCGATACGGTGCTCGTCGGTGATGCCAGTGAATGCGGTGATCAGCACGATCACCATCAAACCGATCAGGCCGACCTCAGCAACATGGAACGCCAACCCCGCAATCAGAATCAGCGCTGCCAATCCCTGCACGATGAGCGCTGCACGTTGGCGCGAGGTGCGTTCGGCATTGTCTTCGGCGGCGTAATTGGCCAGAACCGCACGCACGTTGTCCGGCAACAGCGTGCCGTAACCGAACCAGCGAAGTTTCTCCAGCAGGACGCAGGTCACCAGGCCGGCCACCAGGACCGGCAATGAAACCGGGGCGACTTTCAGAAAGAACTCAGAGAAGTGCCAGCCCATCTCGTGGCCGATCAGCAGGTTCTGCGGCTCACCGACCAATGTGCAAACACCGCCCAGTGCGGTACCCACGGCACCGTGCATCAGCAGGCTGCGCAGAAAGGCGCGGAATTGTTCGAGGTCGGCGTGATGGAGTGTGGGCAGGTGCTGGTCATCGCCAAACGCGCTGTCCTGACGCGGATCATTGCCGGAGGCGACGCGGTGATACACCGAGTAAAAGCCTACGGCTGCACTGATGATCACGGCGGTCACGGTCAAGGCATCAAGAAACGCCGACAGAAACGCCGACAGGAAGCAGAACATCAACGCCAGCAGCGCCTTGGAGCGAATCCCGAGCAGCAGCCGTGAGAACAGAAACAGCAGCAGGTCTTTCATGAAGTAGATGCCGGCCACCATGAACATCAGCAGCAGGATCACCGGAAAGTTGTGCACCAGCTCGTCGTAGAGTGCCTGGGGCGTGGTCATCTTCAGCAACAGTGCTTCGATCAACAACAGGCCGCCGGGCATTAACGGATAACACTTGAGCGCCATGGCCAGGGTGAAGATGAACTCCAGCACCAGCAGCCAGCCGGCCACCACCGGGCCTACGGTCCACAGCGCCAATGCGTTGAGAATCAGGAAACCGACAATGCTTGCCTTGTACCAGCGGGGTGAATGCCCGAGAAAATTGTGCGCGAACGCCTGAGCCATTGAACCGGGCATCGGCTACTCCTTGTATTAAGAAGCGCGCAACTTGCCGTAAGCGGAACGGAAGATCAAGTGTAGGAAAACTGTGCAGGCCTACCCAAGATAGCGTGCGACGATCGATCGATAGTTGCCGTCCAGTGAATAGCCTCCGACGACGATGTTTCCATCGGCCTGCATGACCACTGAAGTCGCGGTATCCAGGCTGCGGCTCAGGCGGGTGCGAACCCAGCCGGCGCCATTGCCGAAGCTGCGATCGAGTTGCCCGTCGGGTAGATGTCGCGCCAGAATGAAATCCGCCTCGACGCCGCCGATCGTGGCTCCGACCGTCACCACGCAGCCGTCCGGCAGTGCCTTTGCGTCGGTCCACTGGCAGCCGCTGTGACCGATTTCCAGCAGTTGGGCCTGGCCTCCATTGCAATGAATGTCCGGGCGGCCGTTGCTGTGTACTTTCAGTGCCAGGCAATGCATCGGGTCGCGGCTGCTGCCAAAGCACTGCACATCGCCATTTTCCTGTTGGACGATCCGGCTGACCTGAGCGCTATACCCACGTGCCTTGAAGGTCATGAAACCATCCACGGCGAAACAATCGTCGAGCCTGCCGTCGGTTTGATAGCGGGCCAACAGACCTTCTTCAGGGAAGTTGATCGACCCGCCCACCAGGATCCGGCCGTCTCGTTGCACCATCAGGCTGCTGAGCCAGGTGTTCATCAACAAGTGCCTGACAATCACGAAGCCACGACCGTTGAAGGTATCGTCCAGCGAGCCGTCGGTGTTGAGGCGTATCAGCATGCCGACATGATCGGACAGTTCGAAGTGATGATTGGCCTGCAGCAGGATTCGACCATCCTCCTGCACGCAGATATCACAACCTTCTGCGCCCGATACGCCAGGGGGGAGCCAGGTGTCACGCACGCCTTGGGAAAGGCCGCCCGGCAGACGCACGACGCAGCGGCCATTGTCGCCAAAACATTGAACCGGGCGGCCATGCTGATCAAACAGGGCGAGGGCGGGCAGTGTCCGGTGAGCATTTTCGTAGTGCAGGCCGGCTACCAGAATGTGCCCGTCGGGCAGTACGTTGACTTTGCCGGCCATGGCCTCGAAGCCGTGTTCAAATTGCCCGATGACGCTGCCTTGATTGCCGAACGCCAGATCCGCCGAGCCGTCCTCAAGCAAGCGTGCCACGCCGAAGCGGCTACCGCCTGGCGTTCCGACCTTCGCCGCCACCAGCAACCTGCCACGAGAGTCAATCGCGACCCCATTGGCCATGCTTGAGAGGCTGCCAGCGAAATACACCTGGGTTTTGCCAGACGAGGCAAAGGTTGTATCAAGTTTGCCGGCGTTGTTCAGGGTTGCCGGTAATGCAAATGCGGTCTGGATTGACATGCACGCAGCTCCTTGCGAGTCGTCCTGAACCGGGAGTTTGGGTGGCGACTGTATAAGGAAACATTCAATCCCTGAACGCCTGGATGCACAACTGTCATAACTAACAGGCGGAGGGTCGCTGTGTGCCAGAACAGTGTCTTTTCGACCCACTGACAAGCCTGCCAAGTAGTTGGGTGCGTGCAAGTTCGAAGAATAATCGGGGAGGGTGCGGGTTACCGTTTAGTAACCCGCAAAACGCTTAGTGTGGCATCGACCACGATTGGAGTTTGTAACCCTCCTCGCTCAATTCCGCACGTGCCGCTTCAAGCAGGCATTCAAGTTGCGCAGGATCGGTATAGGCACTGCTTGGGATCTGCTTGCGGCCGATGCTGCGGGTGTTGGTGCGATCGATAACGGTCAGGCTGAGTTCGCCATTGCCGTCTTGTGGGGCCCAGGCCACGCATTGGAACGGTTGGAATGCGCGGTCGGCAATCAAAAGAGCTTCGTTGATGCGGAGCGGGGCGTTCATGGGTTTTTCTCTCTGTATGCCCAATCAAGTGATGTGCCGTCGGTTGGGCTTACCGTTCGGCTGGTTACTTGTACTGATGCCCGCAACCGGGGGGTGGGTCACATACAATTAAAAGAAATATCAACTTTCTTTCATTGGCTCAAGGTTTGGACAGGGTTTGAAAGCTGAATGAAAGGCAGGACTCGTTAGGTAACTAACTAAGTCGCTTCTTATAACTAATAACGCAACTGCTCTATAGTCAAACGGTACAAGGTCACGTCAAATTATTGCTAACGTTACAGCCAGGTCCGCCAAACGACTGTTTTTAATAATATTTCATAAATTTGGCGCCAAGGAACAGTCATGATCGAAGCGCCTGCCTTACGACGTCTGTTAGTAGTGGACCCTTGCGACGACTGTCATCGTCTGCTGCCGGTTTTGCGCTCTGTGGGTTGGGACGTTGACAGCTGCACCCTGGAAAACGTTGCCGACAAAACCTGCGATGTCGGCCTGTTGCGTTTGCAGCCTTTTCACCTCGAACGCCCGGAAGCCGTCAAAGAGCTGATCAGCCGTAGCGGTACCGAGTGGATCGCCGTACTCAACCAGGAAGTCCTGCGATTGCAGAATGTCGGGGACTTTGTCTGCGAATGGTTCTTCGATTTCCATACCTTGCCATTCGATGTGTCCCGGGTTCAGGTGACGCTGGGCCGGGCATTCGGGATGGCACGCCTGCGTGGGCAGGGCACGGTTCACATTGATCAGCCTGAACACGAGCTGCTTGGCGACAGCAAACCCATTCGCGAACTGCGCAAGTTGCTGAGCAAGCTGGCGCCCACCGAGTCTCCGGTATTGATCCGTGGTGAAAGCGGTACCGGTAAAGAACTGGTCGCCCGCACGCTCCATCGACAATCCCAGCGTCACAGCAAACCCTTTGTTGCGATCAATTGCGGCGCAATTCCCGAACACTTGATCCAGTCCGAACTGTTTGGCCACGAGAAGGGGGCCTTTACTGGCGCCCATCAACGCAAGGTCGGGCGGATCGAAGCGGCTAATGGCGGCACGCTGTTTCTCGACGAAATCGGTGATCTGCCCCTGGAGCTGCAGGCGAACCTGTTGCGTTTCCTCCAGGAAAAGCACATCGAGCGGGTGGGCGGCAGTCAGCCGATTCCCGTGGATGTGCGGGTGTTGGCCGCGACCCATGTCGATCTTGAGGCCGCGATCGAGAAGAAACGCTTTCGCGAAGATCTGTACTATCGCCTGAACGTGTTGCAGGTCGCGACCGCACCCCTGCGTGAGCGCAATGGCGATCTGTCGATGCTGGCGAACCACTTTTCCCATTTCTACAGCCATGAAACCGGCCGCCGTCCGCGCAGCTTCAGTGAAGATGCCTTGATTGCCATGGGCAAGCATGACTGGCCGGGCAATGTGCGCGAGCTGGCCAATCGGGTACGTCGCGGGTTGGTACTGGCCGAAGGCCGGCAGATCGAAGCGCGAGACCTGGGGCTGATCAGCCAGCAGGCCATTGCCGCGCCGATGGGCACGCTGGAGAACTACAAGCACCGGGCAGAGCGCCAGGCCTTGTGTGATGTACTTAACCGCCACAGCGATAATTTGAGCATCGCCGCCAAGGTGCTGGGGATATCCAGGCCTACCTTCTACCGTTTGTTGCACAAGCATCAGATACGTTAGACGCAAGATCTAAAAATCAAAAGATCGCAGCCTCCGGCAGCTCCTACATTGGAATGGGTTCATCCTGTAGCTGCCGGAGGCTGCGATCTTTTGATCTACAACAAAAAAAGCCCCGCTGGGATTGAAGTCGCAGCGGGGCTTTGTTGTTGTGGATTAGAAGTAGTACGGGAATTTCAGGCTGAAGGAAAAGTCTGGCGAGTCGTCGGTCAGTCCGATGGACAGGTTGGGAACGATGGTCAGGTTATTGGTTGCTGCCAGGGTCATGCCGATGTTGAAGTTGGCCGAGTTGTAATCGCTGTTGGTAATCGATTGCCAATCGCCACCGTCCGGCTTGATCTTGCTCTTGCGGGCGAACTGATCGGTGAACGAGAACGACATACTCATCTTCTCGTTCAAGGCGAATGCAATGCCTGCGCCGACCTGCCAGGAATCGCCCAGTTTCACGTCCCCGCGTACCTTGGAGTTGACCTGAGGGCTGATGTCGCTGAAAGAGTCTTGCATGTTGTAGGTGTAGGCCAGGCTGCCGAACAGCACGGCCGGGTCGAAGGTCTTGACCAGCGAGATACCCGGGGTGATGGACCAGACGCCATTGCCGGTAGGCAAGTCTTCGGGTACCGAGAGGTTATCGTTGCCCGGGTCCTTGACCAGCTTGATGCCGTATGGATCCTTGCCGGTCGGCGCCTTGACGCGCAGTGTAGCGACCGCGTCGGGCAGGCTGGCCGACTCATCCAGAAACTTGTAAGCAACGCCAAAGTTCACATCACCGATGGTCGGGTCGCGGGTAACGGTTGCGTCCGACGTCACCGGGCCTGCGCCACCTGCGCCACCGGAGGAATACGTTGATTCGCGATAAACTACGGGAACGTTAATGTCGAACTGCCAACGTTGTGCCACGTTGTAGCGGCCGGTCAGGTCCAGTGTCCAGTTATCCGCCTTGATACGGTCGATATCAATGTTGCCGAGAAAAATCGAGTCCAGTGCCAGAAAGCCATTGAGCGTCAGCGCACGGGTATCGTAGTGCGTGTAGGTGATGCCGGTTTCGAGGCTGAACTTGCCGCCACCGAAGAAGCCGCTGGCTTCGTCATACAGGTTGGAAACGCTTTGCGCAGGCTCCGAATCATCCTTGAGCGATTGGCCGTATGAACTGCCTGTGGTTCCCGGCGCACCGGCGGCCACCGTCTGGGCACCCTTGGTCGTTTCGGCAGGGGATTTGGTCAGGCGTTTGGGAGCCGGTGCCGCAGGTGTTTCTTCGACTTGGCGAACGCGTTGCTCGAGTACCATCAGCGCGTTCTGTTGTGCTTCGTAACGCTGTTTCAACTCCATTAGTTCTTGTTTTAGTATTTCGACCTGGGGGTCCGGTGCTGCGTGTAGCAGTGCCGCCGGGGCCAGGCTACTCAAACAAACGATAGCTCTGAACGTTAACGATCGGTGCATAGGTTAGCCGTCCCTTCTGACTTCATCTGATGAGACTGAGCGTAGATCAGAATCCTTGAGTGCGAAGACCTTTGAGCTGGTCCAGGTTGCCATTCAGCGACCCGCCTGTCGCCACGTTGTCACTCAGCACGACATTGAGGGACGTGAAGTTGCGGACCTGGTTACCACCGCCGAGCAAAGTCGTGTTCTGCATCAGCCCACCCTGTGCCAGGCGTTGTTCGGTACTCCCCTGGTTGTTGTTGGCCACGATGTTGAGTTGCACACCCGTACCGGTCGAGGAAATGCTCAGCGAGCCCGCGCCATTGGCGCCGACCAACGTCGAGCCTGCGGCCAGTGCCTGGCCCTGCTGTTGCGTTGCTGGTGCTTGGTTAGCTTTTGTGACGTTTATATCAACGTTGTTGTAGGCAGTGTTATGGTCGCCGGCAGCGCGCACGACCTGAGTGACGCCTTCGGTGCTGTTGAGGCCGCTGCCGCCAATGACAGTGCCGGTGCCTTGCGAACTCGCTGAACCGTTACCTTTTTCGTCGATCATCAATACATAGAACTGTGGCTTGATGGTCGATTGTTGAATTTGCATCGAGGAAGTTGCCCCGATCACTTCACCGTTGGCATTTTGCCAAGTACTGGTCATGACAATGCCAAAACTGACGATCCGTCCCGGCATGACATAGCGGCCTCGCAGGGTCGCCAATTCCTGATCATTCAGTTCAATGGGTTTGAACGTCTGTGCCTGGGTCGGCAGGCTGGCGGCCAGGCAAACCACGGCCAGCCAGATTGGAGTCTTCATTGGAATGCTCCCGGAGCGTCGTGCTCCCTTGTTATTAGAAGAAGTCGCTTTGGATGAATCCGAAATCCATCAACTCTGCGTCTTGCACCGGGCTGAAGGTGTTGATGCGGTTTTTGGCGGTCAGTGGCAGTGGGGGGGCGAGCAACGCATTGGCTTTGTCGTAGCCCTGGCCGATGACGGCAAAGATGATGCCGTTCCAGCCTTTTACAAAGTCTTCGACTTTGTAACGTTTATGACCGAGTACCGGATCTCCGATATATACCCAGCCCTGATGGACTCTTTGCATGACCACAAAATGTTTGTAGCCACGGATATCCATGAGTACCACGACCGGAATTCTGATCTCGCTCAACGTTTCCGGCGCTACCCGGTAGCCACGGGCCCGCATGCCGATACTTTCCACGTAGCGCTTCATGTCGAGCATGGAAAAGCCCTGGACGCGGACAAGATCCTGATCGGAGTGTGACAGCATGCCTTCGATGATTTGTTCTTCGTTCACGTCCAGCCAATAGGCCTGGCGCAAGACGGTAGCCAGCGCAGCTGCGCCGCAACTGAAGTCGGTTTTCTGTTGCACCAGGTCGGCAAACTTGCGCTCACGCACGCTTTGGATCGGCTTGAACACCACCGCGCCGCCCGGCAGGACGGAAAGCGGCAGTTGTGCAGCCTCGATCACACTGGCCACGCAAAGCAAAAATACCAAGGCGATAATGCGCATAGTGGGACGCCTTCTGGTTGTGTTGAAAAAAGGCCCCCATAAGGGGGCCTCCAGAGACAGCAATTAGAACGACTGGTTGGCAATGGACAGCGAGTTGCTTTGTTGGTTACCCACACCGGCAGCCACGTTGACGCCCAGGTTGCCACTGCCGCCATTCACCGAACCGCTCAGGGTTGCAGTGTTGGTCACAGGGTTGGCCCAGCCAGTTGGAGTCAGCACTTGATAGGAATAGGTGTTGCTCAAATCAAATGAACTGCTCTCACTGAAGCTTCCCGCTTTTGCGAACTCGGATTCGGACGATTTACTGCCCGATTTTTCGAACGAGGAGGCGTTCGATTTCTCGAACGACTTATCGAACGATTTTGCGAACGAGGAATCGCTCGATCTGTCGTACGAGGAATCGCTCGATCTGTCGTACGAGGAGTCGCGAGATCTGTCGAAGGAGGAATCGCGCGATGTGTCGAACGATTTGTTTACCGCTACGTTAAGCGTTGCGTCAAGCGATGCGGTAAGCGATGCGTCGGAACTGCTGCTGCGGGTGCGATCGCCATTGCCATTATTGACGGTAGTGGAATGGGAAGCCGCAGTAGCAGCGTCCAACGTAGCGCTCAAGGAAGCATCCAAGGATGCACTCGAAGAACCGCTTGCACTACTGCTGTTGGAACCGCTCGCAGAACTGCTGTTAGAACCGCTCGCAGAACTGCTGTTGGAACCGCTCGCATTGCTGCTCTTCGAACCGCTTATATCAACGCTAAGGGAACCGCTGGAATTAGAGCTCTTGGCACCGGCCGCGGCCCAGCTCGAAGAAGCGCTTTCACTGCCGCTAACCTCGAACGACTTATCTTTAGAGAAACTACCGCTGGCCGTGTTGGTAACGGTAATCGTATCCACGCGGTAGGTCCGATCAGCGGTGTTATTCACTGTCAGGCCAGGACCGCTTTGATTGGCAGAGGCGCTGGCTGTTGCGTTACCCAGCGGGGCATTGGAGTTGGCAATTGCCATGGTGTTTTTCTGCTGGTTGAGGTCGCCGCCAGCAATGTTGATACCCATGTTGCCGCTACTGCCATCGCCCGAACCGCTCATCACGGCAGAGTTTGTGACGCCGTAGTTGTTGACCTTGTTATTGTTGCTGAATTGCGAGACTCGAGCGGTGGCTTCGGAAGTGCCGAACACGAAGCTGTTATCGAGACTGGAGGTGGAGCCAGCGTTTGCGATGGCGGCCGCGTTGTCTTGTTGGTTGCCGGCGCCTGCTGCCACGTTGACGCCGACGTTGCCGCTCGCGCCTCCGCCAGAGCTGCTCATCTCGGCTGAGTTCTGAGTCCCTTCGTTGTGGATGCGGTTGCCGGTACTGGTCTGCCTATCGTTCGCATTGGCGGTCGCGTCGGTATGGATCCATGTTGGAGGAGGGGTGTGGTGACCGTTGTTATGGTGATTACGTCGATCGTTCTGTCCAGCTTGAGCAGCAACAGCCAAGACCGCAGCGATTGCAAAAACCAGAGGTTTTATTGCCATCGAAGGTTTCATGGTGATTCTCCGTACTTATTTTAGGTTAAGTGTTGTTCTTACCTGTTTGGGTCAATCCGTGACCCGTACGCTCAGGGTATTGGCCGTTCGGTTTCCCACCCCGGCGCTCTGATTCAACTGGATCACCCCACGGCTACCGGTGAAGGCCTGATCGCTGGTAGCGACCTGGCGATAGCCTGGTGCAGAGTCAGTTGGATCGGAGTTAGTGATCAGCGTCACGTTCTGTTGCCTGAGGACGCTGTCGTCGATGCTTTGCGGCTGTGTACTGATGCTTATCCGCAGGGCATTGGCTTGCTGGTTGCTGGCGCCCGCGCTCTGGTTGACGCCCAGTACGCCGTTGCCGTGGCTGAAGGAGTCGCCTTGAATGCTGGATCGAGCATCGATCCTGGGGTCGACCACCGTACGCAGCCGTTGGCGAATCTGTGTGGTCGCGCTGGCCCCATGGCCCACGGCGATGGCCCGGGCGTTAGCCTGTTGCTGTAGATCGCCGGCAGCCTGGTTGACCGCGAGGTTGCCCTGGTACTGCGTGCCCGAGCCGTCGATTTCGGCGTTGTTGATGACGGGAGATTGGGCAAAGGTCGATGCACTGCAAAACATGGCGATAATCAGCAGCGTACGATTCATCTTAACGGTCTCCCGTTATGACTTTCAGAGCACCCAGGCCTTGCTGGACGCTTGAATTGACCATGTTGGCAATACCGTTGCCGGCATTT
Source organism: Pseudomonas sp. ACM7 (assembly GCF_004136015.1). Classification (NCBI taxonomy): domain Bacteria; kingdom Pseudomonadati; phylum Pseudomonadota; class Gammaproteobacteria; order Pseudomonadales; family Pseudomonadaceae; genus Pseudomonas; species Pseudomonas sp. ACM7. The sequence continues at coordinate 5,973,285 of NZ_CP024866.1, read as the reverse complement.
CCCGAACGTCCAGCGGGGAGGTTGGAAAGCTGGGTCTGGTTGCTGATATTGCCGCCCAGGTTGTTGGTGTTTTGAGTGATCAGGCGGGAGATGCCTGCACCACTGGCGACACCGGCAAAGTCGCCGTCGCTCAACTCGTTCGTTTGACTGATGATCTGTTTGGACGGATTGGCATTGGCGGTCGTGGGGCTAGGGTCGGGCATCAACGGAGCACGCGTTGCCATGCGTGGTTGGACATCACGTTTGATAATGATGATGCCGTTGTCAGCTTGTACAGGCAGGCAGACACTTGAGCCCAGTGCGCATCCGATCAGCAGGAGGCTATAGATGTTGTTTACAAGTTTCCCCACGGCGGCAATTCCTTCTGTAAGTGGAACGCTGGCCCTTATCAGCGTTGTGAGGAAGAGAGCAGAAGGTGTGCCGGTTTTCGCTTTTCTTTTAAAAACAGTTGGTTGGCTTTAATTGTCGAGGTGGTCAATAAGTTTTGTAACGCCACTGAGACAGAGCCACGCAAAAACGCCGTCCATGCCGGCGGTATTGCTCGCTAGGGGCGCTGAAGGCAGGTTGTATCAGTGGCTTAACGTTTTCTTGCTGGAGTGCTCGGGCCGCTTCAGCTCGCAGGTTTGCGCAGGGGGGGGTGTTTCAGGAATGGACATTTGCGGCAGGGCTGGGTACCCCTGTCAGGCCTTGAGCAAGCGCGTCACAGCCTCGAATGCCGCGTCCTTGCGCTGTTTCCAATCACCTTGCAGCACCTGGCAAGGCTGGCGGTGCAGGTCAAGCCATTGGCGGCTGTCCTGGAAAAACGCCTGGCGTGCTGCCAGTTGCGGTTGGCAACGCTGCCCGTCGTCATGCCAGGCCACGGTTTCGGGGCTCAGCAGCAGATGCAGGTCGTAGTGCCGTGCCAACAATGCTTGCTCTATCCACGTCGGGCAAGCGCCAAACAAGGTCTGGCTCCAGAGGATGTTACTCAACAAGTGAGTGTCGAGAATCAGCAAATGCGGCTGCCGGGCGCGTGCCTCGTCCTCCCATTTCAGCTGTCCTCGGGCGATTTCCGCAATGTCGGCCAGGCAGGTGTCTCGTGGGTTTTGTTCGATGAACCAGCGTACATATTCATCTACCAGTACCCCGCCGAAATGCTGTTGTAACTCGGCTGCCAGCCAACTCTTGCCGCTGGATTCGGGGCCTGTGAGTACCAGAACTTTCATGTGCGCAACGCCGGATCGGCCCGCCATTCCCGCCAGCCTTGCACGGCAACCAGGGCGAACAGCGCGTAGAGCCCGGCGGTCAGGTACAGGTCTTTGTAGATAAACAGCCCGACGAAGATCACATCCAGGGTGAACCACAGCGGCCAGCATTGAACGCGTTTTTGCGCCATCCATAACTGCGCCACCAGGCTGAAGCCAGTCAGTGCCGCATCGAGCCAGGGTTGTGCGGCATCGGTCCAGTTCGCCATTGCAGCGCCCAGCAACAGACTGCCGATCGCTCCAATGACCAGACTGATAGCGACCGATTTACTGTCGAGTAGGCTGACCTGCCGACCATGGCGCGCGTCCCCCGCATGCGTCCACTGCCACCAGCCATAGAGCTGCAATGCGGCGTAGATCACCTGCAAAAGCATGTCCGAGTAGAGCTTCACCTCAAAAAAGATCCAGCTATAAAGCAGCACCATGACCAGACCGATCGGCCAGCACCAGGGGTTCTGTTTGACCGTCAACCAGACGGCAATGACACCGAGGGCAGCGGCAAACAGTTCAAGCCCGGACATGGAGGTTCCTTGGGGGAAGTCGAAGAGGGGGCGGATTGTAACGGCAGGCGCAGCCAAGTAGAACCGGTGTGCGCCGCCCTTTGTAGCAGCTGCCGAGCCTGCGAGGCTGCGTTCGGCTGCGTAGCAGTCGTGAAATCAGACACCGCGGTGTGTCAGAAAAAACTTGCATACCGGATTGACGACTGCTTCGCAGCCGAACGCAGCCTCGCAGGCTCGGCAGCTGCTACAAAGGTGGTTATACCCGGAACTGCTTGAGCAGCCCGTTCAATTGCTCACTCAGTTCCTTCAGGTGAACGCTGGCCACGCTCGACTGTTCGGCCGCCAGCGCCGTGCTGTGGGACAAACCGGCCGCCTGGGTGACGTTCTGGTTGATGTCCTCGACCACATGCGCCTGTTGCAAGGTCGCGCTGGCGATGGAGGCGTTCAACCCGTTGAGGTTGCGCAGCGCCTGGGCAATGGCATTCAGGCTTGCACCGGCCAGGCCGGCCTGCTCGATGGTCAACTGCGAAGCACGGCTGCTGTCGCCGATCACTTTGACCGCCGCTTCGGAGTGGCTTTGCAGGCGTTCGATCATCGACTGGATCTCGGCCGTGGACTTCTGGGTACGCTGGGCCAGCAGTCGCACTTCATCGGCCACCACCGCAAAACCGCGACCTTGCTCGCCGGCCCGGGCGGCTTCGATGGCCGCGTTGAGGGCCAGCAGGTTGGTTTGCTCGGCGATGGAGCGGATCACTTCGAGAACGCTGCCGATCTGCGTGCTTTCGGCGGCCAGGGTACGAATCACTTCCACCGCCTGATCGATGGTCGACGACAGCTTGTCGATCTGTTGCAGGCTGCCATCGATGTTGACCTGACCTTGCTGCGCCTGAGACTCGGCATCGCGCATTTCGCTGGCGGCGTGCTCGGCGTTTTTCGCGACATCGTGTACGCCATACGTCACTTCATTGATGGCCGTGGCCACCAGTTCCATTTGCTGGGACTGTTGCTGACTGCGTTGCTGGGCCTGGGCGGCGTCGTTGCCCAGTTCGCTGGAAGACTGGCCCAGGGCACTGGCGGACACTTGCAGTTCTCTGATCACCAATCGCAGCTTGGCGGTGAAGGCGTTGAAGTGGCGTGCCAGTTGCGTGACTTCATCCTGGCCGTGGGTGTCGAGACTGCGGGTCAGATCGCTCTCGCCGCTGGCGATGTTGGCCATGGCGTTCACGGTTTCCTGCAGTGGACGCACGATGCTGCGGGCAATCAGGATGACCAGCAGCGCCATGATCAGGGCAATCACCAGCCCCACGAACGAAGCCTTCCAGACCTGGCCATAGAACTCGGCCTGCATGTCATCGATATACACGCCCGAACCGATCACCCAGCCCCAAGGCTCGAACAGTTTGACGAAGGAGGTTTTTTCAACTGGTGCACTGGCGCCCGGTTTCGGCCAGCGATAGTCGACGGTGCCGGCACCCTTGGTCTTGGCGACGGCGACCATTTCGTTAAACAGGGCAAAACCGTCGGGGTCGCGGATCGCCGAGAGGTTCTGGCCATCAAGCTTCGGGTTGGCCGGGTGCATGATCATCACCGGCGTCAGGTCATTGATCCAGAAGTAGTCATTCTGGTCATAGCGCAAACCGCGAACGGCACTCAGTGCCTGCTTTTGCGCGGCGTCGCGAGTGAGCGTGCCGGCAGTTTCGAGGTCGTGGTAATAGGTCAGAATGCCACTGGCGGTTTGCACCACATGCTGGGTTTTCTGGGCCTTGGCGTGGTACAGGTCATCGTGAATCTGCTTGAGCATCAAGACGCCCAACGTCATTAGCATCAGGACGGCCACGATCAAGATGAGCCACAAACGCCGGCTGATCGACATACTGCGCAAGCTGTTCATAACGCTGTCACTCCGGTTTCTTTTTCTTGTAATAAATGATCGCCAGCATCCAACCACACTTTTCCGATCGGTCATATCCGACCCAAGTCCAATAACGCGGCAGCGTTAATCGGACTTGTCTGATAGGATTTCGGCCCCGCACGGAAAAACCTGAATCCAAGTTGATTTTCACGGAATTTTTATGGTTCCGTCTGGATCCTGTGCGCGCGGGACTTCAGCTAGGCTGATCGCAGTAAACGTTCTGAAAAAATATTAACGGGGCATGCCGTGGCGCATCGCTTCTTGGGGGATTGATGGATCTTTGGACTGCCTTTTCGGCATTGATTCTTGGGGTTGTAGAAGGGCTGACGGAGTTTTTGCCGATTTCCAGCACCGGTCACCAAATCATTGTCGCGGACTTGCTCAACTTCGGTGGCGAGCGGGCCATCGCTTTCAACATTATTATTCAACTGGGGGCAATTCTGGCAGTGGTGTGGGAGTTCCGCCGCAAGATCATCGATGTGGTGACCGGTTTGCCAACGCAGCCCGGCGCTCGCCGCTTTACCGCAAACTTGCTGATTGCCTTCATGCCGGCCGTGGTACTGGGGGTGATTTTTTCCGATTTGATCCACGAGTACCTGTTTAACCCGATCACCGTCGCGACGGCGTTGGTTGTGGGCGGGATCGTCATGTTGTGGGCCGAAAAGCGTCAGCATGAAGTGCATGCCGAAACCGTTGATGAAATCACATGGAAAGACGCCCTGAAAGTCGGCTTCGCCCAGTGCCTGGCGATGATTCCCGGGACTTCGCGTTCCGGCTCGACGATCATTGGTGGCTTGTTGTTCGGGCTGTCGCGCAAGACCGCTACCGAGTTCTCGTTCTTTCTGGCGATGCCGACCATGGTCGCTGCGGCCGTTTACTCGGGCTACAAATACCGCCACCTGTTCGTCCCGTCGGATTTTCCGGTGTTCGCAATCGGCTTCGTTACCGCGTTCATCTTTGCAATGATTGCCGTCAAGGGCTTGCTCAAGTTCATCGCCAGCCACAGCTACGCAGCGTTTGCCTGGTATCGCATCGCGTTCGGCCTGGTCATCCTGGCCACCTGGCAGTTTGGCTGGGTTGACTGGGCCGCGGTCAAGCCATGAGTGACGCCAGCGAGCGCAACAACCCCGGACGCAAGCCCGCAGGAGAGATTCGCAATCTTCAGCTGAAACTGTTGGTGTTTGCGGTCCTGTGCGCGCTGCCGCTGTACGGCTCGATGTCGTTGTGGCTGCGCGGGGTTTCGGTGATTCCCCTGGCGGCGTACGGGGTCGTCAGCCTGCTGGCGTTCTTGCTGTACTGGAGCGACAAACGCAAGGCGCGCGCCGACCATTGGCGCACACCGGAGAACGTGTTGCATGCGGTGGAACTCGCCGGGGGCTGGCCGGGCGCTTTACTGGCCCAACAGGTGTTTCGGCACAAGACGCGAAAGCTCTCGTTTCAGTTGGTGTTCTGGATCATCGTGCTGATGCATCAGGTGTTCTGGATCGACCAGTTGTTTCTCGGCGCCCATCTTTTCGCGCTGCCTTAAAGCAGCAGTCCAACCTGGGTGCGCTTGGGCAACTTGCTCACCACCAATTGATGGGAGCGCTGCAACAAGCCTTGCAGCTCTTCAGGGCCCAACGGGTAGGGCGTTTCCATGATGATCCACTGAGCCCGCGCCAGATAAGGCGCCGGGCGGATTCCCGGGCGGTCGCAATGACCGAGAAACAAATCCTTGTCGACCTTGAAGGCCAGGGATTCGCCCCGCAGATTCTGCAAGGCGAACATCTTGTTCCCCGCAATCGAAAACACCCGCACGCCGCCCCACTTGTAGTCTTCCCGCGCACCCGGCAGCGCGAGACAGAATTGTGCGACATCCTCTTCGTTCATACGTCCAGCCTTCATATCAGTCGGTCCCCACAGTCATTGAATGACTCGATCAAATGGTCGAGCCAGGCACGTACGGCCGGCATCACCCCGCGTCGATGAGGGTAGACCGCTTGCAGCCAGCCGCCAGGCAGCGACCACTCGGGCAGCAACTGCACCAGGGCGCCGTTTTCCAGTTCCTGCTCGCAATACATCATCGGCAGCATGGTAAAACCCTGGCCGGCGAGGGTGCAGGCCTTGCGCACGATAAAGTCATCGATGCCCAATCGCGCTTCGAGGGTGAGATCGCAGCTTTTGCCCTGTTGGTCGAGCATGCGGATATGCACCAGGCGGTCGGCTTCCAGGGCGCCGAGCACGGGCAGGTTTTTCAGGTCTTCGGGGTGGTTGATTTCACGTCCCTGCAAAAACCCGGGGCTGGCGACCATTGCCATCTGCGCCTGGCGCAAACGTCGGGTGACCAGCAGCGGATCCTCATCGCCCAACTCACGCACCCGCAGCGCCACATCGACGCCCTCGGTCACCAGGTCGACGCGGCGGTTGAGCAACATGACCTCCAGTTGAACCTGAGGAAACTTCTCAAGGAAATCGCTGATCACTGTCGGCAGAATTTCGTGGGCCAACCCGACGGGGCAGGACACCCGCAATCGCCCGCGAGGTTCACTGGACATGCTGGCGACGGCTTCGTCGGCCATTTCGGCTTCCAGCAGCATTGCCTGACAGTGCCGCAGGTAACGTTCACCCACGGCGGTCAGCTTCAGTTGTCGGGTCGTGCGTTGCAGCAGGCGCGCGCCAAGACGTTCTTCCAGCTCGGCGATGCGCCGCGACAAACGCGACTTGGGAATTCCGAGCAAACGCCCGGCCGCCGCGAAGCCACCGGCTTCAACCACCTTGGCGAAGTAGTAGAGATCATTGAGGTCTTGCATGGTATGAGCTCGATTGTTCTATCAGTAGGACGAACTATCGCATTGTTGCAGTCTAATCAGCTATTGGTTTCGCCTGTAGGATTCTCCTCATCAGATCGCCTCGTAGCGATCCTCACCTGGAGATCCCACATGAAACTGCTGCATATCGATTCGAGCATTCTTGGTGACAACTCGGCTTCCCGTCAGCTGAGCAGCGAAGTCGTTAAAGCCTGGCAAACCGCCGAGCCGACTGCCGTGGTGACCTATCGCGACCTGGCCGCCGATGCCATCAGCCATTTCTCCGCCACAACCCTGGTTGCCGCCGGTACCACCGCTGAACTGCGTAACGCCGCGCAGCAGCACGAATCCGAACTGAGCGCCACTACCCTGGCCGAATTCCTCGCCGCCGATGCCGTGGTGATTGCAGCTCCGATGTACAACTTCACCATCCCGACCCAACTCAAGGCCTGGATCGACCGCATCGCCGTTGCCGGTCAGACCTTCCGTTACACCGAAGCCGGCCCTGAAGGCCTGTGCGGTGGCAAGAAAGTCGTGATCGTCTCGACTTCCGGCGGTCTGCATGCGGGTCAGGCGACTGGTGTTGCTCACGAAGAGTACTTGAAGGTGCTGTTCGGTTTCATCGGTATCACTGACCTCGAGTTCGTCCGTGCCCATGGCCTTGCCTACGGTGACGAAGTTCGTACCAAAGCCATGAGCGACGCTCACACACAAATCAGCGAGCAGTTGTTCGCCGCAGCGTAAGGCCTGTGTAAAGAAAATCAAACAGCTCGGGCAATACCCAAAAAACTCTGTATTCTGATCACGCAAGTGCCAGATACGGAGTTTTTTGTTTCTGGCTATTTCATCTCCTGGCCCGAGTTATGCAGTCGAGGGTTACCGTCTCCGGTCAAGTAACAAGGTGGGCATCCCATGGTGCGTCTTTGTGCAACGTTACTGATTTGCCTGCTCAGCAGCCTGAACTCAGTGCACGCCGCGCCTGCGCCGCATCCTCACTGGAGCGTCGGCTTCCATGAGATGAGCTTTCTCGACCCTCTGGACTTGCAGCCGATGCGCGCCATCGCCTTCTATCCCTCCAGCGACAAGGAGCACTCCAGCATCATCGAGGGCTACACGGTCGAAGCGGGGGAAGACACCCGAGTCGCCATCGGTCATTTCCCGATGCTAATGCTGTCCCACGGCAACACCGGAACCCCGCTGGCCCTAAACGACCTCGCCACGTCGCTGGCACGCAAAGGGTTTGTGGTGGTGGCGGTGATCCATCCCGGTGACAACTCCAAAGACCACAGCCGCCTCGGTACGTTGAGTAACCTTTACGGTCGGCCCATCCAGATTTCCGAAGCCATTACCGCGACGCTGGGCGATCGTATGCTCGCGCCCTTCGTCAATGCCGATCAGGTGGGTGTGATCGGTTATTCGGCGGGCGGAGAGACGGCGCTGATTCTGTCCGGCGCGACGCCCGACCTGGACCGTCTGCGCCGCTATTGTCAGGAACGCCCGGACGACCGCGATGCCTGCAACACCCAAGGCGAATTGATTGCTGACCGCGATGACTTGCAACCGGTGGCTGACCCGCGGGTTCGCGCCTTGCTGCTCATGGCGCCGCTGAGCCTGAAGTTTGGTCGCCATACCCTGGCCGACGTGCATGTGCCGGTGCTGCTCTACAGCGGCGACGGCGACAAACTGGTGGCGTTCGACAAGAATGCCGCCGCCCTGGCGCGCAAACTGCCGATTGCACCGGACTTCAAGTTGCTGGCCGGGGCAGGGCACTTCGTGTTCCTGGCGCCTTGCAATGAAGAGCAGATCCTCGCCATGCCGGCGCTGTGCACCGATGCCGATGGCGTCGATCGCAAAGACATCCATCGCACCATGGTGTCCGAAGCCGGGCGTTTCTTCTCTCATGCGCTTGGCAAACCGACCCGGGCCGGGATGCAGACGGCGGATCAATAATGTGGGAGCGGGCTTGCTCGCGAAAGCGGTGTAGCAGTCAGCATTAATGTCAACTGACCCACCGCCTTCGCGAGCAAGTCGGATCGCCGCACCGCCGCTCCCACAGTGGATTGCAGCGTCAGGCCATTGCGCGGCGTTTCAGTAACAGGGTCAAACCGAGGCCGGTCACCGACAGCAACGCCGCGCTGAAGAAAATCCACGTGTACCCCAGGTTCAACGCCACCGCGCCCATCAACGGCCCGGCAATCGCCAGCGCCAGATCGAAAAACACCGCGTAGGCACTCAATCCCGCCCCGCGACTGGAATTGGGCACTTGCTTGATCGCTTCGACCCCCAGCGCCGGATACACCAACGACAGACCGAATCCGGTCAGGCCTGCGCCGATCAGTGCATAGCCGGTCGAAGGCGCAAGCCACAGCAACACCAGGCCCACCGTTTCAATGCTCATACAGGCAATGGCCGAGGTGAACCCACCGAAACGGCTGATGCTAGAGATGAACAACAGTCGCGCCAGAATGAAACACGCGCCGAATACCGTCAGGCAATAAGCCGCACCGGCCCAGCCACGGCTGACGTAATACAGGGTAATAAAAGTGGTCAGCGTGCCGTAACCGATGGAGGCAAGGCTCAGGCTCGCGCCGAACGGCGCAATACGCCCGAACACCGCCCAAAACGGCAGGCGTTCGCCGCGAATCACCGGCACCGAGGGTTTGTTTCGGATCAGCAACAACGCCGCCAGCGCCAGCACCGACAGCGCGATCCCAAGACTGGCGAACCCCAGCTCGCCGACCATCACCACGCCCAGCGGCGCACCAATGGCGATGGCGCCGTAGGAGGCGATGCCGTTCCAGGAGATCGAGCGCGCGGTATGTTCAGCGCCCACCTGACCCATGCACCAACTGATGGTGCCGACCCCGATCAAGCCCTGGGCAATCCCCAGCAACAAGCGGCCGGCGATCAGGATTAGCAGGCTCAGCAACGGAAAACTTTGCAGCAGCGTTGAAATCAACGTCAGCACGCCGCTCAACACAATCCCTGATAACCCGTAAACAATCGCCCGCTTGGTGCCGATGCTGTCCGACAGGCGCCCGGCCATCGGGCGGCTGAGCAGGGTGGCCAGGTACTGCGAGCCGATGGTCAGACCCGCGATGATCGCGCTGAAACCCAGCTGTTCGTGGACGTAGCCCGGCAATACCGCAATCGGCAGACCGATGCAGAGGAAGGCAATAAAGGTATAGAAGACGATAGAGACGATCTGCAGGGTGATCGCCATGGAGCTTTGTGGTGGCAGTTGCTGCACAGACATGAGGGCTCGTTCGCGGGCGGCGGTAGGAGAACTGCATCATGGCGCGGGCTGCAAATAAAAGGAAGCAGGCTAACGAAAATCAAAAGATCGCAGCCTTCGGCAGATCCTACAGGGGGGCGCATTCCAAAGTAGGAGCTGCCGAAGGCTGCGATCTTTTGATCTTCAGACAATAAAAAGCCCCGTCACCAGGACAGGGCTTTTCCATTTTCAGTCGGTGCTTAGAACACAACGCCCTGGCTACGCAGGTAGTCGTCATAGGTGCCGCTGAAGTCGATCACGCCACTAGGGCTCAACTCGATGATGCGGGTGGCCAGGGACGATACGAACTCACGGTCGTGGCTGACGAAGATCAGCGTGCCCGGGTAGTTCTCCAGCGCCAGGTTCAGCGCCTCGATGGATTCCATGTCCAAGTGGTTGGTCGGTTCGTCCATGATCAGCACGTTCGGCTTTTGCAGGATCAGCTTGCCGAACAGCATGCGACCTTGCTCGCCACCGGAGATGACCTTGACCGACTTGAGGATCTCGTCGTTGGAGAACAGCATCCGGCCGAGGGTGCCGCGAACGATTTGCTCACCGCCCTGGGTCCATTGACCCATCCAGTCGAACAGGTTGCAGTCGTCTTCGAAATCGTGCGCGTGGTCCTGGGCGTAGTAGCCCAGTTCCGCGGCGTCGGTCCACTTCACGGTACCGGCATCCGGGGTCAGTTCGTTGACCAGGGTGCGCAGCAGGGTGGTTTTACCGATACCGTTCGGGCCGATGATCGCCACGCGCTCCCCAGCTTCAACCTGGAAGCTGAAGTCCTTGAACAGTGTCTTGCCGTCAAAGCCTTTGGCCATGCGCTCGACGATGACCGCCTGACGGTGCAGCTTCTTGGTTTGTTCGAAACGGATGAACGGGCTCACGCGGCTCGAAGGCTTGACTTCGGCCAGTTGGATCTTGTCGATCGCCTTCGCGCGGGAAGTGGCCTGCTTGGCTTTCGAGGCGTTGGCCGAGAAGCGGCTGACGAACGATTGCAGCTCGGAAATCTGCGCTTTCTTCTTGGCGTTGTCCGACAGCAGTTGCTCGCGGGACTGGGTCGCCACGGTCATGTACTCGTCGTAGTTGCCCGGGAACAGGCGCAGCTCGCCGTAGTCCAGGTCAGCCATGTGGGTGCACACGCTGTTCAGGAAGTGACGGTCGTGAGAGATGATGATCATCAGGCTGGAGCGCTGGGTCAGGATGTTTTCCAGCCAGCGGATGGTGTTGATGTCCAGGTGGTTGGTCGGTTCATCGAGCAACAGCACTTCAGGATCGGAGAACAGCGCCTGAGCCAGCAATACGCGCAGTTTCCAGCCTGGGGACACTTCGCTCATCGGGCCGAAGTGCTGCTCGATGCCGATACCCAGGCCCAGCAACAGTTCGCCAGCACGGGATTCGGCGGTGTAGCCGTCCATTTCGGCGAACTCGGTTTCCAGTTCTGCAACGGCCATGCCGTCTTCTTCGGTCATTTCCGGCAGCGAGTAGATACGATCGCGCTCGGCCTTGACCTTCCACAGCTCTTCGTGACCCATGATCACGGTATCGATCACGGTGAATTCTTCGTAAGCGAACTGGTCCTGGCGCAATTTACCCAGACGCACGTTCGGCTCGAGCATGACCTGGCCGCCGGACGGCTCGAGGTCGTTGCCGAGGATTTTCATGAAAGTCGACTTGCCGCAACCGTTGGCGCCGATCAGGCCGTAGCGGTTGCCCGCGGCGAATTTGACCGAAACGTTTTCGAATAGCGGCTTGGCGCCGAACTGCATCGTGATGTTAGCTGTAGAGATCAAAGGTTTTTCCTGCGAAGCATTCAGAGTAGCTAGGGTTGCGGCAGTACCGATTCAGTACCCGTTTCCGGTTTTCGAACCACAGGAAATGCATCCCGGTCAGAAGCGGAAGGTCCATCTGGCAATAAGTGGACAGCAGCATATGGAGCGCTTGGCCCGAGTCGAAGTGCGCTGAGACGGGGTTCATTCCCGTCATCAACCAAGGGGGGCGCGTAATGTTTGGCGGCGATTGTACTGGTCTGGCTCTTTAAACGATAGGGCGTTAAGGCCGCACGGCCACTTTGGCAGCATCAGTGGACAGATTTTCACAGTTGAAGGTTAACTATTGGTTACAAACTGTGACTAAAATGCCAACTCTCACCTGATGCCGACAGACGGCATAGGCTCAAGGACGCGCCATCGGGACCGTTGTTTCGTATTCAGACACTGCACAAGACCCTTGGGCCGATTGGCCGGCAAGGGACGCAGTTTGTTCACTTCTGACATGTGACGTTTTTTTGTGAAATTGATCATTGCCGCTATTTACGTTGTATCCATTGCGTACGTTCACTTGCGCGGACGCGTGCGTCACAAGCTGGGCCGCCAGCTGAGCGACCACTCGACGTTTCTGGCGCCGATCAACTGCTTCCTTTATCTGTTCTCGAAAATCCCCAACAAGCCTTATCTGAACCCGGCCGATTTTCCCGATCTGAGTCCGTTGCAGGACCATTGGGAAGACATTCGCGCCGAGGGCCAAAACCTGCTCAGGGCCGGGGAGATCAAGCGCTCGAATCAATACGACGACGTCGGCTTCAACTCGTTCTTCAAGACTGGCTGGAAACGTTTCTACCTGAAGTGGTACGGCGACAGCCATCCTTCGGCCATAAAACTCTGTCCGCGCACCACCGAACTGGTGCAAAGCATCGGCTCGATCAAGGCTGCGATGTTCGCCGAGCTGCCACCGGGTTCGAAACTGGTCCGTCACCGCGATCCGTATGCGGGTTCCTACCGCTATCACCTGGGCCTGGAAACACCGAACGATGCCGGTTGCTACATCAACGTCGATGGCGAGAACTACCACTGGCGCGACGGTGAAGCGGTCATGTTCGACGAGACCTTCATTCATTACGCCGAAAACACCACCGAGCAGAACCGCATCATTCTGTTCTGCGACGTGGAGCGGCCGATGAAGTATCGCTGGGCGGCGGCGTTCAATGGCTGGTTCAGCCGTAACGTGATGTCGGCGGCGGGCGCACCGAACGATGTCGGTGACAAGACCGGAGGCATCAACCGCTTGTTTGCCAAAATCTACAAGATTCGCCTGCGCGGCAAAGCGCTGAAAAAGCGCAACCGCAAGCTCTATTACCTGGAGAAGTGGGCGATTTTTGGTGGTTTGTTGGCGGTTATCGTTCTGATCTGATTTCCGCGTTGTGGCGTATGACGCCTTCGCGAGCAAGCCCGCTCCCACATTCGACCGCGTTCAAATGTGGGAGCGGGCTTGCTCGCGAAGAGGCCGGCATTTTCAACCAGTAACTTACTGACACGCATTGCTTATTCAGCCACGAGAAGTCTTCGTGGCTTTTTTATTTGCGGCGGGTTTCGCGGCCGACTTTGTTTTGCCCGTGCTCTTGCCGCCAAGACTACGTTTAAGCAGCTCGGTCAAATCAATGACATCCGCGGTTTTCCGTTCCTCTTCGCCAGTCGCCGTTTCCACATCCTCGATCTTGCCTTCATTAGCCTTTTTCTCGACCAAGGCCATGATCTTGTCTTCAAAACTGTCGCGATAATCCTCGGGTTTCCAGTCTGCGCTCATGTCCTGAACCAGACGTTTGGCCATATCGAGTTCACCTTTGGCCAGTTCGGGCTTGGTGACTTCACTGCCCAGCTCCAGCGTATCCAGACTTCGCACTTCGGCGGGCCAGCGCAGCATCACCAATACCATCGCCGATTCCAGCGGCATCAGCGCGGCGAGGTGCTGGCGCGTGTGCAGCACAACATGAGCCAGGGCGACTTTATTGGTCTTGCTTAACGTTTCGCGCAACAGCGCATAGACCTTGCCACCGCGTTTATCCGGCGCGAGGTAGTAGGGCGTATCGATGTTTTGCAGGGGAATCTGCTCGCTGTCGACAAAGGAAAAGATGTCGATGGTCTGAGTGGACAGAGGGTGCGCCGACTTGATTTCCTCTTCGCTGAGGACCACATACCGACCCTTTTCATATTGCACACCTTTGACGATGTGTTCCTTGGTCACTTCCTTGCCTGTGACCTTGTTGACGCGCTTGTAGCCGACCGGGTCCATGCTGCGGCTGTCGAGCCAGTCGAAATCCACCCCTTGCGAGGACGTCGCCGAGACCAGCGCCACAGGGATATGCACCAGACCGAAACTGATCGCGCCTTTCCAGATTGCCCGTGCCATGGTCGTCTTCTCGCGAGTGATGTTCAGGTGACCTGTGACGCTGTGCAAAAGTTTCAGCAGGCTGCGACCCGGTCCTGCGGGCTTATCGGCGGTCAGGTCAACTCGTGTTACATCTTGTGAAGGAGGTTTTAGTTAACAAATCCGAACCCCGGGCGTAGCGTGATATCGAAGTTCCTATCCACGCTGATGTCCAGAGGCTCCCCATGAACAGATTTGTGCTCGGCTGCACCGCATTGGCGTTGAGTGGCGTGCTGAGCAATCTGGCCCAGGCTGACACCGCATCGCCACCTTCATCATTGCTGTTGGTCCAGAGCCCGACGGGCCACACCAGCAATCCTTACAACAGCCCGATTCGCCGGGCCAATCCCAACAGCATGCAAGGCACGCAACCCAACGCGCCGAGCATTCGTGGGCCGAATACAGTGCCCGTGCCGCGGCCACCGACGCTTGATAATGGTGGCGTCGGCAACCGCTATCCACAGGATCGCTCGCCTCCCGCCACCCCTCCGAAATTCATTCCCAATCCACCTCATCGAGACGCGGACACCAGCAACCGTTGAACGGCACGACAGCGTTCTTGCCAGCCATTCAAACGACAAAAGGAATCGTGCATGTTGTGTAAAACCCTTCTGGCCACACTGTGTGCCAGCGCACTGATCACTTTCACGGCGCCCGTTTTCGCAGCGCCAACCCAGAATTTGAAAAGCGAACAGGGCACCCTTGAGGTGACGACAATGACCAAGGGGCTCGAACATCCCTGGGCTTTGGCGTTTCTTCCCGATCGCCAAGGGATGCTGGTGACTGAACGGCCCGGCAACCTGCGGGTGGTCAGCGCCGACGGTAAACTTTCCGCACCGCTCAGTGGTGTTCCAGAGGTCTGGGCCAAGGGGCAGGGCGGCTTGCTGGATGTAGCGTTGTCGCCCGACTTCAAGCAAGACCGCACGGTCTACTTGTCTTATGCCGAAGGTGGCGGTGAGGGCGACAAGGCCGGGACGGCAGTTGGTCGCGGACGTCTGTCTGACGACCTGACAGCCATAAAGGATTTCAAAGTGATCTTCCGCCAGGAACCCAAGCTTTCAGTCGGTAACCACTTCGGCTCAAGATTGGTGTTCGATCGCGACGGCTATCTGTTCATCACCCTTGGCGAGAACAATGACCGGCCGACCGCCCAAGACCTCGACAAGCTGCAAGGCAAGGTTGTGCGGATCTACCCGGACGGCAAGGTGCCGGATGACAACCCCTTTGTCGGTCAGGCGGGCGTGCGCCCGGAAATCTGGTCCTACGGCCAGCGCAATCCGCAAGGCGCAGCGCTCAATCCCTGGACCGGCACCCTTTGGGAAAACGAGCACGGTCCCCAGGGTGGCGATGAAATCAACATCATCGAGCGTGGCAAGAACTACGGCTGGCCGATGGCAACCCATGGCATCAATTATTCCGGCCAGCCGATTCCGGAAGCCAAAGGCAAGACCGCCGAAGGTACCGTCGCCCCGCACCATGTCTGGGAAAAGTCCCCCGGCCTCAGCGGCATGGCGTTCTACGACGCTGACCGCTTCAAGGCTTGGCAGCACAACGTGTTTATCGGCGCACTGGTGAGCCAGGAGTTGATCCGCTTGCAGTTCGATGGCGACAAGGTCGTTCACGAAGAGCGACTTCTGGGTGAACTCAAGGCGCGGATTCGCGATGTTCGGCAGGGGCCGGACGGGTATTTGTATGTGTTGACCGACGAGGACGACGGGGCGTTGTACAAAATCGGACTGAAGTAACCGACACCTGTAGCAGCTGGCGAAGCCTGCGTCCGGCTGCGTAGCAGTCGCCAATTCTGCCACCTTGGTTTACCTGAATGACCGCGTGGCTGATTTTACGACTGCTGCGCAGCCGGACGCAGGCTTCGCCAGCTGCTACAAGGGTGTTTTTGGACACGTTCGGGCGTACAGGATCACTGCCGCCCGAAGCTTGCCCCGACCGAAACTGCACATCTTTTCAAATTCCCCATGGCTGACCGGCAAATGCTGGCAGTCCATGTGTTGGCGATGCTGGCTGTGATCGACATCTGGGTCATGCAGGTAGACGAACTCTTCATCGCAATCGGTGACGATCACCCAATGCGGCGATTTGGAACGGGTCAGTCGATAGCTGCTGATGAGCACCAGCGGTTGTCCACCTCCGTCCAGTAAACCCGGAAGATCCAGCGGCCCGCCGATCACCTGTTCGACGTCAGTGGTGTGCAGCTGCGCCGTAAACTCCTCGTGCACCAGACGCATTACCTCTTTTTTATGCGCATTGCGTACGCCATCGAGAAACAGTGCCCCGGCCATGCTCAGTTGCAGACGCACTCCAAAACCCCGTCGCCATGCCGCCAGCGCCAGGCCTTGAGGGCTGCAGCCACCATGGCCGGAGGTCATGAACACGGTGGTCGCTTCGCGCCAGATCTGCAGTTCTTCGAGACGCTCCAGCACGCGATCCGCTTGCAGCGCGCCCATGGCCATCAGCAGACAAGCCGGGCCGCAGGTGAAATCGGTGGTCTGCGGGTACCAGGGCACCTTGATGTTGCGCGAGTCGCGGTGCTGGAGGATGCGCTTCTCCAGCCGCAGCGCGTCGGCATGGTCCTGGTAATAGTCGTGGATCAGTGCAAAGCGTCGGTAACCGTTGCGCTCGTACTGGGCAATCGCCGTCGGGTTGTCGATGCGTACTTCCAGCCGCAGGTAGGTGCAGTCGTGCTCAAGGGCGCAGGCCTCGATGCGTTGGAGCAATTGCTTGCCCAGGCCGCTGCCGCGCGCGTCGGTGGCGATCGCAATCGAGTAAAGTCGCGCCAGCGAAGTACCCCGGTGAAACAGCACCACGGCGTAACCGACCAGGTGTTCGCCACGCTGGGCCACCAACAGTTGCCCATTGGCGCGCGTGATCATCCATTGAAAACTGCGACGATTAAGCCGATCCGTGGTGAAACAGTGTTGTTCGAGTTCCAGCAGCGCCGGTAAGTCTTCAACCACCGCCAGGCGAAAAACCAGGTTCATATGACCACCGTAAAAGTTGCGTAACGAAACGGGACTTTCTAAAAAGTTCGTGCTTAATAGGAAAGGTCTTGTTCTCCAACGGATCAATCACTATGTCAGCGGTACAGGGTCATTGGCGCGAAGTATCCGAGCAAACTTTGCCGGCAGCAACTTATTTAAATGACAGTGTTAGAACTTCCAGTCAGTTGATTATCATCGTCGAGCGCAAGGAAGACTGGATCTCCTACTTCCCCAGTGAAGACATCGTCAGCGCCCAGGAATACCTCGAGAAACCCCGGGCCAACGAGCAGGGCAAGCGGGTCCAGGTGATCAACCTGTGCCGCAGCTACAAGTACCTGGGGCACGGTTACTACTGCTCGCTGCTGGCCGAAGCCCGTGGGCACAAGGTGATTCCCTCGGTGCGGACCATCAGCGAACTGACTCGAAAATCCTTGTACGGCCTGGCCCTGGATGATTTGGATAAAACCCTGGAAAAAGCCCTCAGTCATCATCTTTACAGCGATACCGAAGGCTTTACCCTGACGCTCTACTTTGGCAAGACTCATATCGAGCCGTTACAGGATCTGGCACGACAGTTGTTTGAATTGTTTCCGTGTCCGATATTGTTAGTTGAATTTCGCCGAACTAATGGCTGGCACATTGAAGGGGTAAAGTCCGGCGCCATACATAAGTTACGCGAAGATCAGGAAGATCAGTTCGCCCACTCACTCGACAGTTTCAGTCGCAAGATCTGGCGCGTGCCGCGTTCCCGGCGTTTGGCCCGTTATGACCTGGCCATCCTGCACGATCCCCAGGAAGCGTTGCCGCCGTCGAATGCCAAGGCGCTGGACAACTTCGTCAGGGTTGGCAAGACGTTGGGTATCGACGTCGAGCTGATCGAGCGCAAGGACTACGCACGTATCGCCGAATACGACGGGCTGCTGATCCGCGAGACGACAAGCGTCGACAACCACACCTACCGTTTTGCCAAGAAAGCCGAGAGCGAAGGGCTGGTGGTGATGGACGACCCGGCGTCGATTCTGCGTTGCACCAACAAGGTGTATCTGACCGATCTGCTCAAGAGTCATTAACTGGGCATGCCCGCCACCGAGATTCTCTATAAAGAGCGACCGGAAGACTTTGAACGGGTCGGCGAGCGCCTCGGTTTCCCGTTGGTGCTGAAGATCCCCGACGGCTGTTTCTCTCGGGGTGTGATCAAGGTCGAAAGCCAGCAAGCCTTGCTCGAAGCCACGGCCGAACTGTTCGAGCATTCGGTGCTGTTGCTGGCCCAGGAGTTCTTCTACACCGAATACGACTGGCGCATCGGCGTGCTCAACCGCAAACCCATCTTTGCCTGCCAGTACTTCATGTCCAAGGGCCATTGGCAGATCTACAACCACAAGGCCAAGGGCCAGGACATCAATGGCGAATGCCGCACCCTGGCGGTTCACGAAGCACCGCGGGCGGTGGTGGAGCTGGCGGTGAAGACTGCGAACCTGATCGGCGATGGCCTCTACGGCGTCGACCTCAAGCAGTCCGGCGACAAAGTGGTGGTGATCGAGGTCAACGACAATCCGAACATGGACGCCGGCATCGAAGACGCTTACTTGCAGGACGATCTGTATTCACTGGTGCTGGAAGAGTTCGTCCGTCGCCTGGAACTCAAGCGCCGCGGCCAGGCCTGGTGAACGGCCGATGATCAAGAGCTTTCAACTGATCCACGGCGCCCTCCACAAAGTCGAACGGCTGGATGCCGACGTGATGTTGTTCAGTAATCCCGATGCGGCCGAACGGGATCTGCTGCACAGCCATTTCAAAGTTGATGAACACGCCCTGGCCTCGGCCCTGGACCCCGATGAGGTGTCACGCATCGAGTTTCACCCTGATAACCTGTTCCTGATCTGGAAACGCCCGGAAAACTATTCCGGCGCGGGCAGCCTGGCCTTCGAAGTGTCGTCCTGCGGTTTGCTGTTTTCCGAGCATCGTTTGCTGGTGATCGCCACCGACGACTCGCCGCTCAGTGGTCTCGGCATGCGCCAGCCCCTGAACACGCCGCTGGATGTGTTGCTCGACCTGCTGTTCAACAACATCCATCACTACTTGGGCCACCTGAAGGTGATCAAACTGGTTGCCCGGGAGTTGCAGCAGAAATTCAACGCGTCGATGCAGAATCAGCACCTGATCCAGATGTTCAACCTCAGCGAAAGCCTGATCTATTACATCAACGCGATTCACAGCAACGGCGCAGTCCTGACCCGGTTGCGCAATCACGCCGCAAAGGAACATTTCAGCGCCGAAGCCATTGGCCTGATCGACGACCTGATCATCGAAAACAACCAGTGCTACAAACAGGCGGAAATCTACTCCACGGTGTTCTCCGGGCTGATCGACGCCCGGGGCAACCTGATGAACAACAGCATGAACAACCTGCTGCGCAAACTGACGTTGATCAATGTGGTGTTTTTGCCGCTGAACCTGATTGCAAGTATCGGCGGCATGTCCGAGTTCAGCATGATGACGGCGGGCGTGCCGTGGTGGGTTTCGTATCCGCTGTTTCTGACTGCGATGATAATGGGGGCTGGAGTGATGGTGCTCGGGCTCAGACGGTTGGCGAAATAACTTTGGCGGCTGTCAGATCGCTTTCGCGAGCAAGCTCGCTCCCACATTTTGATCAGGGTGTACGCAAGTTCCGAGTCCTCTACAGAACCCTTGTGGGAGCGGGCTTGCTCGCGAAGGCAATCTCAACAGCTCTACAAATCCAGGATCAGACCTCTTGATGGACGGTTACGGATTTCTTCCGATCCTGTTGCCCACGCACCACCAAATACAACAACGGCCCGATGGACACAAATATTGCGGTGAGCAACAGATACGGCACCACCGACAGCCCTGACTGCCCACGCTTGCGCGCATCCGTGTACATCCAGATGCCCGCGAGCGTCGCCAGCAGGTACAAATCAATCACGATCTGCGCCGTGTCGGGGCGCGACATCAGGCTGAGGCCGAAGTCGATCAATGACTGTTCGGCCTGAAGCATCACCGAAACGGTGTAGCCGGCGAACGCGATCAGGGCAATGAGGGGCAGGGCGACAGACTTCATGGTTTCCTTCCTTGGGACAATGAGCAGAGTCGTCAGCCTACAGAGGCCGAGGAAAATTGGCCATTGACTTGCCATCAGCGCCCGGCTAATTTCCGGACATGACTTCCACTGTATTGCGCTGCCAGCCAAGCATTATTACCGCCATTCCTTATTTGGCGGGCTAGCTCACGACTGCAGCACCCAACCCGCCCTAGAGGCGGGTTTTTACTTTCTGTCTCCTGGGTCTTGAACCAACGCCGACCGGCGTAGGAGCTGCCGAAGGCTGCGATCTTTTGATCTTGGCGTCCGCAAGATAGATCAAAAGATCGCAGCCTTCGGCAGCTCCTACACACATTCGGTGTACGACAGGAGACAACCATGAGCACCACCGCCCAGCAGACCTTGCTTGAGCACTACGTGAAAAAGATCCTCGCCGCGCCCGTGTATGAGCTCGCGGTGCGTACGCCGTTGCAGGTAGCACCGGCACTGTCCGAGGTTTTGGGTAACCAGATCCTGCTCAAGCGCGAAGACTTGCAGCCGACCTTTTCCTTCAAGATCCGCGGCGCTTACAACAAACTGGTGCAGTTGAGCGATGAGCAAAAGGCTCGCGGGGTCATCACCGCTTCCGCAGGTAATCATGCTCAAGGCGTGGCATTAGCGGCCCGTGAACTGGGAATTGCGGCGACCATCGTCATGCCGCGTACGACGCCGGAACTGAAGGTGCTGGGTGTGCGCAGTCGGGGCGCCGATGCCGTGCTGCATGGCGAGAGTTTTCCGTTTGCGCTGGACTATGCACTGAACCTGGCGCGGCAAACCGGTCGCACCTTTGTCTCGCCCTTCGACGACCCGGACGTGATCGCGGGGCAGGGCACCGTTGCCATGGAAATCCTGCGCCAGCATCAAGGTCCACTGGACGCGATCTTCGTGCCGGTGGGTGGTGGCGGCCTGATCGCCGGTATCGCGGCGTACGTCAAATACCTGCGTCCTGAAATCCGCATCATCGGTGTCGAGTCGGAACATTCCGCGTGTTTGTACGCGGCATTACAGGCCGGCGAGCGAGTTGTCCTGCCGAACGTAGGCACTTTCGCCGACGGTGTCGCCGTCGCCCAGATCGGTGCTTATGGTTTCGAGGTCTGCCAGTTTTGCGTCGATGAGGTGTTGACCGTCAGCAACGACGAACTCTGCACCGCCATCAAGAATATCTACGACGATACCCGCTCGATCACCGAACCTTCCGGTGCCTTGGCCGTGGCCGGAATCAAGAAATACGTGGCGCAAACCGGTGCCCGTGGTCAGACACTGGTAGCGATCGACTCGGGCGCCAACATCAATTTCGACAGTTTGCGCCATGTGGCCGAGCGCGCCGCGTTGAGCGGCGCCCCGGCGTGAGCGGTGTCAGGCCAGCAGCGGGCGCAGGAAGGTTCGCTCATAACTGACGATAAACTTCTTCTCGACCAGCGAAGCTACGAGCGCGGTGCTTTCGGCGTCAGTCATCGCGATATGCCGGTAGCTTTCGTAGTCCGCCAGCGAAGGAAAGCTGAACAGGCAGTAGGCGATATTGCTCGCTCCCTCGGAAGGCAGGAAGTACCCGTGGTGCGTACCGCCCAAACGCTCGACGATGCCAAGCCAGGCCTTGGCGTAGGCTTCGAATTCGCTGAGTTGGTACGGATCGATCACATATTTGACGTGGCAGGTAATCAAAATGGCGCTCCTGTAACGGGATAGAACGGTTATTCCTGGACGGCTTTCTCGACCTTGCTCGACGCCGACCAGATCCGGTAGCGGACTTCGACGTCTTTGGGCACGTAGAGCACGATCGGCAGTTTGCTGTTGTAGCGCAACATGAAACCGTCACCGACCACCGGCACGAAGTCCTTTTTGCTTTTGCCGTCCGGGCAGGCCATCAGCGTACTCATCGGGCCGATGACTTTTTCCAGTCGGTAGAACGGGTAGCCCCAGCCTTCGAGGTTTTTCTCATCGAGAATGCCGCCCAGGCGTTGGCGATTGCAGTCGACGGTCAGGGTTTTGCCGGCGAGAATTTCGACCTGGAAACCGTCTTCCTGAGTCTGTGGGGCAAGGTGAATGACCTGGCGGGTGAAACCGCTCTCAGCTTTGGGGAACGGCGCGACTTCTTCGACTTTCGCGGCGTGAGCGATGGTCGACAGCCCGGCAAGAATCAGCCCGACGGTAGTGATACAGGTCAAAGAACCCATAATGCCTCCTTGCTTGCGAGTGGGGTCAGCGGATACTGATTTGATTGGCCGCATTCTTACTGGGGTGGTCGGCCAATGCAAACTTGTCGCTGGATGTATGCAAATTGCAGGGGCACCACAACGCCTTTCTTGCATATTGCAGGGGCTATTTACGTGCGGTTTCGCTAAATCGTTGATTTACCGATGAGCTGCAGTGCGAAATCCAAGGCATGTTTTATGCTGAAGCTGGTCTTAAGCTGACCGGGGATTTCATTGCGTCAGTATCGATAGTTGATTGGCAGTCTCACATTAAGGAGAGGGTCGCCATGTTTCTTTCTGCCTTGGAACTTCGCAATATCATTGAAAGCAGTTTTTTGCCGAAACGTTGTCAATGCACGCTGTCGCCGGACCTGTCGATGACCGTCAAGGTGTATTCCGATCGTGAAACCGATCACCTCGATCTAATGAAGACAGGAATAAATGCCAAACAGCTAAATGGTTGCCGAGAAATCAATGACCTGATCGCTGGGCTGCGCTCTGACATGCAGCACCAAACCATTGCCCGGACCCTGCATCCAGACCGGAAAGCGCTTTAACCCACGGTTTCGAGTTCCATCGACACGCGCTTGGTCTGGAGAAACGCCAGGCCCAGCGCCAGTTCGACCACCACAGCAAGCAATATGCCCGGACCGGCATGGCCATTGAGCCATTCGCCGAAGCCCAGTGCTGCCAGCCCCCAGCAGCCGACCATGAAACCATTGGTCAGCGCATTGCGGGTGATCGAAGGCGACTCGTTTCGAACCAGATAAAACATCACGCCCAATGCTGCGAACAGCATTGCACTGCGCCTTGCGACAACGCCCACCGCCAACGAATATTCGATGCTCCAGATTGACAGCAACCTGTCCGGCATCAAACCCCAGACCAGGGCCAACAGAAAACACAGCGCGGCGGTAAAAGTCGACAAGGTACGAAACGATAACTGCATGGCGAATCCTTGCGGCAGTGGGGAGAGGCGCTGAGCATAGCGCCAGAACCCCTCACAGGAATACCGCAAAGTATTGAATCAGACCTTTCCGTCAGTTTTGATAACTGCAAGCGTCAGAAAGCTTCCGATAGGAGATTTCCGCAGGCTTGCCCGAGGTGCTGTCGATGTACTTCATGTCGGCTGTGACCACTTTGCAGTCCAGCGTCGACGGTTCGGTCAAGGTAATGACCTTGCCCACGTGCAGCGGCATGCCGTAGTGATAGGGCACGGCCTGGGAGGATGACGTGTCATTGGCCTGAGCCAGACCGGCAAACGCGGTGCAGGCGAGGGCGGTGGTGATCAGCAAGGTGGGCATGTTCATGAACGATCTCCGATGCAGGCTTAATGTCAGCTCGACGTTTAGGCGTCGAACCTGCCGCACTGGGCGTCAGAGAACTCTGAGGGCGTGCGGTCCAGTAAAGTTTTGGACCGCGGGGTTAAGCGATGGTTAACCCGACTGAATGCCGCCTGTCGTGAGGAGGTTTCTGACAGAGGTTTCATGTAGGTAAAAAAACTGAGGGAGGTTCGGCCCGTTCCTACACGGTCGGACTCTTTGTCGTCTTTCGTCGGCAAGGTACCAGCGTTTACTGTTTGACCTCGCTGCAAAATCAGCGAGCAGGTTTGGTCACCTGATGCCATCACACATATCTGTGCCATCATTCGCGCTGCGGACATCTATGTCCTCGTAATGCGTTGCAATGGCGGCTGTGTGCTGGACGCCTTCGGGCGAGCCGATTTGATGGTATCGGTTGACCAAGCCTGTACACAGTCCGCCTCCCATCGTTTGGTCACGGTACTGGCGGTTATTTACTAATCATCGAGTAATTACTATGCCAACGCTAAATCCATTCCCCGATCGCTATCGCTCAATCAAAAGCAGCGTTACCGAGACAAGCCCAATGGTCATCGACACCGAGGCCAATCCCCAAGACATACTCGAAGCCGCTTTACAGCGTGTCCGAGCCGCCAGCCAGTTGCTTGAAACGCTCCATTGCCAGTGTTTCAAGAACGGTGATGTTCAAGATATTCCACACATTACTCACGCGCTTTATCTGCTGACGCAGGATGGGTCCGATTTGCTGCTGGTTGCGCAGCAGCAGATGATGGGGTGGAAGGCGCCGGTCTGAAGCCTCTGGAACAAGCCTGCCTCCTGTGGGGCAGGTTTTAAAGCTAAATGCCCGAGGGCGATGCATTCAAGGCTTTCTGGTGCCGGGCATATTCAACGAGATCTTTGGGATAAACCCTGTGATCGATTCTGCTATCGTCGATGCCGTATAAAAAGGCGATCGCGCCTGCTTCCAAAGCCCAGTAGCCGACGTAGTTGCCATCGTCGCCTTCCATGTCCAAATGACTGTCATGCCAGTTGGTTTGTAGCGAGGCGAAAGCGGGATACCACGCCTCACAATA
Source organism: Pseudomonas sp. ACM7 (assembly GCF_004136015.1). NCBI lineage: Bacteria > Pseudomonadati > Pseudomonadota > Gammaproteobacteria > Pseudomonadales > Pseudomonadaceae > Pseudomonas > Pseudomonas sp. ACM7. Next base: position 5,948,689 of record NZ_CP024866.1, on the reverse strand, counting down.
TTGTTTTAGCAAATCGCTGGATTCTTCAGGCTCGGTGGCGTACATCGCCCTGATCAGCGGTGTGTAGAGGTCGTGGAACCACTCATCCAGATCAGTACGATCAGGTAAATGCTTTCGCAGAAGGTCTTCGTAGAGAGTGTCTTCGTTGTAACCGATCCACGAACTACACCTACCTCAAGATGAGGCAGTCGTTTACCGTGGCATCTCTGGCGAGCAGTTCCATGGCAGCAAGGCTTCGTAGTCCCCAACCGATTGTGCCTGCGGTAGTCTTTCCAGTACGTGGCGCAGCCACGTATAAGGCTCCTGGCCGTTGACCTTGGCGGTCTCGACCAAACTGTAGATCTGCGCACTGGCGGTGGCACCCTTGGGCGTGTCGCTGAACAGCCATGCCTTGCGCCCGATTACAAACGGCTTTATCGCGCGCTCCGCCGCGTTGTTGTCGATCG